>CAZZFT010000035.1:0-38664 GCA_964653555.1 uncultured Spirochaetales bacterium | reverse complement strand
GGTGAGCAGCAGCTCCTGGTGCTGCTGCTCGTGGTGGGTGCCGAGCCACAGCACGTGACGCGCCGTCGCGTCGGCGTCGCCGTGCTCGAGCCACGCGAGCAGGTGCCGGTCCACGTGCTCGCGATAGTCGCGGATCTCGGCCAGCGACGGGCGCGAGAGCAGTCCCCGGTCGGGCCGGGCGTACTGCGCGCCGACGCTGTTGTAGTAGGAGTTGAAGAGCACGCGGAAGGCGGGCGAGAACGGGCGGTAGCCGGGGGCGCGCGACTCCAGCACGAAGGTCTCGAAGTACCAGGTCGTGTGGGCCAGGTGCCACTTCGCCGGGCTCGCGTCGGGCATCGACTGGATCGCGCAGTCCTCGGCGGAGAGCGGATCGGCCAGAGCGACCGACGCGGCGCGCACGGCGCGATAGCGCTTGGCCAGGGCGGCGGCGTCGGGGGGGGTCCCGGGAGGCTCCATCGGCGTCTCCAAGCTATGCGTCGAAGTCGCGGCGCGCAAACGCGGCGGGCGCGAGGGCGGCGTCGAGCGCGGCGATCACCTCCTCCACCGTGGCGCAGATCCAGTCCGCTCCCGCGGTCGCCAGCTCCTCGCGGGTGCCGTAGCCCCAGGTGACCGCCACGGACGCGATCCCGACCGCCGCTGCGCCTTCCACGTCGTGGCGGCGGTCGCCCACCATCGCCGCCTGCGCCGGCGCGATCCCTTCCCGATCGAGGACGTGGGCCAGCAGCTCGGGCTTGCCGGCGCGGAGCCCGTCGAGCTCGCTGCCGTAGACCGCCGCCAATCCATACGTATCCAGACCGAAGTGCCGGGCGATCCGCCGGGCGAAGACGGTCGCCTTCGAGGTGGCGATCACCGCGCGCCAGCCGCGTCCGCGCACCGCCTCGAGCAGCTCCGGCACCTGGGGCAGCAGCGCGTTCTCGCGCCAGCCACGCGCGTCGAAGTGCTCGCGGTACAGGACGACCGCGCGCTCCACGCGGGCGGGGGAGGGATCGGGCAGCAGACGTGCGAAGGTGCCGCGCAGCGGGGGCCCGATCGCGGCGGCGAGTGCCGCGTCCGAGGGGACCGGCGCCCCCAGGCCCGTGAAGGCCGAGCGCAGGCTCGCGACGATGCCCTCGCGCGGGTCGGTGAGGGTTCCGTCGAGATCGAAGAGGACGGTCGGGGGCAAGCGCGGCTCCGGCGGTCCGCGGTACAGTACGGTCCGCTTCGAAGAGGGGCGACCTCGCGATCGGGCGCGAGGGGCGACGGGCCGGACCCGCGGCAGGGCGGGTCGGGGCAGGGCCGGGTCGCCGGGGAAGCAGAGGATCCGCACGGATCCGGGGACTCGAGCACATGGCGGACTACATCGACGTCGAGACCGCGCGCGCGATGCCGGGCCTGCGCCTGGTGCTCACCGCGGGGCTTCCCGGTCCCTGGGGCGAGGCGGCGAAGGGCATCTTCCACGCCAAGGGCATCTCGTTCGCACGGGTGGCCCAGAGCGCCGGTCTGGACAACGAAGAGCTCTTCGCCTGGACCGGCCACCGCAACGCGCCCGTGGCGGTCTACGAGGACGAGCCGCCGCGCGCCGGCTGGGCGGACATCCTGTGGCTCGCCGAGCGCCTGCGCCCCGAGCCCGCTCTCGTGCCCGCGGATCCGGAGCAGCGCGTGCTGTGCCTGGGGCTGTCCCACGAGCTGATGGGCGAGAACGGCTTCGGCTGGTGCCGGCGGCTGATGCTGTTGAAGAAGAGCCTGGGCGACGCCGAGGAGCCGCCCGAGGCGCTACGCCCGGTGCTCGGCCGCATGGTGCGCCAGTACGGCTACCGCCGGGCCGCGGCCGAGGCCGCCTCCGCGCGCGTGGCCGACATCCTCCGACTGCTCTCGCGCCGTCTCGCCGCCCAGCGCGCGGCCGGCAGCCGCTACCTGGTGGGCGATCGGCTCAGCGTCGTCGACATCTACTGGGCCGCGATGGCGGCGCTCGTGTCGCCCCTGCCCGAAGAAGTGTGCGCGATGCCCGCATCGCTGCGCGCGCTCTACGGGGATCCGGGCGAGCGCATCGCGGCCGTCCTCGATCCCGCGCTGCTCGATCACCGCGACTTCGTCTACCGCGAGCACATGGAGTTCCCGCTCGCCCTGTAGCTGCAAGCGGCCGAAGGCCGCGCGCAGCGAGGCGCAACCGAGCGAAGTCCAAGAGGGTGGATCCCGAGCCCCATGCCCGAACCGCGCAAAGACCTCCGCAATCTGGCGATCATCGCCCACGTCGACCACGGCAAGACCACGCTCGTGGACGCGCTGCTGCGCTTCACCGGTGCCTTCCGCGCCAACCAGCAGGTGGCGGAGCGCGTGATGGACAACGAGGACCTGGAGCGCGAGCGCGGGATCACGATCCACGCCAAGGACACGAGCATCGAGTTCGAGGGCGTGCGCATCCACCTCGTCGACACGCCGGGTCACGCCGACTTCGGGGGCGAGGTCGAGCGCGTGCTCTCGATGGTGGACGCGGTGCTGCTGGTGGTGGACTCGACCGACGGCGTGATGCCCCAGACGCGCTTCGTCGTCGGCAAGGCTCTCGCCCACGGCCTGCGGCCGCTGCTCGTGGTGAACAAGGTCGACCGGTCGGGTCACCGCGCCCAGGCGGTGGTGGACGAGGTGTTCGACCTGCTGGTCACACTCGGCGCCACCGACGAGCAGCTCGACTTCCCGGTGGTGTTCGCGTCGGCGAAGCAGGGCACCGCCGTGCTCGATCTGGCCGAGACACCCGTCGACCTGCGACCGCTGCTCGAAACGATGATCGCGCGGGTCCCGGCGCCGGTCGTCGACCGCGAGGGCCCGGTGCAGTTCCAGGCCGTCACTCTCGGCTACGACGACTACCTGGGTCGCCTCGTGATCGGCCGCGTCGCCCGCGGCACGCTCGTGCGCGGCGCCAGCGTGGTGCGCGTGGGCCGCGAAGGGGTGGTGGAGCGCTTCCGCGTGACGAAGCTGCTCGGCGCGCGGGGCCTGGAGCGGGTGGAGATCCCCGAGGCGGGGGCGGGCGAGCTGGCGGTGCTGGCGGGCGTCGACTCGATCGAGATCGGGGACACGATCTGTGACCCGGAGCGCCCCGAGGCGCTGCCGCGCATCACCGTCGATCCGCCCACGGTGCGCGTGCACTTCTCGGCCAACACCTCGCCCTTCGCGGGCCGCGAGGGCCGCTTCGTCACGAGCCGCCAGATCGACGAGCGACTGCGCAAGGAGGCGCTGGGCAACGTGTCGATCTCGGTGGTCGAGTCGGACCGGCCCGAGACCTTCCTGGTCGCCGGCCGCGGCGAGCTCCAGCTCGCGGTCCTGATCGAGACGATGCGCCGCGAGGGCTACGAGTTCAGCGTCTCCCGACCCGAGATCATCACGCGCGAGATCGAAGGGCGGCGCTGCGAGCCAGTGGAGGACGTGGTCGTCGAGGTGCCCGACTTCTCGGCCGGCGCCGTGATGGAGAAGCTGGCGACGCGCCGCGGCCGGATGGAGGCGATGGAGCAGCGCGACGACCGCGTGCGCATGCACTTCGTCGCGCCGAGCCGCGGCCTGTTCGGCTATCGCACCGAGTTCCTGTCCGACACCCGGGGCGAGGGCGTGCTCCACCGCACCGTGCGCGGCTACGAGCCCTGGGTCGGGGACCTCTCCAGCCGCGGGGTGGGCGCGATCGTCGCGACCGAGGCCGGTAAGACCACCGCCTACAGCCTGTTCGGCATCCAGGAGCGCTCGACGCTCTTCGTGGGCGCCGGCGTCCCCGTCTACGAGGGTCAGGTGGTGGGCGAGAACCGCCGCCGCGGCGACATGAACGTCAACGTCGTGCGGGCGAAGAAGCTCACCAACATCCGCGCCGCCGGGAAGGACGAGAACACCGTCCTCTCGACGCCTCGGGTGATCGAGATCGAGTGGGCCCTCGAGTGGATGGAGGACGACGAGCTGCTCGAGGTGACACCCCAGAGCCTGCGCCTGCGCAAGCGCATCCTCTCGCGCAGTCACCGCAAGCGTTAGTCCGGGAGCTTCGCTCGCCTTCGGGCTGGCGGACCCGGGCGTCGGCGGACTCTCGAGTCGGCCTGCTAGCCTGCCCTTCGCGCCAGGTAGATGCGCATCGGGTAGGCGGCGGACGCGCGCAGCGCCGACTCGGGCTGCTCGAGCAGCCACGGGTCCAGCTCCACCGACGCGAAGCCCGCTCGCAGCAGCCGCTGCTCGAGATCGCGGCCGTAGTGGCGGACATGGCCGTCGTGGGACTCGTCGGGCACGACCCACTCGGCCGTCTCCGCGCGCTGCACCGCCTGGGGAACGGAGCAGTGCAGCAGACCCCCCGGTCGCAGGACCCGGAACAGCTCGGCGAAGGCCTTCGCGTCGTCCAGGACGTGCTCGAACACGCGGTGGCAGATCACCAGGTCGAAGGACCCGTCGGCGACGCCGATCCCGGTGATGTCGTACATCGCGTCCACGCCCGGGTGGAAGCCGTCCATCGTCACGTAGCGCTTCACTCCGAGCTCGGCCGCGCGCCCGCCGATCCACGCGCGCAGCTCCGGCTCCGGCGCCCAGTGCAGCACCTCGCGGCCGCGCAGCAGCGCGCGATGGGCCTCGAAGTACAGGCGCAGCGCGCTGCCGCGCCGGCTGCCGCTCCAGTCCGAGAGCGCGATCGGCGCGCCATAGGCGCTCTCGAAGTCCTCGACCTCGCGCCGCCAGGCCGCTCCCCAGCGCGGATCGTCGCGCAGGGCGCCCGCGCGGTCCGGCAGGCCCTCGGCCAGGTTGCCGACCGCGATCGCCCGGCTCGCCGCCTCGCGCAGCGCGGGATCCGAGGTCGCGGCGCGCAGCCGGTGGAGCAGGGTGCGCGCGTGGGCGCCGCGCGCCGGCTCGTACACGAGCGGGAGGTACGCGTGGTAGAAGGCGAGCACTTCCTCGGCCGTGCCGTCGCCCAGCGGAAGCGCGAAGGCCCGCAGCTCCGGGAAGCGTCGCTCGAGCTCGCGCGCGCAGGCGAGGTCGAGAGGGGGTCCCGTGCGGCTCGCCCCGGCCGCGCGGCCCAGCCGCATGCGCGCCTCGAACCCCGCGACGCGCACCTCCACGCCGCGGTTCACGGCGTCCTTGAGCCTTCGCCACAGCGCCACGGTGGCCTTCCCCCTCCTCGTCAGCCGGCGCCGGGGAAGCCGGTGACCGGACGTCCCTCGGACTGGAGCGGCGGGTCGATGCCGAGCAGCGCCGCCGCGGTCGGCGCCACGTCGATCATGCGCACGCTGCCGGGTCGTGCGCCCGGCGCGACGCCGCGGCCCATCGCGAAGAAGATCCCGCCCATGTCCGGCTGATCCGGCGGATAGCCGTGCAGGCCCCGGCGCCGCCCGAGCAGATCGGCCACACGGGCGAGCAGGTTGCCCGAGCGGAAGGTGTACCCGGGCTGCGCGCGCACGACGAGGTCGCCGGTGCGCGTCGGATGGGCCAGGCGCAGCGACGCGGGCAGCGCTTCGCGGCGATCGACGGCGACGCCCGGGAGCGCGCGCAGGGCGCCCTCGGCCCGGGCGAGCTCGTCCGGGTCGGAGACGAAGACGTGCGCGATCGCCGAGCCGACCTCCACGTGCGCCTCCACGCCCGTCTCGCCGAGCGCGCGCTCGAGCGGGACCGTGTTCTCGGCAGTGGTCATGCCGTGATCGCTCACCACCAGCAGCGTCGTGTGCTCCCAGGCTCCGCGCGCGTCGAGTCCGGCGAGCAGCGTGCCGAGATGGTGGTCCTGCTCGGCCAGCGCGGCCGCGACGTCCGGGTGGTCCGGGCCGTTCTCGTGGCCGGCGTGATCGGCGCCGTGCCACCAGGCCATCACGAGGCGCGGCCGCTCCGCCTGCGGCAGGTCGAGCCAGGCCAGGATCTGGGCCACCTTCTCCGCCTCGCCGATCCGCGAGTCGAAGGGGGTGCGGCGGTAGTGCGCGCCGACTCCGTGCCAGTCGGTCTCCGAGCCGACCCAGAAGAAGGTCGCCGCGATCACGCCCTGGCGCTCGGCGGCCACCCACAGCGGCTCGGCCTCGATCCAGTCGGCGTCGTTCGAGTAGTCGAAGCGCTCGCCGCGCGCGCGGTCCCAGAACACGTTGTCGACGATGCCGTGGACGTCGGGGTAGGTGCCCGTCGCGAGCGACACGTGACCCGGGAAGGTGCTCGAGGGATACACGGCGATCAGGCGGTCGGCGCGCAGTCCCTCCCGGGCGATCCGCTCGAGGGCGGGGTAGGTGGCGCGGTCGGGGTAGTCGTGGCGGACGCCGTCCAGGGAGAGGAGGATCACCGTTCCGGCGGAGGGCGCGGGCCCCGTCGCGCTCGGCGGCGCCGCGGCGGCGCAGCAGGCCAGGAAGGCGCCGACGAGCAGCGCGATCGCGCCGCCCACGGCCCGCGCTCCCCGACGGCGCGTCACCCCCGCTCCCCTTGTGCCGCCCACAGCAGCAGCGCGAGCGCCGACGGCCCGTCCTCGATCTCGCCGGCGCGCGCGCGGCGCAGCAGCTCGTCCAGCGCAAACGTCACCACCTCGATCTGCTCGGTCGGCTCGCGCCGGATCTCGCCGTCGCGGCGCAGCCCGCGGGCCACCACCACCTCGAAGCGCTCGTCGCTGCTGCCGGGGCTGCCGAAGAAGGAGCCCAGGTGCGTCCACGACTGCGCCCGGTAGCCCGTCTCCTCCTCGAGCTCGCGCCGTCCGGCGGTGATCGCGTCCTCGCCGTCGAGCCCGCCCGACGGACACTCGAGCAGGCTCCGCTTCAGGGTGTGGCGGTAGACGTGCTCCATCACGACACGGCCGTCGTCGAGCAGCGGTACCACCACCACGTAGCCGCCCTGCTGGACCCAGCTGTAGGTGATGTCCTCACCGGTCGGCAGCGTCACGTGGTCCTGGCGCAGCCGCAGCCACGGTGTCTCGTGGAGCGTCCGCGAGCTGCGCGTGATCCAGCCCCCGCTCTCGCCCGCCTCCGCGGCGTCGGTTGCGTCGCCCGCGTCGGTCCCGCCGCGCTCGCCCGTTTCGTCGCTCACCCGGCCTCGCCCATCGGCGGCGAGGATAGGCGCGCGCGGCTAGCGGGTCACCTCGACGCCGCGCCAGAAGGCGACGTAGTCGCGGATGTGGCTCGCCTCCTCCTTCGGCTCGGGGTAGGTCCAGGCGGCGTCGCGGTTCACCTCGCCGTCGACGACGACGTGGTAGTAGCGCGCGTCGCCTTTCCACGGGCAGTGGGTGAGGGTGTCGCTCGACTCGAAGAGCGTGCGGTCGAGGCTCGCCGGCGGGAAGTAGTGGTTGCCCTCGACCACGACCGTCTGCTCGCTCTCGGCCAGCACGCGTCCGTTCCAGATCGCCTTCATCCGTCTTCTCCCATCGTTCTCGATCGACTTCGCTCGGCTTGCGGCTCGCTCTCCGGGAACTCCCAGCCGAGGAACGTGCGCAGGTCGTCGGCGGCGTCGCGGGCGCAGGCGCGCACAGCGGGGCTCGGATCGCACAGGGCGATCTCGACCATCCGCCGCACGCGTCCCGGATCGAGCCGGCCGAAGCGACGGGCGAGGTGGCCGAGGCCGGTCACGGCGCTCCCGCGCACGGCGGCGCTGCGGTGGCGCGCGAGCTGCACGCAGCAGCTCTGCGCCCACTCCCAGGGACGGGCCTCGAGACCGATCTCGAGCACCAGGTCGGCGAGCTCGCCGGGATCGTCGCGCTCGATCGCGTCCTCGACGCGGGCGCGGAAGGCGGGGGCGTCGCCGTTCTCCATGGCCCACCACCCTAGGTCTTCTGCGCACGACCTGCCGATCCGGTGTGCGAGTGGTCACATTCCCGGCGGGCCCTGCGGCCGATCCCCCCCGCCATGACGACACGTATTCGCACGGCGATCCAGACGGAGTTCGAGGCGGGCCGACTCAAGGGGCGCGGAAAGATTCGCAATGTGGCGGAGGGCGGCGTGTTCGTGGGTACCGATCAGGTGCCCGACCAGGGTGAGATGGTCGTCCTCTCGTTTCGCGACTACCAGGGACGGACCGTGGACGTCTCCGGCCTCGTCTGGTGGACCACCGCCGAGCACGGCGGCAACCACCGGGCTCCCGGATTCGGGATGAGGTTCCTCGAAGACTCGGAGGAGTACCTCCGCTTCTACGAGAGCCTCCGCTAGCTCCCCCGTACCCACCGACGGACGCGGTACGCGAACCCTGGGCGGGTGGACCGCCCGCAGGGCCCGCGGCACGTCCCGATCGACGGCGTCGGCGCGCTCAGGCGCCCCGGTAGCCGACGACGCGCCGACGCCGCCAGGCCAGGCCGGCGCGCCGCAGCCAGCGGCCGAGCCAGGGCAGGCGGAAACGCTCGCCCGGGTGGCTCGGGCGTCGCCGCGTGGTCCACTCCCCCTCGACGATCCGCTCCTCGCCGTCGGGCAGCAGCTCCCGGAAGCGCCGCCCGGGATCGAGCACGTCGGACACGTCGGCGATCCGCACGGGCATCGCCGCGCGGTGCTGCTCGGCGATCCCGCGCAGCCGCGGCGAGCGGTCGAGGGCGCCGGGCACGGCCTCGCGGATCTCGAGCCACGCCGACCCGCCTTCCCCCACGTCGATCACGGCGCCGAGCCGGTCCGGCCGGTCGCCCTCCTCAGGCCGCCGCCCAGCCACAGGCAGGGGTAGGCGCGGCAGATCCCCGGTCGCTGCGGGTGGATCCCGCAGCCGCCCTCGGACCGCTGGTGCACGCACGCCACGCCGCCGAGCTTGCGCGCTCGTCGACGCGCAGGACGGTGCAGCAGAGCGAGCAGGGACCGCAGACGCGATCGCCGCTCAACCCGACTCCCCGACGACGATCGCGCCGCGCGCCGCGGGCACTTCGGCGCCGTCCTCCCGCTCGACCCGGTAGGGGAAGGTCCCGGGGAAGGGGAGGGGCAGGTGCCAGCCCTCGCCGGGTGCGAGCAGGGGGCTGTGGAAGGAGTCGCCCTCGCCGCGCACGCGGAGCGGCACCTGTGCGCGATTGGTGAAGTGCACCGTCGCGCCGCGCTCGACCCGCAGCTCGGCCGGGTTGGCGCCCTCCGCGCTCACCGACACCTCCGGACCGTGGGCGCGGGCGGGCCCGGCGGCCAACGCCAGCGCCGCGGCGACGAGCAGTGCGATCCTCCGTGAGCTCCGACCCATCGATTCCTCCTGTCCCTCAGCGGAAGCGGACGAACACGAACAGCGCCACCATCGTCAGCACCATGGCGAGCTTCGCGGCGCCTCCCAGCGCCATCCCGACCCAGGTGGCGAAGCCGACGCGCCCGGCGCGCTCCAGGCTGCCCTCGACCGAGAGCTCGCCGATCGCCGCGCCGAGGAAGGGCCCGAGCAGGATGCCCGGAAGCCCGAAGAAGAGCCCCACCAGCGCGCCGAGAGCCGCGCCCACCACGGCGCGCCGGTGCGCCCCGACGCGTTGCGCCCCGAGCGCGCTGGAGACGAAGTCGATCGCGTAGGTGAGCCCCGACAGGACGCAGAGGCAGATCAGCGTCCAGCGACCCACGTAGGCGAAGTCGTCGATCCAGGCGCCGAGCACGAGGCCTGCCAGCACCAGCACGACACCGGGCAGGATCGGCACGATCACGCCCAGGACGCCGACGGCGACGAGCAGGACGACCAGGATCCACCAGAGCCAGCTCGCGTCCACGGTCAGACGCTAGCAGCTGCCCTCACTCCACCGAGGACGCCACGGGTCCCGTGCGGGAGTCGGCCGGGCGCAGCACCGACAGCAGCTCCCGCACGACGAGCGCGTAGCCGCGTTCGTTGTAGTGGGCGCTGAAGCGGTAGGGGAAGACGCTCTCGGGGTCGGGCTCGGCCCGCAGCGCGGTCTCCAGGTCGAGCACCGCGTCGGCGCAGCGGGAGGCCACGGCGAGCACGCGCTCGCGGTGGGGGACGTCGCCGAGCAGCGCCTCGTAGGAGGGCAGGTAGGCGAACAGCAGGCGACCGTCCCACTGCCGCGTCCGCCGCGCGCCGGCGCACAGCACCTGCTCCAGCTCGCCGAAGGTCGTGTCCGCGATCGGGCGCTCGTGATAGTGGACGAGCGGAGTGATGCCGGCCAGCATCGTGCGCTGGAGCCGCGTCGTCTGCCAGAACCGATTCGCGGCGAGCCGCTCGCGCGGCGAGCGCGCGTCCAGCGCGGTCAGCTCCCGGTGGAGATCCTGGTCCATGCGCGGGATCCAGAACGCGTCGACCTCCGCCTGGCGCTCGACCAGGTGCTGGGAGTAGCCGTCGTCGAGGTAGCGGCGAAGCGGCGCGGCGCCGAGCTCCTCGTACTCCAGGTTGAAGAGATCGTTGCCGGAGAAGTAGAGCCAGACCACCCATGCGGGATGGCGCGGCGCCGCGTACTCGGTGAGGGCGCCGAGCTCGAGCAGCGGGCCGTTGCCCGCCATGCCGGTGGTGATCGCCGCCACGCCCGCGCGGCGCAGGGCCCCGGCCGGATCGGCGCCGCGGGCGACGGAGCGGCCCTGGGCGAAGGAGTCGCCGACGATCACGACCTCCACCGGGCGATCGTTCGCCTCGTCGTCGTTGTTGAACCCGTAGCGGTCGCTGCGGTAGACGGGGTAGACGCCGGTCTCGTTCTTCAGGACGGTGAGGGCGTCGGACACGCCGGATAGCGGGAGCAGCCCGGGCGGCGGCGGCGCGCCGTCCCGGATCAGCTCGCGCGTCGACGCGGAGGGGTACGCGCGCTCGCCGGCTTCGCGCAGGTCGCGCACCACCTCGGCCACGCCGCGGAAGTCGTGGTCCACGCGCAGCGCGTCGGCGACGGTACTGCGCGCGCGCGGACTGACCGTGCCGGCGGAGCGCGCCAGCACGAGCGCCGCCCCGAGCGAGACGGCGACCGACACCGTCGCCGCGGCGAGGGTCAGCGCACGAGCGCGGTCCCCGCCAGCGGCCCAGATCGAGAGTCCCAGCAGGAACAGGGCGGCGCCGGCCAGCCCGAGGGAGAGCAGCGAGACGGACCCGGAGACATGCGCGACGGCGGCCAGCGCGGCCGCCGACGCGAGCCCGATGGCGGGCGGCAGGGCGCGAACCACCGCCACCCGTGCCCCGTTATTCGAGCCAGAGCCAGAGGCCGGCCGTGGCCAGGATCGCCGCCCACTGGAGCACCAGCCCGGCGGCGATCGAGAGCGAGCGCTCGCGGATCGAGGCCAGCACGAGGCCCGCGACCAGCGCCGAGGTGGCGACGATGCCGAGGGAGACCGGGAGGCCGAGCCCGAGCGCCGCCACGACCCGGGTCGAGAGCGCCGGCAGCGACACGGCGGTCGCGACCGCCGCGTAGGCGATGGCCGACACCACCGCCGCGCGCGACACGAAGCGCGGTCCGCCCGGGTGCTGGATCCGGAAGTCGACCGACAGCAGTCCGTGGACCAGGCCCCGGAACCAGAGCTCGGCGGCGGTGACGGCGAGCAGGCCGGCGCCCAGGGCGGCGAGGAAGTCGGCCAGGACGGGCGAGAGGGGCTGCGGCAGCCAGCCCCGCAGCGGCAGGGCGCAGGCGATCAGGACCGGTGCCCACAGGTACCAGCCGCCCGGCGCGGGCATGCGCCAGCCGAACACCCACGGTCGCCAGCGCGAGGCGCCGCGCGTGACGAGGGTGCCGACGAGGAGGGCGAGCAGCGCCACCCTGCCGAGCTTGAAGGCCGCTGCCAGCGCCGGGGTCGTCGCGCCCTCCGGCAGGAACGCCGACAGGCCGGGCAGCGCACCGGCGAGGGGCCAGAAGATCAGGAAGGCGAGACCCGTGGCCAGCGCGGCGCAGGTGCGCCCGAAGCGCGCGCCGAAGCCCGGCTGGCGGTAGGCGCGCTCGAGGATCTCGATCACCTCGGCCGAGGCGAGCTGGGTGCCGCGCGGCCGCGGCGACCCGCCGATGTCCTGGGAGCCGCCCCAGCGCTTGCCGGGCGGCCGGCCGTCCACTGCCGGGTCGATGCGGTTGAGCAGGTCGTATGCGGGCTCGAGATCGGGCCCGTCGAGGGAGGAGACGCGTCGCAGCGTGTAGACGCCGGGCTGGTTCTCGAGGGCGATCAGCGACAGCTGGTCGCCCCAGTGGGTCTTCAGGTGCTGCTCGACGGTGTATATGCCCGAGCGGTCGCGGCACACCACCGCCACCTGGCGCGGGCCGATCTCGACGTGGCCGTAGATCTCCTCGACCCGCGTGTAGTCTCCGAAGTCCTCGTCGAGGTAGAGCATCGCGTCGAGCGCGCGCAGCATCTCGGTCGTGTACGCGTACACGTCCTTCTTCGCCCAGGCCCCCGCCTGCTTCAGCTGGCGCTCGCGCACCAGCAGCTCGTCGATCCGGCGCTGGGTCTCGGCCATCACCCTGGCGGGCAGGCCGCACAGCTTCGCCAGCTCGGGGCCGTTCGAGTCGATCGCCCCCTCCAGCCGGAGCAGGGGCAGCAGCACGTCGCGCGCCTCGGGTCGCAGCTCGCGCAGGCGGCGGTGATTGAGCAGGCACCACAGGGCGAGCACCGTGTCGAGGTCGGGGTCGTTGGCGTAGATCGTCCAGTCGCCCTCGGAGAGCTTGAGGCCGCTGTGCACCAGCAAGAGCGCCTGCTCGCAGGTGGACAGGGTGAACAGCCGCTCGCAGCCCCAGTGGTGGTCGAGGTTGTAGACGCGGCGCTCGTTGTCGAGCAGCGGACCGAAGGTGCCGGCGCCGTCGAGCAGGATGATCCGATCCCCGAGGGAGGAGGCATCCGACCGGGAGGCGGCCATGCCGGGGTCGAGGACCACCTTGATGCGCGGCGCCTCGTCGCACTCGAGCGAGCGCGCGCCGTCCTTCTCCCGGGTGGTGTACCGCTCGGGAATGACGGGCAGCCGCCGGATCGGCGCGGGCGGCTTCTCGAGACGAGCTTCGGCCCCGGCCGCATGGGGCGGGTACCGGAGGCTCGCCGCCGGACGCGGGGGGTCCGCCATCGGCTGGGCGCTCCTATTGGGCCGTGAGTCCCCGGGAGCGTGCGCCGACCGGGGACCCCCGGCAAGGGGTCGATGGGTATCGCCGGAACTCATTGAGATCGTTGGGGAAAACACCCACGCGCGAGGCGGATGGAGAGGCTCCACCCGCTCGGGTCCCGTCCGTTCGTTGCCCGTCCCTCCCCCTCCATCGGCAGACGGGCGGGCGACACGACCCCGGGATCGGGGGTTTCGGAGGCCGGAGCGGTCGGACGCCTACCCCGCGAATGCTCTCCGGATCCGGGCGAGGGCCTCCTCGACGTTCTCCAGCGAGTTGAAGGCGGAGATCCGGAAGTAGCCCTCGCCCGCGGAGCCGAACCCGCTGCCTGGCGTGCACACCACGTGGGCCTCGCCGAGCAGCTTGTCGAAGCAGTCCCAGCTGGAGAGACCCTGGGGCGTCCGGACCCAGACGTACGGGGCGTGCTCGCCGCCGAAACAGGCGAAGCCCGCCGCGGCGAGGCCGCTGCGCAGGACGCCGGCGTTGGTCATGTAGTAGGCCACCTGCTCGGCCGTCTGCTTGCGGCCCTCGGGCGAGAACACCGCCTCGGCGGCGCGCTGGATCACGTAGGGCACGCTGTTGAACTTGGTGGCGTGGCGCCGCGACCAGAGATCGCGGAATGCCACCCGCTCGCCGCTCGCGGTGGCGCCGACCAGCGCCTTCGGGATCACCGTGTAGGCGCATCGGACGCCAGTGAAGCCCGCGCGCTTCGAGAAGCTGCGCATCTCGATCGCGCACTCGGTCGCCCCTTCGATCTCGTAGATCGAGCGGGGCAGCGCCGGGTCGGAGATGAAGGCGTCGTAGGCGGCGTCGAAGATCAGCACCGCGCGGTGGGCGCGCGCCCAGGTCACCCAGGCCTCGAGGTCCGCCCGCGTGGCGACGGCGCCGGTCGGGTTGTTCGGGGAGCACAGGTAGACGAGGTCCACGGCCCCGGACGGCGGGCCGGGGACGAAGCCGTTCTCCTCGTTGGCGGGCAGGTAGGTGATGCCCGCGTAGCGGCCCTTGGCGTCGGCGGGCCCGGTGCGCCCGGCCATCACGTTCGTGTCCACGTAGACCGGGTACACCGGGTCGGTGACCGCGATCGTGGTGTCGGTGGCGAAGATCTCCTGGATGTTCCCGCTGTCCTGCTTGCTGCCGTCGGAGACGAAGATCTCGTCGGCCGCGATCTCCACCCCGCGCGACCGGTAGTCGTGCTCGCGGATCGCCTCCAGCAGGAAGTCGTAGCCGTTCTCGGGCCCGTAGCCGTGGAAGCCCGCGTCGGTGCCCATCTCGGCCGAGGCCGAGCGCAGCGCCTCGACGATTGCGGGGGCGAGGGGCAGCGTCACGTCCCCGATCCCGAGCCGGATCACCTTCGCCTGCGGGTTCGCCTCGGCGAACGCGCGCACGCGCCGCCCGATCTCGGGGAACAGGTATCCGGCCTGGAGCTTGCGGTAGTTCTCGTTGATGCGTGCCATGGGGTGGGGGATCGTAGCCGGTGACAGCCGGTTGCACTTCCCAAGATCCTTCTGCCTCCGGCGATCCATCGAAGGCGCCTCACGAGTCCCTCCGGACGACACCGTCGGACAGCGAATAGCAGCCGTCGTCTCCCTTCGATCGAAGGAGGTCGGCCCGTGATCGTGCTCGTAGATGACGATGGACGCCGCAAGATCGGTGATCCTGTCGAGCGGGTCCTCTCAGGGACGTGAGCCCTACCGCACCGGGTCGATCAGCACGCCCGGATTGAGGATGCCGTGGGGGTCGAGCGCCTCCTTGGCGGCGCGCAGGGCGCGGGCGAAGGGCTCCGGGCGCTGGCGGTCGTACCAGGGTCGGTGGTCGCGGCCGACGGCGTGGTGGTGGGTGATGGTGCCGCCGAGGCGCAGCAGCGCCTCGCTGGCGGCGTGCTTGATCTCGGCCCACTGCTCGAGCTCGCTGCCGCGCCGGCCCGGGGCCATCACGGTGAAGTAGGGCGCCGGGCCGTCGGGGTAGACGTGGGTGAAGCGACAGGTGACGGTGCCGGTGCCGGCGACGCGCTTCACGGCGTCGTCGGTGGCCTCCATCACACCGGCGCGGAACGCGGGGAAGGCGTCCCAGGGGATCGCCGTCTCGAAGGTCTCGGACAGGAAGGCGGCGCGCACCAGCACGTCGCGCAGGTAGGGCGCCTGGAGGAAGGCGTTGCGCCAGGCGCCGGCGGCACCCTCGCGCGCGGCGCCCTCGTCGCGGCGCGTGCGCACCGCGTCGGCGGGAACGTCGCCGCCGGCGTCGCGACACAGCTCCACCGCGCGCGCCATCCAGGCGTCGAGGTCGTGGTCGGCGCTCTCGAAGCCGAGCACCAGCACGCTGGCGCTGCCGTCGCCGGCTCCCGCGCTGCGCGCCTCGCCGGCGTCGAGCAGCCGGCAGTTGCTGGGCGCGAGGCCCGACTGGGAGAGCGCGCGCACCGCCTCGGCGCCGCGCGCGAAGCCCTCGTCGCCGGCGAAGCGCACCGACGTGGAGGCGCGCCGGTTCGGCCGGTCCTGGAGGCGCAGCCAGGCCTCGCTGATCACGCCGAGCGCGCCTTCGGAGCCGAGGAAGAGCCGATCGGGGCTCGGCCCGGCGCCGGAGCCCGGCAGGCGCCGGCTCTCGCTGACGCCGCACGGTGTCACGACGCGCAGCGACTCGACGAACTCGTCGATGTGGGTGTAGAGCGTGGCGTAGTGGCCGCCCGAGCGCGTGGCGAGCCAGCCTCCCAGGGTCGAGAACTCGAAGGACTGGGGGAAGTGGCGCAGGGTGAGGCCGTGGGGGCGCAGCGCGTCCTCGAGCGCCGGGCCGTAGATGCCCGCCTGGATGCGCGCTGCCCGGGACGTGTGGTCGATCTCGAGCACACGGTCCAGGCGCGACAGATCGATCGACACCGCGCCGGCATAGCCGTCGCCCACCGTCGCCTCCACGCCTCCGACCACGCTGGAGCCGCCGCCGTAGGGGATCGCCGCGACGCCGCGCTCGCCGCACCAGTCGAGCAGTGCGGCGACGTCGTCCTCGTCGTCGGGGAAGGCGACGAAGTCGGGGGCGGGGGCGAAGTCGCCGCGCGCACCGCGCACGACGTCGCGGTAGGACTTGCCGTAGGTGTGGGAGGCGCGGGTGTGGGGATCGGCCCGGCACTTCGCCGCGAGAACGGGCGGCGGCACGACGCGCGGATCGGGCAGGGCGACGTCGTCGATGCGCGGCTCGGGGGCGAGCTCCACCTCTACGCCGAAGCGGTCGGCGAGCGTGCGCGCCACGCCCCGGGCCTGCACCTCGTCCGGTCCTTGCCCCTCGTTCCCCCAGCCCCAGAAGTTGCGGCGCGCCACGGGCGGCCTACTGCCGCGCCGGGGCGAAGGTCTCGAGCACGCGCGGGTCGAAGCCCTGGGAGCCGTCGGGCGGGAAGGCCTGGATGCACACGTGGTCGGCGCCCGCCTCGTGGTGGGCGCGGATCCGCTCGGCGATCACCTTCTCGTCGCCCCAGGCGACGATCGCGTCCACCAGCCGGTCGCTGCCCCCGTCCGTCCAGTCGCTCTCCTCGAAGCCGAGCCACTTCAGGTTGTTCTGGTAGTTCGGCAGGCCCAGGTAGATCTGGATGTTCTTGCGCGCGACCGCGCGCGCCTTCGAGGCGTCGCGCTCGAGCAGCACCATCTGCTCCGGACACAGCCAGCGGTCCGGCCCCAGGATCTCGCGCGCGCGGGCCGTGTGCTCGGGCGTGACGAAGTAGGGGTGCGCGCCCTGGGTCGCGTCGCGCGCGAGGCCGAGCATCTTCGGGCGCAGCGCGGCCAGCACGATCGGAGCCGGCTCGGCGGGCTTGTGGCCCAGGTAGACCGCCGCGTCCATCGCCTCGAGATAGGCCTTCATCGTCGACAGGGGCTTGCCGTACTCGTGCTTGCGGATGCCGGCGACCAGGTGCGCGTGGGAGACGCCCAGACCCAGCAGCAGGCGTCCGCCGGAGAGGTCGGCGAGGGACTCGCGCGTCGCGCGCATCGTCATCGCGTCGCGCGCGTAGATGTTGGCGATGCCGGTGGCGAGGACGAGCGTCTCGGTGCGCGCGGCGAGATAGCCGATCACGGCGAAGGGATCGCGCCCGACGGCCTCGGGCATCCACAGCGCGCCGTAGCCCCACTCCTCGAGCTGCTGCGCGAACCCGGCGGCCTCGTGCGCCGAGAGGTGGTCGAGCCCCGTCCACACTCCGAGCCTGCCGATCGCGTCGAGGTCCATGCTCTCCTCCGAGTCGCGGGCGTCGCGGGCCGGTCAGAGTACCCCACCACCGCGATCTCCTAGACTGCCGCGCGGTGGAACCCGAGACGAGCGACCGCGGCGGGCCTCCCGGGAGACGCGCGCCGGCGCGCCGGATGCGTTGGTGGCCGGCCGCGGCGCTCGCCGCGCTGGCGGCACCGGTCGGCTGGGCGGTGACGGATCATCTCGAGCGCGACGACGACTTCTGCAATGCCTGCCACCTCGCCCCCGACGAGCCGCTCCACGCCGCGGTGCGCGCGGGCTTCGACGCCCGCCCCCCGGCGACGCTGGCCGGCGCCCACGGCGAGGCCGGCCGCGATGGGGAGCCCTTCCGCTGCATCGACTGCCACGGCGGCGCTTCCTGGGTCGGTCGCGCCCGGGTGAAGACCTTGGCCGCGAAGGACGCCTTCTGGTACGTCGTCGGGCACTTCGAGGAGCCCGACGGGATGCGCTGGCCGCTCTGGGACGAGGACTGCGCGAAGTGCCACGACGCCTTCGAGGAGCGCGCCACGGACGCCTGGTCCTCTCCGCGCTTCCACGAGGTGGCGCTCCACAACGTCGATCTCGGCGTCGACTGCGTCGAGTGCCACCAAGCCCACGAAGAAGGCGGCCGGAGCGAGGGGCATTTCCTGCGCCCCGCCCACGTGCGGACCCAGTGCGCACGCTGTCATCCCGAGCTGGCGGACGAGCGCGCGGAGTCCGCGCGCGAATTCGAGTAGAGTGTGCGCGCCAGCGCCACGAACGAGGAGGAACCGATGATGCGCTTCCACTACTTGCTCGCCGGACTCGTCTGCATCCTGCCCGCAGTCGGATCGGCCTATCCCGGCGGGACCCCGACCTACCAGACGGACGTCGCGCCCTTCTGCGCCGCCTGCCACTCCTCGCGCTCGGCCGACGCCCTGGCCGGCACCGGCGAGCGCGCCGAGAAGGAGCTGGTCGAGAGCAAGCACATCGCGGTGATCCTCTCGGGACAGCAGGGCTACAAGAGCCTCAGCGAGTCGGATCGCCAGACGCTCGCAGCGCAGATCCGCGCGCTCGACGCCGCCTCCACCGTCACCCTGACGGCGCCCGCGGCGGTGAAGCCGGGGCAGGACTTCCAGGTGCAGGTGAAGGTCACCGGCGGCGCCGGTCCGGTCGTGGGTGTGGCCCTCGTGGACCGCGACCACCGCTGGTACGCGCGCCCGGCGGCGTCGGCGGGCTGGCAGGTGGTGGCGCCGCCCGCGATCACGGGCGCCGACGGAAAGCCGCGCGACGAGTGGCTCGACAAGCGCCCCGAGGCCTTCGGCCGCAACATCTCCTTCGTGAACGTTCCGGGCATCTCCTCGGACTCGGCCGCGCAGAAATGGGACTCGGCCCAGGTGGTGTTCACGCTGCGCGCCCCCGATCGCCCCGGCACCTATCCGCTGGCGGCGGTCTACCTGTACGGGACCGAGAAGTCGACCGTGCTCGGCTACACGACCGACGCCCTCGGCCGCAAGGAGACGCGCGGCGGCCTCGCGGGCGCCTCCGGGCGCGTGCTGTTCACGCCCGTGCAGCAGATCCAGGTGGCCGAATAGTCGTACTTCGCTCGGCTGCGCCTCGCTGCGCGCGGCCTTCGGCCGCTTTCCCGTCGTACTTCGCTCGGCTGCGCCTCGCTGCGCGCGGCCTTCGGCCGCTTTCGCCTCTCAGCGCGTGCGCGGGAACTCGCCGGCGCGCAGGCGGGCGAGGTAGCTATCGAGCTCGCGCTTGACGACACCCGAGAGCATCAGCGCTCCCAGCAGGTTGGGGAACGCCATGCCGAGGATCATCATGTCGCCGAAGTCGGTCACGGCCTTGGCCTCGAAGCGCGCGCCGAGCACGACGAAGAGCAGGAACACGGCCTTGAACACCAGGATCGAGCGAACGCCGAAGAGCTTCGCCCAGACCTGCTCCCCGTAGTAGCTCCAGGAGATCATGGTGCTGAAGGCGAACAGCACCGCGGTGAAGGAGAGCAGCCAGGGGAACCAGGGGAAGACCGTCGCGAAGGCCCACGAGGTCATCTGGATGCCCGACCCCGCCTCGGGCTCCGCGTAGGCGCCGGTCACCACGATCACCAGCCCCGTCATCGTGCACACGATGATGGTGTCCACGAAGGGCTCGAGCAGCGCCACGATGCCCTCGCGCACCGGCTCCGGCGTGCGCGCCGCCGAGTGCACGATCGCCGCCGATCCGCAGCCGGCCTCGTTGCTGAAGGCGGCGCGGCGGAAGCCCTGGATCAGGACCCCGATCGCGCCTCCGAGCCCGGCCCGCAGCGAGAAGGCCTCCGACACGATGTGCGCGAGACCGGAGGGGATCGCGCGCCAGTGCAGCGCCAGGATCACCATCCCGCACACCACGTAGGTGATGCACATGAACGGCACCAGGGCGCCCGCCACCTCGCCGATCCGGCGGATGCCCCCGATGATCACCAGGCCGACGACGATCGCGAGCACCACGCCAAAGAGCATCTTCCCGCCGTCGCCGGCGAGGATCGGGAACGCCGTCGACACCTGGAGGTAGGACTGGTTGCTCTGGTACATGTTGCCGCCGCCGAAGCTGCCTCCGATGCACATCACGGCGAAGATCACGCCGAGCCAGCGGCCGAGCCGCACCCAGCCCAGCTCCGCCAGGCCGTCGCGCAGGTAGTGCATCGGGCCGCCCGAGACGTGACCGTCCTCCCGCGTCACCCGGTACTTCTGGCCGAGCGTGCACTCGGTGAACTTCGAGCTCATGCCGAGGAAGCCGGCCAGCACCATCCAGAACACGGCGCCCGGTCCGCCGGTGCCCACCGCGAACGCGACGCCGGCGATGTTCCCGAGCCCGACCGTGGCCGAGAGCGCGGCCGAGAGCGCCTGGAAGTGCGTGATCTCGCCGCTGTCGTCGGCGTGCGCGTAGCGGCCGCGCACGCAGTCGATCGCGTGGCGGAAGGCGCGGAAGTTCACGAACTGGAAGCGCAGCGTGAAGAAGGTGGCCCCGAAGATCAGCCACACCACGACCAGCGGCAGCTGGACCGAGTCGGTCCAGAAGGCGACGTCCCAGAAGATCAGCGAATCGAGCGTCCGGACGACGACGTTCGAGAACAGGCCCTCGAGCAGATCCAGGAAGCTCGTCGTGGCCACGGTTTCCCCCCTCTCGTTCGCGGACTCGGTGGGCGGACATCGGGGGGAGCGGGGCCAGCCCAGCATACCCCAGGGGCTCATCGGTCGCGCCGAGGAATTCCTTCAGGAACGCGTCTCCGCGGATGCTGAGCGCCCGCGCGTCGCGTACTCTGCGCGGTCCGATGGCGGCCCCCTCGAACACGCGCACCCTCTCCGAGCACGCGTCGAAGGCGCTGCTCGCCGAGCTCGGCGTACCGCTGGCCGCCGAGCGGCTGGTCCGGACCGCCGACGAGGCGCGCGCCGCGGCCGCCGAGATCGGCTTTCCCGTGGTGCTCAAGCTGTGCGGAGATGCGATCGCCCACAAGACCGAGCGCGGACTCGTCCGCGTCGGCCTGGCCGACGGCGCCGCCGTGGCGCGGGCGGCGGGCGACCTGCTCTCCCGCGCGCGTCCCGAGGACGGCGACGTGGGCCTGCTGGTGGCCGAGCAGGTGCGCGGCGCGCGCGAGCTGATCGCCGGCCTGGTCCGCGATCCCCAGTTCGGCCCGTGCGTGATGCTGGGCGTGGGCGGCATCCTGGCGGAGGTGCTGTCGGACGTGGTGTTCGCGGCGGTGCCGCTCGACGCCGCCGAGGCGCGCGCGCTCCCCGAGCGCCTGGCGATGCGCGCGCTGCTCGAGCCCTTCCGCGGCGAGCCCGCCGTCGACCGCGACGCGCTCGCGCGCGTCCTGCTCGCCCTGTCGCGTCTGGCCGAGCAGCGGCCCGACGTGGCGTCGGTCGACCTGAATCCGCTGATCGTGTCCGCGGGCGTCCCGGTCGCCGTCGACGCCCTGGTCGAGCTCGACCCCGCGGCGGTGCTGCCGCCCGCCCCGGCTCCGCGCCCCTCGGACGCGGAGGTGCTCGAGCGCTTCCGCCCGCTGTTCCACCCGCGCGGCATCGTGGTGGCGGGTGCCTCTACGCACCCGGGCAAGTTCGGCTTCGTGACGCTCCACAATCTGCGCCGTTTCGGCTACCGGGGTGAGCTGTTCCCGATCAACCGCGACGGCGCCGACGTGCTCGGCGCGCCCACCTTCCGCAGCGTGGACGAGATCCCCGAGGGCGCCGCGGACCTCGTGTTCGTGTGTACGCCGAACGCGGCGAACATCGATCTCCTGCGCGCGTGCGCGAAGAAGGGCGTGCGCGCGGCCTTCATCGCCAGCGGCGGCTACGGCGAGGCGGGGGAGCAGGGCCGCGCGCTCGAGCGCGAGCTGGTGGCGACGGCGAACGCCCTGGGCATCGTGATGGCCGGCCCGAACGGGCAGGGCGTGATCTCGACGCCCGCCTCGATGTGCGCGCAGATCGTCGCGCCCTATCCGCCGCCGGGCCGCATCTCGGTGGCGAGCCAGAGCGGCAACCTCGTCTCCTCCTTCCTGAACTACGCGGTCGCCTCGGGGGTGGGGATCAGCAAGGCGATCTCCTGCGGCAACTCCGCCCAGACGGCGCTCGCCGACTACCTCGATTACTTCGGCGCCGATCCGGAGACCGCCGTCGCCCTGGCCTATCTCGAGGGCGTGGCCGACGGTCCGCGCTTCCTCGACGCGGTCGCCGCCTTCACCGCGCGCAAGCCCCTGGTGCTGGTCAAGGGCGGCGTCGCCGCCGAGGGCAAGCGTGCCGCGGCCAGCCACACGGGCTCCCTCGCCAGCGACGACCGCGTCTTCGACGGGGTGTGCCGTCAGCACGGCGCCCTGCGCGCGCCCAGCGTGGAGGAGGCCTACGAGTGGGCGGCCACCTTCGCCACCCAGCCCCTGCCGCGCGGCCGGCGCGTCGTGGTGTTCACCACCGCCGGAGGGTGGGGCGTGCTCGCGGCCGACGCCTGCGCCGCCGCCGGCCTCGAGCTGATCGCGCTGCCCGACGCGATCCGCGAGAAGATCGACGAGATGGTCCCGGCGCGCTGGAGTCGCAGCAATCCGATCGACCTCGCCGGGGGCGAGACGCGCGACACCATCCCCGAGGTGCTCGATCTCGTCTGCGCCCACCCCGAGGTGGACGCGGTGATCCACCTCGGCATCGGCATCCAGGCCGCCAGCGCCCAGGTGCTGGCGAGCGGACCCTTCTATCCCGACTACGGGCTCGAGCGCATCGTCGAGTTCCACCGGCGCCAGGACCGTCGCTACGCCCAGGCGGCGCGTGAGGCCAGCGAGCGCCACGGCGTGCCCGTGCTCACGGCCACCGAGCTGGTGAACTGCGACCGCGACTACGGCAACAGCGGGCCCCTCGGCGTTCGCGAGGAGGGGCGCCTGTGCTATGCGAGCGCCCACCGCGCAGTGCGCGCCCTGCGCGCCCTGGTGGACTACGCGGAGTTCCGGGAGCGGCGGCGGGGGTAGGCGCGCCGTATCCTGCCGCCTGGGCCAGGAGGAGAGGGTGGGACGCGCGAGCGGCGGAAGGGATCTGGGAACGGTCCGCCGGCGGCGGTTCCGCTCCGGCGACGGCACGCGCCTGGCCTGGTACGAGGCCGGCCGCCGCGACGGGCCGACGCTGCTCTTCCTCTCCGGACTGGGCGGGGGCTTCGGCATCTGGCGGCCGCTCGTCGAGCGCTTCGCGCCCCGCTTCCGGATCGTAGGCTGGGACTACCGGGGCCTCTACGCCAGCGGCGGGCCCGCCCGTCGCGACGCCTTCCGGATGGACCACCACGTCGAGGACCTGGTGGCGCTGCTCGAGCACGCCGACGTCGAGGCGCCGGTGCTGGTCGGCTGGAGCATGGGCGTCCAGCTCGGCCTGGAGCTGCACCGCCAGCACGCGGCGGTGCCGCGCGCCCTGGTCGGCCTCCACGGTACCAGCGGCCGACCGCTGGAGACGGCCTTCGATTCCCGCTGGAGCGCGCGCGCCGCGCCCGCGGTGCTGGCACTGCTGCGCCGGGTGGAGCGCGGTCTCGCCGAGGTGGGCCCACGGCTCGTGGATGCTCCGGGCGTGGCCCGGGGCTTCACGATCCTGTGCCGACGCCTCGGCCTGATGGAGGCCGGGATCGACGTCGACGCGTTCCGGGAGGTGGCGCGCGAGTGGACGCAGCTCGACTTCGCCGCCTACGCCGAGACCTTCGCCGGGCTCTTCGAGCACGACGCCAGCGATCTCCTGCCCGGGATCCACACGCCGACGCTGATCGTCGCCGGCGGCCGCGACGCACTGACGCCCGCCCGGCTGGCGCAGCGCATGGTCGAACGTATGCCGCGCGCGGAGCTGGTGCTCGTGCCCGACGCCACCCACTTCGGGCTGCTGGAGCGCCCCGCGCTGATCGCCGACCACGTCGCCCGCTTCCTGCGCGAGCGCCTCGCCCTCGACGTGTGAGGCGATGAAGCCCGCCGACGCCCTGAGCGAGCTCTCGCGCTTCGCCCGCGAGCATCCCGGGGAGGCGGCCACGGTGGAGCGCTTTCGCGCCCTTCTCGAGGACACGCCCGCGCCCCTCTCGCGCTCCCAGTTCGAGCCCGGCCACCTCACCTGCTCCGCCTGCGTGCTCGGCGGGGACGGCGAGCACGTCCTGCTGCTCCACCACGCGAAGCTCGGGCGCTGGCTCCAGCCGGGCGGTCACGTGGAGGAGGACGACCCCGGGCCCCTTGCGAGCGCGGTGCGGGAGGTGCGCGAAGAGTCGGGGATCGTCGAGGCGCTGGAGCCCCTCGCCGGCCTGGCCGGCGGCGCGCCGGTGGACGTCGACATCCACACGATTCCGGCGCGCGGCGCCGAGCCCGACCATCTCCACTACGACCTCCGCTATGCGTTGGCGGTGCGGGGCACCCCCGCGCTGCGGCGCAGCGGGGAGTCCACCGCGCTGCGCTGGGTGGCGGCGGCCCGTCTCGGCGAGCTCACCCGGGAGGAGAGCGTGACCCGCCTCGTGGCGCGCGCACGAGCGCGCATGGAGGTCCCGTGAAGCGCTGCGGCTGGGTGGGCGAGGAGCCGATCTATGTCGCCTACCACGACGAGGAGTGGGGGGTTCCGCTGCACGACGACTGCCGGCTGTTCGAGTTCCTGGTGCTCGAGTCTGCCCAGGCGGGTCTCTCCTGGATCACGGTTCTGCGCAAGCGCGAGAGCTACCGCAAGGCCTTCGCCGACTTCGATCCGCAGGCCGTGGCGCGCTTCAACGCGCGCAGCGTGGAGCGCCTGCTGCGCGATCCGGGGATCGTGCGCAACCGCCAGAAGGTCGAGGCGGCGGTCGGCAACGCCCGCGCCTTCCTCGCCGTACAGGAGGAGTTCGGGAGCTTCGACCGCTACGTCTGGCGCTTCGTCGGCGGGAAGCCGATCCAGAACCGCTGGCGCGAGCTCGCCCAGGTGCCGGCGGCGACGTCCGAGTCCCAGGCGCTGTCGAAGGATCTGATCGCGCGCGGCTTCAAGTTCGTGGGCCCGACGATCTGCTACGCCCACATGCAGGCGACCGGCATGGTGAACGACCACCTCGTCGGCTGCTTCCGCCACGCACCGGTGCGCAGGCTGGGCGGGGCCCCGTCTAGCTCGGGTTCTCGTAGAAAACGTAGGGTGTCGAGTAGTCGCTGAACTCGAAGTAGATCTGCTTCGCCCCCGGATCGGGCTTGCCGTCGAGGTCGGCGTCGAGCACCCCGTAGCCGAAGCGGTAGGGGCGCGGCAGCCCGTCCTTCGTCCCGAGCGCCGTGCTGAGCTTGTCGATCTTCATGAAGCGCTTGACCAGCTTGTCGCCCGCGTAGATCTCGAGGATGCCGTCGTTGCCGGTCCAGTTGCGGACGCTGCGGCCGATCTCGTTCTGGGTCTCCTGGGTGCAGCGGACGAAGGGTGCCGCCACGAGGGCGAGCCCTGCGATCGCGAGCAGCAGGCGGGGAAGGAAACGCGGGTGCATGGTGGTCTCCGTGGTGGGGGAAGGCCCGGGAGGATGCCGCAGCCGGGCCAGGAGGCCGACTCGAGCGTCGGCCGACGCGCCGCCAGGCGAAGCCGCGCGGAGGCCATCAGGGCGATCCCTCGCTCCAGCGCGGCTTGCGCTTCTCGAAGAAGGCGCGCGCGGCCTCCTCGGTCTCGCCGGAGGACCCCGCCATGATCTGGTTGCGGTTCTCGAGCTGGATCGCGGCCTCGAGGTTGGGGATGTCGAGGTTCGCCCACATCACCTGCTTGGTCGCGAAGACGCCGAAGGGCGTGAAGTCGCACAGCTCGTCGGCCAGGGTGAGGGCGGCGGGCAGGATCTCCTCGTCGGGCACCACGCGCGTGACGACCCCGTAGCGCTCCGCCTCCTCGGCGTCGACGACGCGCGCCGAGAGGATCAGGTCGTGGGCGCGAGAGGCGCCGATCAGCCGCGGCAGCAGGTAGCTGGTGCCGATGTCGCAGCCCGAGACGCCCACGCGGATGAACTGCACGCACAGCTTCGCCGAGCGCGCGGCGATCCGGATGTCGCAGCCGAGAGCGAGGGCCAGGCCGCCGCCGTAGGCGGGGCCGTTGATCGCGGCGATGAGCGGCTGCTGGATGCGCCGCATGTGGGGGATCAGGCTGGCGATCCGGTTCTGGGCCAGGAGCCCGGCGCGCGGACCGCTCGACAACCCCTCGACGACCGCGCCCGGGTTGCCCTGGTCGCGCAGGTCGAGGCCGGCGCAGAAGCCGCGCCCGGCGCCGGTCAGTACCACGACGCGGCAGCGGTTGTCGCGGTCGATCGCGTCGAGGGCGGCGTGCAGATCCTCGACCAGCTCCCAGGACAGGGCGTTCAGCGACGTCGGGCGATCCAGGCGCAGGATCGCCACCTCCGGGCGCGGGTGCTCGACGGCGACGGTGTTCATGATCGGCTCCTCGGGCGCGCGCCCGGTCCGGGCGCGGGCGTGTACGATACCCGCGGTCGCGTGAGGAGCCTCGGATGGAGCTCGTGATCAGCTACGACATGCGCGCCCCCGCCTTCGGCGCGCCGGCCCGCGAGCTCTACGCCGCCGCCCTCGACCAGGTGTCCTGGGCCGACGCGCTCGGCTTCGACGCGGTCGGCCTCGGCGAGCACCACGGCTCGCCGGACGGCTACAACCCCTCGCCGCTCGTGCTGGCCGCCGCGATGGCGGCGCGCTCGAAGCGGATCCTGCTGCGCACCTCCGTCGTGCTGGCGCCCCTGTACGATCCGATCAAGCTGGCCGAGGACGCCGCGGTCCTCCAGCTCGCGACGAACGGGCGTCTGGTGCTCGGTCTCGGCGGCGGCTACCGACCGAGCGAGTTCGAGACCTTCGGGCGCCGCCTCGAGGACCGCTGGCGCGTCGTCGGCGAGACGATCGAGCTGCTGCGCCTCGCCTGGACGGGAGAGCCCTTCACCTGGCAGGGGCGGCGCTGCGTCGTCACGCCCCGGCCCGATCCGCCGCCGCCGATCCTGCTCGGCGGCGCCACGGCCGCGGCGGCGCGCCGCGCCGCGCGCATCGCCGACGGCTGGTTCCCGCCGCTGGAGCCGAAGCTCTGGCCCCCCTACCGGGAGGAGTGTCTCGCCCTCGGCAAGTCCGATCCCGGGACCTATCCGCTCCAGGGCCCGATCTTCCTGTGGATCGCGAAGGAGCCGGAGAAGGCCTGGCAGCGCCTGCTGCCCCACGCGCTGCACCAGCTGCGCTCCTACAGCGAGTGGACGATCGAGGCGTATGGACGACCCTCGGGTCCCTACGCGAAGCAGCTGACCGCCGACACGGTGCGCCAGAGCCCCGCCTATCAGGTGCTCACGCCGGAGCAGGCGCTCGCTCTCGCCGAGCGCCTCGGCTCCCACAGCGTGCTCTACCTGAACCCGCTGCTCTCCGGCATCGAACCCGCCTACGCGGAGGAGATGCTGGCGCTCTTCGAGCGGGAGGTGCACCCGTATCTGCCGCGATAGCGGGGGCTAGCCCGGCAGGAGCCCGCCTTCGCCTCGCTGCCGCGTCGGCCGACTCCCGAGTCGGCCTCCTAGCCGAGGATCGCCGGATCCACCTCGACGCCGACGGGGACGTGGTCGGAGCCCTGGACCTGGGGCCAGATGAAGGCGCCGCGCACGAACTTCATCGCCGCGGGGGAGGCGAGCACGTAGTCGATCCGCCAGCCGACGTTCTTCGCGCGCATCCCGAACCGCTGACTCCACCAGGTGTAGTGCCCGGCGCCGGGCTCGAAGGCGCGGAAGGTGTCGGTCCAGCCCGCCTCCAGCCAGCGGTCCAGCTCGGCGCGCTCCTCGGGCAGGAAGCCGCTGTTCTTCGTGTTCTGCTTCGGGCGGGCGAGGTCGATCTCGCGGTGGGCGGTGTTGAGGTCGCCCATCACCAGGACGCGACGGCCCCCACGACGCAGGCGCTCCACCCGGGCGAAGAGCTTGCGGTAGAAGGCCAGCTTGAACGGGACCCGCGAGTTGTCGCGCTCGTTGCCGCTGCCCTTCGGGAAGTAGCCGTTCACGACGACGAGCCGTCCGAAGCGCGCGATCTGGAGCCGTCCCTCGACGTCGAAGCGTGCCTCGCCCAGGGAGGTCTCGACGGCGTCGGGAGCGCGTCGGGAGAAGAGTCCGACGCCGCTGTAGCCGAGCCGCTGGGCGGCGGAGAAGTGGGTGTGCCAGCAGCGCGGCGCGCGCACGTCCTCGGGCAATTGGTCGGGCAGGGCGCGCACCTCCTGCACCCCAACGATCTCCGCCCGCGAGCCGGCCAGCCACTCCGCGAAGCCGCGTCCCGCACAGGCGCGCAGACCGTTCACGTTCCAGGAGACGATGCGCAGCGACCGGCGTCGCGACGAGCGGCTCGCCGCCACCGGCTACTCGTCGCGCGAGAGGTAGGTGTACTCCTGGAGGCCCTGCTCGTAGCGCTTCACGAGCCGGGCGCTCTCCTCGGAGGTCATCTCGCCGCGGCGCAGCGCCTGCTCGATCGTCCTGCGCACCTTCTCCACGAGCGCCCGGCGGTCGTACTGGACGTAGGAGAGCACGCTGTACACCGCGTCGCCCTCGACGACGTGCTCGACCGTGTAGCCGCCCTCCTCGGAGAGCCGGACGTGCACGGCGTCGGTGTCGCCGAACAGGTTGTGCAGATCGCCCAGGATCTCCTGGTAGGCGCCGACCAGGAACGCGCCGATGTAGTAGGGCGCCCCGGTCCAGGGGTGGAGCTCGAGCACGTCCTTGACGTCGTGGGGGTCGATGAACTGGTCGATCTTGCCGTCGCTGTCGCAGGTGAGGTCGACGAAGATGCCGCGGTGAGTGGGCTTCTCGTCCAGCCGGTGGATCGGCAGGATCGGGAACAGCTGCTTCACCGCCCAGTGGTCGGGCATGCTCTGGAACACCGAGAGATTGGCGTAGTAGGTGTCGGCCATCGCCTTCTCGAGCGGCTCGAGGTCCTCCGGGACGTCCTCCAGGTCGCGTACCGTGCGCAGGATGCGCGCGCAGCAGCAGTAGAACAGCCGCTCTACCCGTGCCCGGGCGCGCAGGTCGAGGTAGCCCAGCGAGAACAGCGTCGCGGCCTCCTCCTTGATCTGGAGCGCGTCGTGATAGGCCTCCTGGAGGTTCTTCTTCGTGATCGTCTCCAGCACCTCGGCGAGATTCTGCACGACTCGCGGATCGTCGTCGGTGACCTGGGGCGGCTGCTGGTTGGAGGCCACCTCGGAGACGCCCAGCACGTCGAAGACCAGCACCGAGTGGTGGGCCACCATCGCGCGCCCGGCCTCGGTGACGATGTCGGGATGGGGCACCCGCGCCGCGTCGCACGCCTCCTGGATCACCGCCACCACGTCGTTCGCGTACTCCTGGGTGGAGTAGTTCTTCGACGAGTGGAAGTTGGTGCGGGAGCCGTCGTAGTCGACCCCGAGTCCGCCGCCCACGTCGAGCACGCGCGGCCGCGCGCCCAGCTCGTGCAGGCCGACGAAGATGCGGCTCGCCTCGGCGAGCGCCTCCTTGTGCGCGCGAATCGCGGTGATCTGGGAACCGATGTGGAAGTGCAGCAGCTCCAGGCAGTCGAGCATGTCCTCGCTGCGCAGGCGCTCCACCGCCTCCACGATCTCGAGGGCCGAGAGCCCGAACTTCGAGCGGTCGCCGGTCGAGTCCACCCACTTCCCGGCGCCGCGCGCGGTGAGCCGCGCCCGCACGCCGATGTGCGGCCGGATGCCCAGCTCCCGAGCGGCCTTGATCAGCAGGTCGATCTCGTGGAACCGGTCCACGACGATGATCGGGGTGCGGCCCAGGCGCTGGGCGAGCAGGGCGGTCTCGACGTAGGCGCGGTCCTTGTACCCGTTGCAGATGATCAGCGCCTCGGGAGTGTCCAGCAGGGCCAAGGCCACCAGCAGCTCGGGCTTGCTTCCCGCCTCGAGGCCCACGCGCTGCTCCGCGCCGAACTGGACGATCTCCTCGACCACGTGGCGCTGCTGATTGACCTTGATCGGATACACGCCGCGATAGGCTCCCTTGTAGCCGTACTCGCGCATCGCGTTCTCGAAGGCCCGGGCCAGGCCCTGCACCCGGGTCGCCAGGATGTCGGAGAAGCGGATCAGCAGCGGAGCGCGCAGCCCGCGCTGCTCGAGGTCGCACACCAGCTCGAGCAGGTCGATGCCCGGGCTGCCCGGGCCCTGGGGCCGTACCTCGACCCGGCCGCGCTCGTTGACCGTGAAGAAGCCGGCTCCCCAGGCCTCCAGGTTGTAGAGCTCGAGACTGTCGCGATAGGTCCAGCCGTGCATGGCAGCTCTCTTCGGATGGGGGCGGCCTGGATTTCGGGCGCTGAGTGTAGGAACAAAACCGGGCCGGTGCGCGAGGAATCTTCGGCCCGCCGCCGCGCGGCTCCGCCGGCCGTCTCCTAGGCCGGCTCGAGGGGCTCGTTGTGTTGCTCGCCGCTCGCCAGATCGCGCACCAGCGCGACGCCGCGGGCGAGCTCGTCGGGTCCGATCAGGTAGATGCGGCGCGCTCCCGCGCGATCGGCATCGGCCAGCGCGCGCTTGAGCTTCGCGTCGCCCAGCGCCAGCTCGACCGAGGTGCCCGCCGCTCGCAGCCGCTGGGCGAGGCGGATCGCGGCCGGGCGCTCGGCCTCGCCGAAGGGGAACACGACCGCGTCCAGCTGGCGCGGGCAGGCGGGCTTCAGGCCCTCGTCCTCCAGCAGCGCCTCGATCACCGCGTCTCCGAAGCCGAACCCGGCGGCCGGGACCGCAGGTCCGCCCAACGCCTCGAGCAGTCGGTCGTAGCGACCGCCGCCGCAGATCGCGCGCAGCTTCCGCCCCGCGTCGAAGGCCTCGAAGACGACACCCGTGTAGTAGGCGAGGCCGCGCACGATCGAGGCGTCGAAGGCGATCCGATCCGAGAGGCCGTAGGCGTCGAGCAGCTCGAACAGGCGCAGCAGGTCCCGGCGGGCCGGAGAATCGGCGGGCAGGTCGCCGGCGGCCGTCTCGATGTCGCGCACCGCCAGCCAGTCGACCACCGAACGGGCGTCGGCGGCGGCGAGCCCGATCGGCCCCTTCGGATCGCAGAGCTGCTCGACGACCGCATCGGCGCCGACCTTGTCGATCTTGTCGATCGCGACGCACAGGGCCGGGAAGACGTCGGGTCGGTCGCGCAGCACGCCGGCGCGCAGCGTCTCCTCGAGCAGGGCGCGGCTGCTGATGCCCACCCGCACCGCGCCCGGCGCCAGGCCGAGGCGGTCGGTCAGGGCGAAGACGGCCGCGATCAGCTCGGCCTCGGCGGTGACGCCGGGCTCGCCCCAGATGTCCATGTTCCACTGGTAGTGCTCGCGACGGCGGCCGCGCGTCATGCGCTCGTAGCGCCAGCACTGGGGGATCGCGTACCAGCGCAGGGGCCAGCGCGTGCCGCCCGCGCGGGCCATCACCATCCGCGCCAGCGAGGGCGTGAACTCCCCGCGCAGCGCGTAGCGGCGGCCGTGCAGCTCGAAGTGATAGAGCTGGCCGACGATCTCCTCGCCCGCCTTGCGGGTGAACAGCTCCTCGTACTCGAGCACCGGCGCGTCCACGCCCTCGAAGCCGAAGGACTCCGCGACGGCGCGGAAGTGCCCGAACAGCCACTCCCGGAAGCGATAGTCCTCGGGGTAGAAGTCGCGCGTGCCGCGCGGGGGCTGCAGGGGTTCCCGGCCCTTTCCGCTCACCGGCGGTTCCATACCACAGGGCCTCGGGAGTCGCCTTTTGCTAGACAAGCGGCCCTCTCGAGCCGTCAGGGGGACGCGCATGAAGATTCGGCACGCGATCGGGATCGGGGCCCTCGCCCTCGCCGCGGGGGCCTGCGGATCGGGCGAGACGAAGAGCGGGTCGGCCGAGGCGCCGCCCGCCACCGCCGAGCCCCAGGCGGCGGCCGAGGTTGCCCACGCGCCCGCCACACCCGACACGCTGCCCTCGGGCATCGTGCTGGCGCTCGCCCAGTTCGTCGACGTCGCCGGCAAGTCCGAGCCCGGCCCGGCGCGCCTGGAGTTCCTCTACCGCTCCAAGGGCGCCTGGCACACCTCCGCCCTCGAGGACCCGGACAGCAACGTCTTCCACAAGGCGATGCTCTACGAGGGCTCCGAGGGTCCGCGCCTGCTCACGCTCGGGGGCACCGCCGCGATCGTGAAGACCTGGACGAAGGACGGCAGCGCTCTCGAGGGCGAGACGATCTGGCAGAAGGACTTCGGCGGGAAGTGGAGCCGCATGCGAGACGCCGAGGTGGCCGATCTCTACGGCGACGGCAGCGCGGATATCGCCGTTGCCACCCACGACCAGGGCGTCGTGGCCGTGCTGCGGCCCTCGCCCGAGGGCTTCTCCGTCGTCGAGCTCGACCACCAGCCCGACACGATCGTCCACGAAGTCGAGATCGGCGACCTGAACGGTGACGGTCAGCTCGAGGTGTACGCGACGCCCAGCGAGCCCAATCGCTTCGACGGCACTCCGCAGCCGGGAAAGGTGGTGCGCTACGTGCCCGCGGCGGGCGAGGGGCGCACGGTCGTCGCGGACCTCGGTGACCGCCATGCCAAGGAGATCCTGGTCGACGACGTGGATGGCGACGGCACCGACGAGCTCTACGTCGTGGTCGAGGGCCAGGTCGGGGAGTTCAAGGAGCTGGTGCACCCGGTGGAGATCCGGCGCTACGACGCCGACACGAAGCCCACCGAGGGGCGCCTGGTGGCGACGATCCAGGACCGCCAGACCCGCTTCCTCACCGCCGGCGACGTGGACGGCGACGGCCGCAAGGAGCTGGTCGCCGCGACCTTCAGCAGCGGCCTGTGGCTGCTGCGGCCGGGAGAGGACCCGAAGGGGGAGTGGACCCTGGAGCTGATCGACAAGGACTCGGCGGGGTTCGAGCACGCGGCGATCCTCACCGACCTCGACGGCGACGGCGTCGACGAGCTCTACGTGGCAAGCGATCGGAACAAGGAGGTTCGCCGCTACGTCTGGGACGGCGAGAAGCTCGCACGCGAGGTCATCTACGTGCGTCCCGACGACCGCCCTATCTTTACCTGGAACCTGATGCCGGTGCCGAACGCCCTGATCCCCGGCGCCTGAGCCGCCGGCGGATCCGGGCCCGCCCCTCCAGCTCCTCCCGGGTTTCGCCGAGGCGGGGCTCTCGGGGGTTCTCGCGCGTCCCGGGGCTGGCCCCCAGGGGAGACGGTTGTCAGGGTCCGGGTGCTTGGGCTACTCCGAAGGGCTCCGCGCCGTGGACGCCGTCGGCCCCGAGGGAAACAGAATCGGAGCGATGCCGCGCGCGAGCGCGGTGGCGTCCGGGGAAGGGCGGGATCGGCGCGAGCCGACCTCGCGCGCGCAGCAGGAAGGGACGCCGCACCCGACCAGAACGAGAGGAAGTCAACCGCCATGGCGAAGGCCCTGGTCATCACCGAGAAGCCGAGCGTCGCTCGCGACATCACCGCCGTGCTCGGCGGTTTCCGCGAGGAAGACGGCTACTTCGAGAACGACGACTTCGTGGTGACCTTCGCCGTCGGCCACCTCTACGAGCTGCTCCCCCCGGAAGAGGTCGACGAGAAGTACAAGCGCTGGACCCTGGACGTCCTGCCGATCCTGCCCGAGACGTTCCGCTACAAGGCGAAGAAGGGGCAGAGCGATCGCCTGCGCACGATCAAGCGCCTGATCGCGCGAAGCGACGTCGACACGATCGTCAACGCGTGCGACGCGGGCCGCGAGGGCGAGCTGATCTTTCGCGAGATCGTCGACAACCTCGACGCCCACCAGCCGGTCCGCCGCCTGTGGCTCCAGTCGATGACCGACGAGGCGATCCGCACCGGCTTCGCGCGCCTGCGCCCGGGCGAGGAGCTGCGCGGCCTGGCCGACGCGGCGGCCTGCCGCGCCCAGTCGGACTGGCTGATCGGCATGAACGCGACGCGCGCCCTGACCAAGCGCCTGAAGAGCCGCAAGGAGAAGACCTCCTGGTCGGCGGGCCGCGTCCAGACGCCGACCCTGGCGATGCTGGTGGACAAGGAGTTCGAGGTACTGGCCCACGTGCCCCGCGCCTACTGGCGCGTCACGGCCACCTTCGAGCACCAGGGCAACCGTTACGAGGGCACCTGGTTCGATCCGTCCTTCGCGGTCGACGACGACACCGAGCGCAAGGACGACCGCATCTTCGACGGGGAGCGCGCCGCCGCGATCGTCGCGGCCACCGGCGGCGGGACCGCCCTGGCCAGCGAGACGCGCAAGCCCTCGCGCGAGTCGGCGCCCCCGCTCTTCGACCTCACCAGCCTCCAGCGCGAGGCGAACCGCCGCTTCTCCTGGTCGGCGCGGCGAACCCTCTCGGCGGCGCAGCGCTGCTACGAGCGGCACAAGATCCTCACCTACCCGCGCACCAGCTCGAAGTGCCTGCCCCAGGACTACCGCGCGACGGTCGACGCGACCCTGGCCTCCTTCGCGGAGATCCGCCGCCGCGACGAGGGCTTCGCCGACTTCGCCGCCGCGGCGGCGCGCCTGCGCGAGCGAGGTCTCGAGAACGAGGCGCGCATCTTCGACGACGGGGGCATCAGCGACCACTTCGCGATCGTCCCCACCGGAGCGCTGCCGCGCGACCCGCTGACGGGCGACGACAAGCGCCTGTTCGACCTCGTGACGCGCCGCTTCCTGGGCGCCTTCCATCCTCCCGCCCAGTGGGAGCGCGTCGAGCGCGTCTCGGTGGTGGGCGGCGGGAGCTTCCGCAGCCGCGCCCGCAGTCTGAAGGTGCCGGGCTGGCGGGCCGTGCTGCCCGATACGGGCGAGGAGGAGGAGACGTCGCTGCCGGCTCTCGTGCCCGGCGCGGAGGAGGCGAGGGACGTCGCGGTCCGGACCCTCGAGTCCCAGAGCCGGGAGGAGCAGACGAAACCGCCGCCGCGGATCACCGAGGCGCGGCTGCTGTCGCTGATGGAGAACGCGGGCCAGCAGATCGACGACGAGGAGGTCGCCGCGGTGCTCCACGAGAAGGGCATCGGCACTCCCGCGACACGCGCCGACATCATCGAGAACCTGATCGCCAAGGGCTACGTGGTCCGCCTCGGCAAGGCGCTGCGCCCCACGGTCAAGGGCATCCGGATGATCGACACGCTGCGCCGCATCCACATCGATCGCCTGACTTCGCCCGAGCTGACCGGCGAGCTCGAGTCCCATCTGCTCGACGTCGAGCGGGGTCGCCGTACCGCGCGCGACTTCATGGGTGAGATCACGGACTACACCGTCGAGATCGTCGACCGCGCGAAGACCTTCGGCTACGACGAGCTCTACGACGACCAGGAGACCTTCGGACCCTGTCCGAACTGCGGGCGGCCGGTGATCGAGATGGCCTGGTTCTACCGCTGCCGGGAGGAGCCCCCGCGCGAGGAAGACTGCCCGCTGCGCTTCTGGAAGGACATCTCCGGTCGCTACCTCGACAAGCGCACCCTGCGCGCGCTGCTCGCCGACGGCACCAGCGGCGAGATCGACGGCTTCACGGCGCGCAACGGGCGCACCTACCGGGGGGTGATCCACGTCGACCGCGACGAGTGGAAGCTCTCGGTGACCTCGGCGGGCTGGAACGACGAGTCGTCCAGTGACACGCCCGAGTACGACGTGAATCCGGAGCCGCTCGGACGCTGCCCGTTCGAGGAGGACTGCTCGATCGTCGAGTCGCCCACGCTCTTCGTCTGTGAGCGCAAGCTGAAGGAGGCCGAGCTCGACAAGGAGGAGCGCAAGCGCCTCAAGGAGGAGGGCCAGGCCCAGAGCTGCGGTTTCGTGCTGCCGCGCACCGTGTGCAAGCGGGAGATCACCCGCGACGAGGCGGAGTACTACCTGCGCGAGGGGAAGACCGAGCTGCTCACCGACTTCACCTCGCGTTTCGGGCGCCCCTTCTCGGCGACGCTCGTGCTCAAGGACAACGGCCGCCACGGCTTCGAGTTCCCGCCGCGCAAGCGGGCGGGCGAGGACGGCGAGGCGGCGGAGAAGCCGGCCGCGGCCGGAGAGGGCGCGGCGCCGAAGAAGGCCCCGCGCGCGAAGAAGAAGACGGCGAAGAAGAAGAAGACCGTCCCGAAGAAGAAGCCCGCGGCGAAGAAGCCCGGGAAGAAGAAGGTCTCCCCGAAGCCGTGATGTCCGCCCCCGGCCCCCCGCCGGAGGAGAGGGGGCGGCGCGCGCCGGGCTCCCGGTCGGTCGCACCGGCCGGGTAGGACAGGGCGCCGCGCGGTACTACCCTACCGGGGCCCGGAGGAGGCGAACTCGTGCGCCGATCGGTCGGCATACCCCTCGCCCTCGGCATCGGCCTCGCGATCCTGGTCGTGACCCTCGCCGTGGGCTGGCAGATCCTGGTGCTCGACGACCCGGAGTCGCTCACCCAGGGGCTGTCCACCCGCGACTGGATGATGCTGGTGCTGGGAACCGTGTTCTTCGCACTGGTGCTCGCAGGGCTGGTGGCGTTGTCGGCCTGGCTGGTGCGGGAGATGCGCCTCAATCAGCGCCAGCGCGCCTTCCTCGATGCAGTCACCCACGAGATGCGCACGCCCCTCGCCTCGCTGCGTCTCTACCTCGAGACGCTCGACCGCCACGACCCGGATCCGCAGCGGCGCAAGGAGTTCCTCGCCCGCATGCACCTCGACGTCGAGCGCCTCGCTCACACGGTCGAGCAGGTGCTGCTCGCGGCGCGCTCGGAGGAGCACCGGCGCAGGCCGCCCCATGAGCACGTTCCGCTGCTCGACCTGCTCGAGGAGTGCATCGGGGAGATGCGCGCCCGTCACGACCTGCCCGCCTCCGCCGTCCAGCTCCACGCCAGCGCGCCGGCGAGCGTGCGCGGCAACCGCGCCGAGCTGGCGGTGGTGTTCCGCAACCTGCTCGAGAACGCGGTTAAGTACTCCGACGACCCGGTCGCCATTCACGTCCGCGTGGCCGAGCGAGGGGAGGAGAGGGTGGAAGTCGTCATCTCAGACAGCGGCATCGGCATCCCGCCGCGCGAGCTGCGCAAGATCTTCCAACGCTTCTACCGCGCCGGTCGCGACGTGCAGCGCACTGCGGCGGGGCTCGGCCTCGGTCTGTTCATCGTCCGCAATCTGGTGCGACGACAGGGCGGACGGGTGGTCGCGCGCAGCAAGGGCTCGGGCGCCGGCAGCCGCTTCGTCGTGACGCTGCGCGCGGCCGGTCCGACGCTGACGCAGCCGGAGCGCTCATGACGCGCGTGCTGGTCGTGGAGGACGAGGAGCACCTCGCCGAGGGGCTGCGCTTCAACCTGGAGGCCGAGGGCTACCAGGTGGAGATCGCCTCGGACGGCCTGGCGGCGGCCGAGCTGCTGACGGCGTCGGCGCGCGACGTGGACCTGGTGATCCTCGACCTGATGCTGCCGGGCCTCTTGGGCTTCGAGGTGCTGCGGCGCACGCGCGCGGCCGGCCACTACGTGCCCGTGCTGATCCTGACGGCGAAGGACGCCAACGAGGATCTCGTGCGCGGCCTCGAGGAAGGGGCGGACGACTACCTCACGAAGCCCTTCCGTCTCGACGAGCTGCTCGCCCGAACGCGCGGACTGCTGCGTCGGCGCCGCTGGGACGGCGTGGCCGACGAGACGCCGCTCGGGCCGATCCGGATCGGGGTGGCCACGCTCCACCCCGATCGCTTCGAGCTCGAGACACCCGAGGGCGTGGTCCACCTCACCACGCGCGAGATGGGTCTCCTGCGCACGCTCGCCCAGCGCGACGGCGAGGTGGTGACACGCGGAGAGCTGCTCGAGAGCGTCTGGGGCCTGCGCCCGGACACGCGCACCCGCGTCGTCGACAGCTTCGTCGTGCGGCTGCGCCGCTACATCGAGCCGGATCCTTCGCGCCCCCGTCACCTGCTCTCGGTGCGCGGGCACGGCTATCGCCTGGTGCGCTAGCCCGGCGCCGCGCGCGGGGGAAACGCGTTGCCACCACCCTCTTGAGATCCGGGTCGCTCCCGTGCCACCCTGGGTCCGGTGAGAGAACCCCTCACGTTCTTCGTCGAGCCGCGGGTCGACGGCGCGACGCTCGTCGCCGCCTTCGAGGGCTGGAACGACGCGGGCGAGGCCTCGACGGTCGCCGCGCGCTATGTCGAAGAGTCGATCCACGCGGTGCCGCTGGCCGAGATCGACGGCGAGGAGTTCCTCGACTTCACCGTACGACGCCCGATCGTGCGCGCCGGCGTCCTCGGCACGCGGGCCATCGAGTGGCCCTGCACGCGCTTCTCCTACGGCGCGGCCGACGGCTCCCGCGAGCTGGTGGTCGCGATCGGCGTCGAGCCTCACATCCGCTGGCGCGCCTACTGCGACCTGTTCGCGCAGCTCGTCGCGAAGCTGGGCATCCGTCGGGTGGTGCTGCTCGGCGCGTACGTGGCGGACGTCATCTACTCGCAGCCGGTCCGGGTGACGGGCTTCGCCTCCGACGCGACCTGTCTCGCCGACCTCGACGTTCCACCTTCGGACTACGAGGGACCGACCGGGATCGTCGGCGTGCTCGGTGAGCGGCTGCGCGCCGACGGCGTGCACGTGCTGAGCCTGTGGGCGGGACTGCCCCACTACATCACGGCGGCTCCGAATCCGCGTGGGGCCCTGGCCCTGGTGCAGAAGATCGCCGTCGGGCTCCCCCTCGCGATCGACGATCAGCCCCTGCGCGCCGAAGCGGCGGAGTTCGAGCAGCGGATCTCCGCGCTGGTCTCCTCGGATCCCGAGCTCTCCGAGTACGTCCGGCAGCTCAAGCGGCGCGACTTCGCCCAGTGATGCGCCTTCAGGTGGAGAGCTCGATCGACTCCTCGATCAGCATCACCGGAATCCCGTCGTCGATCGGGTAGAGGACCTTGCCGTCCTCGCGGACGAGGCCCTCGGCGATCCGGCTCTTCACGGGCTCGCCGCCGCGATTGCGCAGTCGGCCGGCGTCGACTTCGGCGTTGAGCCGGGCGAGCACCTCGTCCGAGGCGAGCGCGACGGGCTGCTTGGTCTCGGGGCAGACGAGGATCTCCAGCAGGTCGGGGCTGATGGGCATCGGGGTCTCCTGTCCGGTCGTTCGCGGGTTTCGATGGGGCGGTACGCGCTCGGCGGGAGCTGCGTTCAGCGCAGCATGCTCGACGAGTAGTCGAGAATGCGGCGGGCGACGATCAGCTGGTTGATCTGCTGCGTGCCCTCGTAGATGTCGTTGATCTTGGCGTCGCGCATCCACT
>CAZZFT010000034.1:22891-38831 GCA_964653555.1 uncultured Spirochaetales bacterium | reverse complement strand
CGACAGGGGCCGCTGCAGTTCGCGCACCCGCTCGCGTTAGCACTGCACGCGACTGCCCTTCCACCCCTCCTTCCACTGCGGGTGGGTGAAGGGCAGCTCGCGGTCGTTGATCTGGGCTCCGACGACCATCCAGCCCTTCGTGCCCGTGCCGACGCCGAGCAGGGCACGGGCCGCGGCGGCCCCACCGCCGAGCAGGACCGAGCCGAGGGCAACGCTGGCTCCCGATCCCGCTCCGGTGAGGAAGCGACGCCGCTCGGGATCGACGCCCGAAGCGACGGCGCGCCGCACCAGCCAGAACGCGACCGCCCCGATCGTCATTAGCGAGAGCCCGAGCGCGATCGGGATCCCCGGCGCGTCGAGCCCGATCGGCAGCCGGTAGAGCCAGTAGCCGGCGACGAAGTAGCCGACGACCAGCGCCAGGGCCAGGGCGAAGATCAACGCGTTGCGGGGGCGAGAGAACATGGCCGGGTCCTCCTGCCTTCGGCGCCGGCGCGGGCGGAGCGCCGCGACCGCCTTCGCGGGAAACGGACAGGAGAATCCGGGCGCGCACGCACGCTGGAAACCGCCCGGACCTGCGCGCTGGTCGGCAGGGATCCAGGCGGTAAGGTTCTCGTCGGACCCAGAGGAGAAGCGCGGCTCCCATGGCTCAGCCCCTCGTGATCCCCTCCATGGCCGTGACACCCGAGTACCAGGGCACGGACTTCGGAACCACACCGTGGTTCGCGATCGGCCAGGAGCGGATCGACCTCTTCGCGCAGGCGACCGGCGACAAGCGCTGGATCCACGTCGACGCCGAGCGCGCCGCCCGTGAATCCCCGTGGAAGAGCACGATCGCGGACGGCCTGCTGCTGCTGTCGCTGGTGCCCTACCTGCTGCCGCAGCTGATCGTCCTGCTCGGCTGGTCGACGGCGATCAACACCGGGGTCGACCGCTGCGAGTTCCCCGGGGTGGTGATCTCGGGCTCCCGCGTGCGCATGGGCTCGCGCCTGGCGCGGGCCCGGCTCCTGCAGCCGAACGGCTGCCGCCTGGGCTTCGACGTCTGGTTCGAGGTCGAGGGCAGCGAGACCCCGGCCTGCCGCGCGCGCGTCAACTACGCCTACTTCGAGTGACGGAGGGATCAGATGGATGCACAGGCCTTCGAACAGGGGATCGACAAGGTCGTCGAGCTGATTTCGACCTGGGGCCTCCGCGTCGTCGGTGCGATCGCGGTGCTCGTCATCGGGCGCATCATCGCGGGAATCCTGCGGCGCTCGACGAAGCGCGGGCTCGCGCGGGCCGGTGTCGACGAGACGCTGATCCCCTTCCTGGCCGGGGTGGTGTACTACGTCGCGAGCGCGGTCGTGCTGATCGCGGTGCTTGGACTGTTCGGCATCGAGACGACCTCTCTCGTCGCCGTCCTCGGCGCCGCCGGTCTCGCGATCGGCCTCGCGCTGCAGGGAACGCTCTCCAACTTCTCCTCGGGCGTGATGCTGCTGGTCTTCCGCCCCTTCAAGAAGGGCGACTTCGTCGAGGTCGCCGGCGTCAAGGGAAGCGTCGCCGAGCTGGAGATCTTCACCACGATCCTCAACACACCGGACAACGTGCGGATCATCGTCCCCAACTCGTCGATCTACGGCTCGACGATCACCAACTACTCGGCCTACGACACCCGCCGCAACGACCTGCTGATCGGAGTCGACTACGGCGACGACCTCGGCGTCGCCCAGAAGACGATCCTCCGGGTCCTCGAAGCCGACTCGCGGGTGCTGAAGGATCCGGTGCCGCAGGTGGCGGTCTCCGAGCTCGGCGACTCCTCGGTCAACTTCGTCGTCCGCCCGTGGTGCAAGGCGGAGGACTACTGGAGCCTGCGCTTCGACCTGACGCGCGCGATCAAGGAGGAGCTCGAGCGCGCCGGCTGCTCGATCCCCTTCCCCCAGCGTGACGTCCACCTGCACAACGGCTCGGCGGCCGAGGCGTCCTGAAGGGGGCGCCGACGCCTCGCCTTGACGCCCTTCGGGCGCCCGCCGAATCTTCGGTGCCATGAGGATCGCCCTCGCCCAGCTGAACCCCACCGTCGGCGATCTGGTGGGCAATCGCCGCCTCGTGGAGGAGGCCGCCGCCAAGGCCGCCAGCGAGCGGGCCGATCTGCTGGTCGTGCCCGAGATGGTGATCACCGGCTACCCGCCGATGGACCTGCTCGAGCGCGACGGCTTCGTCCGCGACCAGCTGCGCGAGCTCGACGCGCTGCTGCCGGCCTCGCGCGGGGTGGCGATCGCGCTGGGCGCGGTGATCCCCGCCGAGGGCTCCGAGCGCGACGCCCCCTACAACGCCGCGGTCCTGCTGGCCGGGGGTCAGCGGGTGGCGGTGCGCGCGAAGACCCATCTGCCCACCTACGACGTGTTCGACGAGCGCCGGTACTTCACCGCGGCGGATCACCGGGAGCCGGTGACCCTGGACGGGGAGACGGTCCTGGGCCTCACCGTCTGCGAGGACACCTGGGTCGAGCCGCTGGGCTACCGGATCGACCCGGTCGGCGAGCTCGCGCGCGCGGGCGCCCAGCTGGTCCTCAATCCCTCCTGCTCGCCCTGGCACGCCGGCAAGGCCCGCGAGCGGCGCGGCATGATCGCGCGGCTCGCCGCGCGACACGGCACCGCGATCGTGTTCGTGAACCAGGTAGGCGGCAACGACGAGCTGATCTTCGACGGCGGCTCCTTCGTCGCCGACGCCGGCGGACGCGTCCACGGCGTGATGCCGCTGTTCGACACCGCCTTCGGGATCGTGGACCTGCCCGCGCACGATCCGGGGCTGCTGCCGGACGCGGTCGAAGAGCTGGATCGGGTCGCCCAGCTCGAAGCGGGACTGGTGCTCGGCATCCGCGACTACTTCCTGAAGCAGCGGCTGCCGCCGGGCGCGGTGATCGGTCTGTCGGGCGGTGTCGATTCCGCCGTCACCGCCCACCTCGCGGTGGAGGCTCTCGGGCCGGAGCAGGTGCTGGGTGTGGCGATGCCGAGCCCCTTCTCCTCCGCTCACAGCATCGAGGACGCGCTGGCGCTGGGACGCAACCTCGGCATCGAGACGCGCACCGTCCGGATCGACCCGATCTTCCGCGCCTATCTCGACGTGTTCCGCAGCCTCTTCGGTGAGCGCGAGGACTACGGAATCGCCCAGCAGAACATCCAGTCGCGCATCCGAGGTGCGATCCTGATGGCGGTCTCCAACGCCGAGGGACGACTGGTGCTCGCGACCGGCAACAAGAGCGAGCTTTCCCTCGGCTACTGCACGCTCTACGGCGACACCGTCGGCGGTCTCGCCGTGCTCGGCGACGTCTACAAGCACGATGTCTACGCGATCGCGCGCCGCGCGAATGCGCTCTCCGGGAGCGAGCGGATCCCGCTGCGCACGATCGAGAAGCCGCCCTCGGCCGAGCTCGCCCCCGGGCAGCTCGACAGCGACGATCTGCCCGACTATGCGGTGCTGGACGCGATCCTGGAGCGGGCGATCGAGGGCCGGCTCGGGGCCTCCGCAATCACGCCCCCGCCCGGCGCGGACCGGGCGGTCGTGCAGCAGGTCGTGTCGCGTCTCGACCGCAACGAGTACAAGAGGCGCCAGACGCCGCTCGTCCTGCGCACCTCGACGAAGGCCTTCGGGACCGGGCGCCGCCTGCCGATCGTCCACCGCTACCGGTCGGGCGGAGGCGCATAGCCCGGCTGGGGCTCGGCCTCGCCTCGCTGCGCCTCGGGCTCAGGCCGTGCTCACGGCTCCGTCGGATCCGATCGCGCGGACGTTCTCCGCCCGCGGACCGCGCGGTCCCTCCTGCACCACGTACTCGACCACGTCTCCCTCGGAGAGCGCGTCGTAGTCGTTGGCGCCGAGACCGGAGCGGTGGAAGAAGACCTCCTTGCCGTCGTCTCCGCGCACGAAGCCGAAGCCGCGGTCGGGCACCAGCTTCTTCACCCGGCCGCGCACCTTCGGGCCGGTCGGCATGGTGCGCTGCTGCGGCGCCCGCCGGCCGCGACCGCGGCCCGAGCGCGAGCGCGGGGCGCTGTAGCGATCGCCGTCGGTGAACTCGCTCTTGAACAGCTCCATCGGGACCATCAGGTCCTGCATCGATGCGTCGCTCGCGGGCGAGAGCAGGACCTCGTCGTCGCTGACGTCGACGACGGCGTAGCGGAGCCCGGTGTTCTTGTGGACGACGTTGGACCCGGGCTGGATCTCCTCGATCGACAACATGGCAGCGCCTCCTCTCGAAGCGAACCCACCTGCGGCCCCTGCGTATCGGATCGCCGGCCCGAGCCGTGAGCGGGCTAGCGGGGGGACACCGAGCTGGCATCAGGGGTTCCGTGGCGTCCGGCGGACTGCCAGAAACGCAGGAAGAGCCGCAGGTTAGAGAATCGCCACGGCCCGGTCAAACGCGCCCGGGCTGCGCTAGGGTGCGCTCCCCGAGGGAGCAACGCTGGTGGAACGATGCCGGGGGCGAGGGGCCGCAGGGCTGGCTCGAGTGGTCGCGCTGGCCCTGGCCGCCTGCCTGGCCGCGGGCGCCGGGCCCCCTCGGATCGATCCCGTGCGCGTGGGGACCAGCGCCGACTACGCCCCGTTCAGCTACGCCGAGGGAGCGAGCGCGGATCCCGAGGGCTTCGACCTCGAGCTGGTCCGCGCCTGGGCCGAGGACCGGAACCGCGCGCTGGTGCTGGTGCGCTTCCGCTGGCCGGATCTGCTCGGGGACCTGGAATCGGGCCGCTTCGACCTGGCGGCCTCGGGGATCACCGTGCGGCCCGAGCGGTCGGCCGCGGGCCTGTTCACCGTGCCGCTCGCCGAGACCTCCGTCTGGGCCCTGGCGCGCGGTGAGACGGCCTCCGGCGGCGTCGCTGCACTCGACCGACCCGGGATCCGCATCGCCGTCAACGCGGGCGGCCACCTGGAGCGGGTGGCGCGCGCGCGCTTCCCCCACGCCACGCTGGTGGCGGTCGCCGACAACGAGGCGGTGATCGGGCTCCTGGTGGAGGGTCGGGTACACGCCGTCGTGACGGACGACGTCGAGGCACCGCACTGGGCGACCCGGATCCACGAGCCCCTCGCGCGCGTCGGGCCGCTCTCGCTCGATCGCAAGGCCTGGCTGGTTCGCCCCGACCAAGCTGTGCTCGCCGACGACCTCGACGCCTGGCTGCTCGACCGCGAAGCCGACGGGACTCTGTCGTCCCTGCGAGCGAAGTGGCTGGGCGCGGCGACGGCGCGCACTGCCGATCCGCTCGGTGCACTGCTGGCGGCGATCGACGAGCGTCTGGCCCTGATGCCGCTCGTGGCTGCGGCGAAGGGTCGGGAGGGGGCTCCTCTCGAGGTTCCCGAGCGCGAACGTCTCGTGGTGGAGCGCGCGCTCGCCGACCTGCACGCAGAGGCCGAGCGCACCGGGCGCGAGTCGCCGCCCGCGGCTCCGGTGCGCGCGCTGTTTCGCGTCCAGCTCGAGACGGCGAAGCAGGTGCAGGCCCGCGCGGCCGCGGATCCCGATCTCCCTCGGACCGCGGCGCCGGACCTCGACTCGGTCCTGCGACCCGCCCTGCTGCGGATCGGTGCGCGCGAGGCGTCGCTGCTGCTCCGACTCCCCCCCGACCTCGATCGAGCGGCCGTCCGCGCCGCCGCCCGCTCGGCGCTGCGCGCTGCCTACCTCGACGACGCCCAGCGCGACGCGGTCGCCGACGCGATCTTCGCCTGCAGCGAGGGCTCCGCTCAGCGCGTGAGGGCGCGGGCCACGAAGCCAGCGAGCAGCGGCAGCAGCGCGCACGTCCCGTAGCGGAGGATCGCGAAGCGCCAGCCGAGGATCGGCACCTCCCACGCCACGAGCCGGTGGAGGGCCAGCAGGGACCAGGCCGAGAGGAAGGCGACTACCGGGCCGGCTCCCGCGCCATTGCGGATCAGCACGGCCGCGATCGGCATCGACACGAAGGGACCGGCGGGCGTGAGGATGCCCGCGCCCGCGGCGAGGGCGATGCCGCTCACCCCGGACCCGGCGCCGAGCTGATCGCGCACCCAGTCCGTCGGAATCAGCAGATCGGCGAAGCCCGCGGCGAGGAACGACACCACCATCACGGGGCCGAAGCGCAGCAGCAGATCCCAGCCCGACCCGAACCCCTGGGCCACCGCCGCGCCGCCCCCTCGCGACCAGGCGAGCGCCGCGAGGCCCGCGAGCACGGCCAGCAGCACCAGCAGGGTTCCGTCGATCACGCGTCGCCTCTCCGCCACTTCCCGTCCCGCGCGCGAAGCGCTCCCGCGCTCAGTAGTAGGGGCAGCACGTCCGGTGCCGGGGATGGGCCTTGATCTCCGGTCGCTGGCCGCGATGCCACAGAAGGTAGTCGAGGGCCTGCGCCGTCGTCTCGATCCCGCGCTCGCGCAGCGCGGCGACGGCGCGCTCCACCGCGTGGACCGCGAGGGCGCGGATCTCCACCTCCTCCGGTGAACCCGCCGACAGCCGTTCTCCGGCCTCGATCCGTGCGGCCAGCCCCGTGTCGTACACCAGCACACCCTCGCGCCACAGCACGTGGGGAACCAGGTTGTCGGCGAAGATCGTGAGACGGTCGAGATCGACGAAGGCCCCGTGGCTTCGACCGGAGAAGGCCGCCGCCAGGTCGGCCGCGGTGAGCTGTGCGCGCTTGTAGAACGGAACGTTCTCCCCGCCGTGACGCGCGACGTCGCGGTACAGCGGCATCTCGGTCAGCAAGACCACCAGCTGCGCCACGCGCCCGCCCGCTGCCTCGATCGCCTTGGCGAAGGAGCCGCCGTGGTGCGCCTCGAGCCACTGGCCGAGGTCGCGCAGGGCGGCGGCGAAGAGCTCCATCAGCTCGCGGACCTCCCGGTTGCCCTCCTGTTCGAAGACACGCGCACAGCGATCCGCGTCGACGCGCTGGAGATCCCCTGCGCTCCAGGCCCCTTCCGCCGCGAAGTGCTCCTCGAGACACGTCGCGATCGTGAAGTAGCCGGAGAGACCGGGGCGCTTGCGCAGCTGCGGAAACCAGCCGGAGCCGAAGTTGATCGCGTCGAGCGTCACGACGTAGGCGAGCGTGGCGTCGGCGTCGCCCAGGTGGTGGTGGGCGGGGTCGAGCCCCACCGGGGGCGACGCGCCCGGGAGCGCGTCGATCCAGCGTCCGAATGCCGGCTCGTCGATCGCGACGAAGCGCGCAGAGCCGGCCACCCGCGCACAGGCCTCGCGCACCGCGTCGAGCGGATCGTTCACGCCTTCGGCCCCACGACGGAGAGGGCGGCGGGCAGCAGCTCGATCCGGACCGGCAGCACCCCGCGCGGCTCCCCGTCGAGCTCGATCGCCACCGCACCCGGGGCGGCGTCCGCCTCGATCCGGGCCCCGCGCCGCAGGGTGACGATCGGGTCGTCCGCGTGCGTGCCGCGGTACAGCTTGTGGAGCTTGCCGAGCAGCCTCCAGCTGGGCGTGTGCGCCACGCACACGACGTCGAGCTGGCCGTCGTCGAGGCGGGCGTCGGGAGCGATGCGCATCCCGCCGCCGAAGTGGCGGCCGTTGGCGACCGCGACCAGGACGATCGGGCCGTCGCAGACGGGCAGACCGTCCACGCGCAGCGCCACGCGCCGGCTCCGGTGCTGCAGCAGCGCTCGCACCGTGGCGAGCGCGAAGGCCGCGCTGCCGCCGAGCAGCTTCGTCGTGCCCTGGGCGATCTCGACGACCGCCCCGCTCACGCCGAAGCTCGCCTCGTTCAGGAAGTAGGAGTCGCGAGCGCCGCCGTCGCGTCCGACGTACCGGGCGTGCCCCGCGTCGACGCGGCGCGCGCTGCCGCAGCGCAGGACGCCGAGGGCGGCGTCCAGGTCGCGCGGGATGCCGAGCGTGCGCGCGAAGTCGCAGCCGGTGCCGAGAGGCAGCACCCCGATCTCCGCATAGCTCCCCAGCCGCGCGCGCAGCAGGCCCGACGCCACCTCGGCCAGCGTGCCGTCACCGCCCGCCACCACCAGGCGCTCGACCCCCGCGCGGACGCCCTCCCGCGCCAGCCGTTCCGCATCCCCCGGGCCGCGCGTCCGCTCGATCTCGACCGGCCCCAGCGCCTCGCGCACCCGCGCCTCGAGCGCCCGCCAGCGGCGCCCGGTAGCCCCCCTGCCACTGTGTGGATTCGCGATCACCAGCGTCCGCGACGACACGCGCGCATGGTAGCGGCAGCGGCGCGGAGACAGCTCGGGCCCGAGACCGGCTCCCGGGTCGTCCTATTCCGAGTCGACCTGACGCAGCAGGTTGAGCGCCGATCCGGCGCGGAACCAGGCGATCTGCTCGGGATTGAGCGTGTGGCGGGCGGCGAAGGACTCCTCGCCCCCATCGGCGTGGTGGAGAACCACCTCCACCGGCCGGTCCGGCGCGAGCTCGGCGAGCCCGCGCACGCTGATGCGGTCGCCCTCCTGCACGCGCTCGTAGTCCGCCGGGTCCTCGAAGGTGAGGGGCAGCACGCCCTGCTTCTTCAGGTTCGTCTCGTGGATGCGGGCGAAGCTCCGCACCAGCACCGCCGCGGCGCCGAGCAGGCGCGGCGACATCGCCGCGTGCTCGCGACTCGACCCCTCTCCGTAGTTGTCGTCGCCGACGACGACCCAGTGCAGCCCCTCCGCCTTGTAGTGGCGAGCCACCTGGGATGTGGGGGCCGTCTCGCCCGAGAGCTCGTCGCGGACGGTCCCCGCCTGGTCGCTGAAGGCGTCGATCGCGCCGGAGAACATGTTGTCGCTGATGTTCTCGAGGTGGCCCCGGAAGCGGAGCCACTTGCCGGCCGGCGAGATGTGGTCGGTCGTGCACTTGCCCTTCGCCTTGAGCAGCAGCGGCAGGCGCTCGAAGTCCTTCCCGTCCCAGGGGTCGAAGGGCTCGAGCAGCTGCAGCCGGTCGCTGTTCGGATCCACCTGCACCGGAACGCGACGGCCGCCGGAGGGCGGCTCCTCGTAGCCCGCGCGGCTGGCGACGAAGCCGTCGCGCGGAATCTCGGGCGCGAGCGCCGGCGGCGCCAGCCGGAACTTCCCCTTCTCGCCTTCGAGCTCGTCCTTCGTCGGATCGAAGGCGAGCGTGCCCGCGAGGGCGAAGGCCACCACGATCTCCGGGCTCGCGATGAAGGAGTAGGTCCCGGTGTTGCCGTCGTTGCGCTTGCGGAAGTTACGGTTGTAGGAGTTGATGATCGAGTTCTCCTCGCCGTCCGCCACGTCGTCGCGCTTCCACTGGCCGATGCACGGACCACAGGCGTTCGCGAGCACCAGGCCGCCGATCGCCTCGAAGTCCTCCATCTGGCCGTCTCGGCGGATGGTCTGGTGGATCTGCTCGGAGCCGGGCGTCACCCACAGCTTCGTCTGCGCGGACGCCCCGTGCTGCGTCGCCTGACGCGCCACATCGGCTGCGCGCTCGAGGTCCTCGTAGGAGGAGTTCGTGCAGCTCCCGATCAGCGCCGAGCTGAGACGCGCCGGGTAGCCGCTGTCGCGCGCGTCCTGCGCCATCCGCGACACCGGACGCGCCAGGTCGGGTGTGTGGGGGCCGACGATGTGGGGCTCGAGGGAAGAGAGGTCGATCTCGACCACCTCGTCGAAGAAGCGCGTCGGGTCGCGCTCCACCTCGGGGTCGGCGCGCAGAAGCTCGGCGTTGCGGTTGGCCAGGTCGGCCAGCTGCTCACGGCCGGTGGCCTTCAGGTAGATGGCCATGCGTTCGTCGTAGGGGAAGATCGAGGTGGTGGCACCGAGCTCGGCGCCCATGTTGGTGATCGTCCCCTTTCCCGTGCAGCTGATCGACGCGGTGCCCGGCCCGAAGTACTCGATGACGCGGTTCGTGCCGCCCTTCACGGTGAGGATCTCGCAGACCTTGAGGATCACGTCCTTCGGAGCCGACCAGCCCGCCAGCTTCCCGGTGAGGTGGACGCCCACGAGCTTCGGGTAGAGGACCTCCCAGGGGAATCCGGCCATCACGTCGACGGCGTCGGCCCCGCCGACGCCGCACGCGAACATGCCCAGACCGCCGGCGTTGGGCGTGTGGGAGTCGGTGCCGATCATCATCCCACCGGGAAAGGCGTAGTTCTCCAGTACCACCTGGTGGATGATGCCGGCTCCCGGTCCCCAGAACCCGATCCCGTAGCGAGCCGAGGCGCTGCGCAGGAACTCGTAGACCTCGGCGTTCGTGGTGCGCGCGGTCTTCATGTCGGCGTCGGCGCCGACGTGGGCCTGGATCAGGTGGTCGCAGTGCACCGTGCTCGGCACCGCCGTCGCGTCCTTGCCCGCGAGCATGAACTGGAGCAGCGCCATCTGTGCGGTGGCGTCCTGCATCGCGACGCGGTCCGGGTGCAGGCCCACGTAGCTGCGCCCGGGCTCGATCTCGGCCGCTTCCGGATCCGCGAGGTGTCCGAGGAAGATCTTCTCGGCGTAGGTGAGCGGGCGGGCGAGTCGCCGGCGCGCGGTAGCGACGTTGCGCGCGAGCGTGTCGTAGACGCGTTCGACGAGGGCGGGCGTGGTCTCGATCTCGGTCATGCTGTGACTCCTCGGCAGTCCGGCCAAGATAGCGGCGGTCGGGTCTTCAGTCCGTTCGAGCTCGGCGCGGCTACGCCTCGCTGCGCGCCGACCGACTCCTACGGAGTGCGCTTGCTCGTTGGGAGAGCTCGTCGAGCAGATGAGCCGAAGCGTGCGCGGCCTTGCGGAAGTCGGCCAGGTCGAGGCTCTCGTTCTCCCCGTGGGCGTTGCAGGGCGGATCCTCGAGACCGAGCAGCAGGGCCGGAACACCGCCGAGCACCTCGACGAAGGGACCGACGAAGGGGATCGTGCCGCCGCAGCCGATCAGGGTCGCGTCGCGCCCATAACCCTCGCGCAGCGCGCGCCGGGCAGCGTCGAAGGCCGGTCCCTCGGCGCGGGTCTTCCAGCCCGCGACCGCGGCCGGGACCTCCGTCTCCACACGCACGCCCAGCGGCGGATCGCTTCGCAGGAACTCCGCCACCCGATCGGCCACGCGCCGCTCGTCCTGCCCGGGCGCGACTCGGACTCCCACGCGCGCGCGCGCCTCGGCCATGAGTTGGTTGGCCGCGGTCGCCAACGGCATACCCTCGAGCGCGGTGACCGCGATCGAGGGTCGGTGCCACAGCCGCTCGTAGACGGAGTGCTCGCTCTCGCCGATCCACGGGGCGCCCTCGGACATGCCGGCGTCGCGGCGGAAGGCGACGGCGTCGAAGGGCAGCGCCTCCAGGGCACGGCGCTCGTCGGGCGGGAGCGCGGGCACGTCGTCGCTGAGACCGGGGATCGCGATCGCTCCCCGTTCGTCGACGAGGCGCGCGAGCAGGGAGACGAGCGCCGTCGCGGCGTCGGGCACGGGCCCGCCCCACATGCCGCTGTGAATCGGGTGGTCGAGGGCGCGCACGGTGACGTCCACCTGCACGATGCCGCGCAGGCTCGTCGTGAGGGAGGGGATCCCGGTGTCGAGGTTGGCCGTGTCCGAGAGCGCCAGGACGTCGCAGTCGAGACGGGCGCGGTGGGCGCGCAGGAAGGAAGCGAGATGGCCCGAGCCGATCTCCTCCTCGCCCTCGACGATCCACTTCAGGTTCACCGGCAGGGAGCCCTCGGCCTCGAGCCACGCGCGCTGGGCGGCAACGTGGAGCAGGACCCCCGCCTTGTCGTCGACCACTCCGCGCCCGTAGAGGCGGCCGTCCGAGCGGCGCGTGGGCTCGAAGGGCGGAGAGCGCCAGAAGCTCTCGCGACCCGGCGGTTGGACGTCGTGGTGGGCGTAGACGAGCACGGTCGGCGCGTCGGGCCCCGCGTGCAGCCACTCGCCCACCACATAGGGGTGGGCATCCTGGATCGTCAGCACCTCGACGCGCTCCATGCCGCTGCGCGAGAGCAGGTCGGCGACCGCCTCGGCGCTGCGGGCGACCTCGGCCGGGTCGAAGCCCGGCGCGGAGACGCTCGGGATCCGCGCCAGCTCGACGAGCTCGGCGAGTGCGGACTCGACGCCGCGGTCGAGAGACGCGACGACCTTTGCGGGTGCGGGCACGCGCGCGAACGTAGCGAACGAGGCGGCACGGAAGCGCGTATCATGGAGTCATGCAACCCGCCGACCTCCGCGTGAAGGGCACCTCGGGCGTCGAGCTGCATCTGCTCGAGTGGAGCACCGACGGCGTCCCGCTACTGCTGCTGCACGGCTTCGGGAACGAGGCGCACATCTGGGACGATTTCGCGCCGGTCGTCGCTCCGCACTACCGCACCCTGGCCCTCGACCACCGCGGTCACGGCCGCTCGGGCTGGGACCCGGACGGGCGTTACGAGATCGACACCCTGGTCGACGACGTGGAGGCGGTGACCGCGGCGCTCGGGATCGAGCGGCTGGTGCTGGTGGCCCACTCCCTCGGCGGACGCGTGGCCACGCTCTTCGGCGGTCGTCACCCCGGGCGGATCGCGGGCCTCGTCCTCGTCGACATCGGTCCTGAGGTCGATCTGCGCGGCAGCCTGCGCATCCGCCAGGACGTGGAGTCGAACCTCGAGCCCGTCTTCGAATCCGTGGAGGAGTATGCCCGCGCCCTCTCGCTCTCCTACCCGGCCGCCACGCCCGAGGCCCTGCGCCGGATGGCACAGCACGGCTTGCGGCGACGCGACGACCGGCGCTTCGAGCTGACGATGGACCCGGCCTGGCGCGGGCTCACCAGTGGACGCGGCGCCTCGCCCGACGCGGAGGAGCGGGAAGGCGAGCTCCAGCGCCGAATGTGGGACGCCCTCGCAGCGCTGCCCTGCCCCGTGCTCGTCGTGCGCGGCGCCGCCTCGGACATCCTGTCGCCCGAGGTCGCCGATCGCATGGTGGACGACGTTCTCCAGCGGGGGCGGCTGGCGGTCGTCCCCCAGGCAGGGCACTCGGTGATGACGGACAACCCCGAGGGCTTCAACGAAGCCGTCGCGGGCTTCGTGCTCGCCTGAAGACCGAAGGAACGCCGCCGGGTCAGGGGTCCGCGGGCGCCGGCTCTTCGAGATCGATCGGCGCCGGACGCGCGCCGAGACTGATCAGCGCGGGCAACACCACCAGGTTGCACAGGAGCGTGAACGCGACGCCCAATGTGAGCAGCTGTCCCAGCGTGGCCAGACCGAGGTGGGAAGCGAAGCCCATCGTGCCGAAGCTGGCGATCGTCGTGAGTGCGCTGTAGCCCACCGCGCGCGCCGTGCTCGTGCCGAGCAGGTTTCGCACGTCTCCGGACACTCGCGCCCGGTGCACCAGGTGGATGCCGCTGTCGACGCCGATTCCCAGAAGCAGCGGGAGCACGATCACGTCGGCGAAGTTGAAGGGGATCCCGAGCAGGACGGCGGCCGCGACGGTGAGCGAAGAGGCGAGAGCGAGTGGGATCAGGACGAGCGCCGTGTCGGTGAGTCGGCGCCAGAGCAGCAGCATCACCAGCGTCACCGCCACCAGGGCGGACAGCATCGCCTCCTGGAGAGCCCTCACCACCGCGCGACCGCTCTCCACCATCTCCGAGGCGCTGCCCGTGGCGCCGGGCGCCACGGCTTCCACCGAGTCGTAGAACTCCGCGAGCGCCGCCTGATCGGAGAGATCGGCGCGCGGAAAGATCTGGATCCGCGCGCGGCCATCGGCCGTCTGCATCTGGGCGAGCAGGGCGTCGGGCAGGTTCTCGAGCGTGACGTGGCCCGCGCCGAGCGCCGCATCGAGCACGCGCAGCTGCTCGGGCAGGCTGCCGAGCAGACTCGCCTCGAGGGCGGCGATCCGGTCCCCCGCCGTCGGATCGTCCCCTTCGACCTGGCCCAGGAACCCCTCGAGGGCCGTGGCGAGCGCCCGCGCGCTCTTCCGGGAAGTGGCGTCGACGTCGGCGCTCGCGAGCCTGAGCGCCTCGTCGTGGAGGTGGCGCAACGCGTCGATCTGCTCGTCGTCCGGTACGCGCGGCGACCCCTCGGGCGTCTCGAGCGGAGCGAGGAAGAGCGACAGGTCTTCGATGATCGAGAGCTTCTCCTCCTGGTTCGCCGGGACGAAGTCACTGAGCGTCACCACCCGCTCGACCGAGGGAAGCGCGCGCAGCTTCTCCGCGAGCGCCGCGGCGGCGTCGAGATCGGGGGCGATCGCGTTCAGGCTCCAGGGGGAGCGCGCGCCGTTCTCGAGCAGCTCGCGCAGGGTCCGCACCGACTCGCTCGAGGGATCCCGGACGTTGAGGGGGTTGTTGTCGAAGCGCGCCTGGGGGAGCAGGAGTACCGACGCGGCGCCCAGCAGCAGGGCCGCCATGCGCACCGCGCGGGGGAAGCGAACCGGAAGCTCGCTGATTCGGCCCGTCCACTCGGGCGCCGACCGCTCGGGTCTCGCCGTCGGAATCGGCGGCAGGCTGAGCAGCGCCGGCAGCAGCGTCAGCGTGCAGAACAGGCTGATGATCATCCCGCCGCCGGTGATGATCCCCAGCTCCGCGACGCCGACGAAGGAGGTGGGCGCGAAGGCGAAGAAGCCGATCGCCGTCGTGACCGCGCACAGCACCAGCGAGCTCCCGACGTCGCGGGCCGTGTCCACCAGCGCGGCACGGTGCCCCTCGCCGGCCGCGAGCTGCTCGCGGTAGCGCAGGCAGAAGTGGATGCCGAAGTCGACGCCGAGACCGATGAAGAGCACGGCGAAGGCGACGGAAATCATGTTGAAGCGGCCGACCGAGATCGCCGTGAAGCCGGCGGTGAGCACGAGTCCCACGACCAGGCTCGCGAGCGCGGCGAACACCAGACGCACGGAGCGCAGACCGAAGGCGAGGATCAGACCGACGAGGACGAAGGAGCCGAGCCCCGCCGCGGCGGCCTGGCTCTTCACCACCTCCATCTCCTCGTAGGAGAGCGCGACGTCCCCGGTGATCCGCACTTCGGCAAGTCCGTTCTCCTCGAGTCCCAGCTCGTGGACGGCCTGATGGACGGTGTCGATGGCGTGGCGTCCGGGCTGGAGGTCGTTCGTCCGCAGCACGGGCTGGGCCAGCAGCACGCGCCGACGCGGATCGGACTCGAACTCGCGATCGGCGATCACCTCGGCCCACGAGAGGTGATAGGGCCGTCCGGTCGCGTTCGCCTCCAGCGCTGCGCCGAAGCGGTCGAAGATCGCCGACAGCTGATCCCCCGTGAAGTCGCCCTCGCGCATGGCGCGGGCTCCGCGCGCGAGGATGGAGGCGAGGCCGCGCAGGGTGCCGTCGCGCGAGAGCTCGGCCAGGTAGGGCTGGGCTTCGGCGAGATCGTCGGCGAGGGACTCGAGCTCGTTCGTATCCAGGTAGAGAAAGGCGTTGCGCTCGAAGAAGCTGCCGCCACCGGGCAGGAACACGCTGTTGAAGCTCTCGGGGTGCGCTCGCAGGCGCTCGGCGAGAGCGCCGGCGGCCCGGCCGGCCTGCTCCGGCGACACCGCGTCCACGACGATGAACATGTTCTCGAACTGGGTCGGGAAGGCGTCGTAGTAGCGCCGCTCCGCGCGCTTGAAGGGCAGGTCCGGCGAGAACAGCGCGTCGGTGGAGCCCTCGATCTCGAGGTGCGTCGCCGCGAACAGAGAGCTCACGAGGACGGCGGCGAGCATGGCGGCGATGACGGTCCGCGGCCGGCCCGCCACCATCGCGACCCAGGCGGACAGCCACGATCCCAGGCGGTTTTCGAGACCGACCCCGCCCCGATCCGTCACGTCGTCTTGTCGCACTCCCGACACCCCCGGGCCCGGCCGACGAGACTTAGCAAATCCCGGCCTCCACCTCGGTCATGACGGCGGTTCGCTACAGTCCCGCCACCCCGCAGCCGGCCGAGTCACGAAGCGAGTCCCTCCCCCGAAAGAGGTCCGTCATGACCCAGCTCTTCGCCGGGCCGCGCGCTCGGCTTCGGTTCGCGCCCCGGCGCATGCGCCTGTGCGCCGCCGTCGCGGCCCTCGGGCTGCTGGTGGTGGTCCCCTCGGCCCTCCTCGCCCAGACCGCCCCGACGGCCCAGACCGCCCAAACGGCCCTGACGACTCCGGCGGCGGATCGAGCCGACACGC
>CAZZFT010000034.1:0-22791 GCA_964653555.1 uncultured Spirochaetales bacterium | reverse complement strand
GCCCAGACCGCCCAAACGGCCCTGACGACTCCGGCGGCGGATCGAGCCGACACGCCCAGCGCCCGCGTCGAGGCGCTTCACGCCAACCTGCTCGACGTGATGAAGAACGCGGTCGCGCTCGGTTACGAGGGTCGGGAGAAGAAGCTGAGCAGCGTAATTCCCGAGTACTTCGACACCGACTTCATGGCGCGCAAGTCGCTCGGGCGGCACTGGGACACCGCGGACGAGGCGAGCCGCAAGCGCTACCTCGAGACCTTCACCCGGTTCATGGTGGCCAACTACGCGGGGCGCTTCGACGGCTACTCGGGCCAGTCCTTCGAAACCCTCGGCGAGGAGCCGGCGCGGCTCGACACAGCGCTCGTGAAGACGCGCCTAATCAATCCGCAGGACGAGAACGTCGAGCTCAACTACCGGCTGCGCCAGGTGGACGGGAAGTGGAAGATCATCGACGTCTACCTGGACGGAACGGTCAGCGAGCTGGCGCTGCGCCGCTCCGAGTTCGTGTCGATCGTGAAGCGCGAGGACCTGAACGGCCTGGTGGCCGCGCTCGAGGAGAAGATCACGAAGCTCAAGGCGGGCGAGCCGATCTGAGCCGGTGCGCAGGTCGTCCCGGGCTCAGTCGCCCCGGAACATGACGACGTCTTCGGCGTCCAGCTCCGGCCGAACCGACCGGATCGACGCGTCGCGGGACTGGAGATAGGCGCTGCGCAGGGCCGCATAGAAGTCGATCGAGCTCGCCTCCAGCGCCTGCATCTCCGCGAGGTGCGCCTCGCGAACGATCAGGCCTTCGCCGCCGCCGAGGGCGAGCGTCCACCAGCGCAGGGGTCCCAGCAGGTAGGAGACCGGGTCGGCCACGATGTCGACCACGTCGCCGAAGGCGTCGCGCACCGTGCTGGGTCCGAAGATCGGAAGCATCAGGAAGGGACCGCTCGGGGCGCCATAGCGGGCCAGCGTCTGACCGAAGTCGGCCTCACTGCGAAACACCCGGAAGAAGGAGGCCGCCGGGTCGAACAGCCCTCCGATGCCGATCGTAGTGTTGATGACGAAGCGCGTGGTGGTGCCCGCGGCGTCGACGACGCGGAACTGAAGCATCTGATTCGCGAGCACCACGGGGCTGTCGAGGTTGAGGGAGGCGCGGTAGATGGCATCGCGGCCGGGCTGGGGCACCAGGAACTGGTAGCCGCGGGTGATCGGGTCGAAGACCCAGTGGTCCATGCCGCGGTTGAAGGCGAAGACGTCGCGGTTCAGGTCTTCGAGGGGATCGCGGCTCTCGGACGCGTTGACGAGCTCGTCCTCGGCGAACAGGGGGTCCTCTTCGAGGAGCATGGCCGCCTGGGTGGACGGATCCCCCCGGCGCGGCGGGCCCTCGGGATCGAGGGCGAGGGCCGGCGCAGCGCCCAGCGTGATCGCCAAGGCGACCATCGCGAGCCGGACGAGCAGCAGACGATCGACCACGCCGGGTCGCATGCTTCCTCCGCGCGCTCGAGATGAGATCCGAACCAAGGAGGGCCGGAGCGGGCGCCCCGGCCGGAGAACTCCTCTTCGACTCTCGCGGGGGTGAGGTGAAGCTGCGGGGTTCGGGCGAGCCTGGATACTAGAGGGGCGTGCGCGGACGGACCAGAGCCCCGGGGGAAGCGGGAGTCTGGCGGCCCCTTGCGTTGCGGGTACCCTCCGCTGCCCGGTTCGAGGCCCCCCGCCAGAGCCCCCCGCCACCCCCCCGCGTAGTGGCCCCGGAAAGACCACGGGAAGGAATGGGAAGCGTGGACGTCTTCGCCAAGTGCAACGAGATCGCACAGCGCGTGCAGGACGCGCGCAAGATCGGGATGTACCCGTACTACCGGGTGCTCTCCTCCGCCCAGGACCCGGTCGTCCTGTGCGGCGAGCACGAGCTGGTGATGCTCGGGTCGAACAACTACCTCGGGCTGACCAACCATCCGGAGGTGAAGGAGGCGGCGGCGGTCGCCCTGGCCGTCTACGGCACCGGCGCGGCGGGCTCCCGCCTCCTGAACGGGACCCTCGACATCCACGTGGAGCTGGAGCAGAAGCTCGCCGAGTTCACCCAGCGCGAGGCCGCCCTGACGTTCGCCACCGGCTTCCAGGTGAACCTCGGCGTGCTCTCGAGCCTGCTCGGCCGCCGCGACGTCGCCGTGCTCGACGCGCTGGACCACGCCTGCATCATCGACGGGGTGCGGCTCGGCTTCGGGCGCAGCGTGAAGTTCCGCCACAACGACATGGCCGATCTGGAGCGGAAGCTGGCCCAGATTCCGGACACGGCGGGCAAGCTGGTGGTGGTGGATGGCGTCTTCTCGATGGAGGGGGACGTCGCTCCCCTGCCCGAGATCGCCCGGCTCGCGCGCCGCTTCGGCGCGCGGCTGATGGTCGACGACGCCCATGGGCTCGGTGTCTTCGGCGAGACCGGTCGCGGCACGCCGGAGCACTTCGGGGTCGAGGACGAGGTGGACCTGCTGATGGGCACCTTCTCGAAGTCGCTGGCGACGGTCGGCGGCTTCGTGGCCGGTCCCGCCTACGTGCTGAACCACCTCCGCCACAAGGCGCGCAGCGGTATCTTCTCGGCCGCGCCCCCGCCGGCCTCGGTGGCGGCCGCGCGCAAGGCGATCGACATCGTGGAGCGGGAGCCCGAGCGCCGGAAGCACCTCTGGGAGAACGCCCAGTACCTGAAGCGGGAGCTGGAGGGGCTGGGCTTCGATACCGGCGAGTCGGCCTCGCCCGTGATCCCGATCCTGGTCGGCGAGGACGAAGACGTCTACCGCGCGGTGATGCGCCTCCAGGAGCTGGGCGTGTTCGCGAACCCGGTGGTGTCGCCGGCGGTGCCGCCCGGCCGGGCGATGATCCGGACCTCGGTGATGGCGACCCACGTGCGCGACCACCTCGACCGCGCCCTCGAGGCCTTCGCGACGATGGGGCGCGAGTTCGACCTGATCTAACGCAAGCGGTCGAAGGCCGCGCGCAGCGAGCCGAAGGCGGGCGAAGATCGAACGGGCGGGCGAACCACCGACCGCGCATGCCCTCAGTCGCTGCCGGCCGGCGTCGGCCGGTCGTGCTCGTCCTCGATCTCGCCCACGATCTCCTCGAGCACGTCCTCGAGCGTACACACGCCCAGCACCGGGCCGCCCTCCTCGCGGACGACCGCCAAGTGGCGGCGGCCTCGTCGAAACTCGCGCAGCGCGTCCACCACCTGGACCTTCGGCCCGATGAAGGTCGGTGGGCGGATCGCGTCCTCGAGGATCACCACGCGGCGGTCGGCGTACACCTGGAACAAGTCCTTCGTGTGCAGGATGCCGATCACGTTGTCGAGCGTCTCCTCGTACACCGGAATGCGCGTCAATCCCGACTCCTTGATCAGGTCGAGCAGGTCGTTCGAGCCGATGCTGCGGTCGATCGCGACCACCTTCGAGCGCGGGATCATCACGTCGGCGACCCGCGTTCGAGCGAGGCGGAAGACGTTGCCCAGGATGCGCCCGGCGTAGGGCCGGATCTTGCCGGCGGCCCGGGTCTCGGAGACCAGCATCGACAGCTCCTCGGTCGAGTGCACCGAGTGCGCGTGACCCGCGGGCTGGATCCCGATCGCCCGCACCAGCAGGTTCCCGGCGCCGTTCATCAGCCACAGGATCGGCCGGAAGGAGCTCGCGAACCAGAGCAGGGGACGCGCACAGGCGAGCGCCACCGAGCCCGGGCGATCGAGCGCGATCGCCTTCGGCGCCAGCTCGCCGACGACGACGTGCAGGAAAGTGATGATCGCGAAGGAGATGGCGAGGGCCAGCGAGTGCACCGCGACCGCCGCATCGACCCCGATCGTCGCGAGCAGCGGCTCGATCCAGCGCGCGAGGATCGGCTCGCCGACGAAGCCGAGCCCGATGCTCGCAATCGTGATGCCGAGCTGGGTCGCGGCGATCGCGTCGTCCAGGTTGAGGATCGCCTCCTTCGCGGAGCGCGCCCCGCGCCGTCCCTCGGCCACCCACAGGTCGATCTGCGTGTTCCGGACCGCCACCAGCGCAAACTCGGTGGCCACGAAGTAGGCGTTGGTCAGGATCAGCAGGGGGACCGCGAGAATGCCGAGCAGGGACAGCCCGAGGCCTGGATTCCCGAAGTCTGGACTCGGCATCCCCGTCCGATCCTCCCTAACGCGTGCGCGCCAGCGCCTTGCGGCCGGCGTAGTCGTCGACGAACTGGCGCGCAGTGCGCCCCGACCGGCTCGCCCGCCGCACCGACCAGCGGAGCGCCTCGGCCTCCAGCTCCTGCCAGGGCGCATCCAGCTCCGCGCGTGCCGCGTAGTGGCGCACCACGTCGAGATAGGTCGCCTGGTCGAAGGGGTAGAAGCCGATCACCAGGCCGAAGCGGTCCGAGAGCGCCAGCTTCTCGTCCACCGTCTCGCCCAGGTGCAGATCGCCGGCCGCGTCGAGCCGGGCGTCGGCGTTGTCGGAGACGCGTTCCTGGATCAGGTGGCGCCGGTTGCTGGTCGCCACGACGCAGACGTTGGCAGGCGGGGCCACCAGGCTTCCCTCCAGCGCCGCCTTCAGCTCGCGGTAGCCGGCGTCCTGGGCGTCGAAGGAGAGGTCGTCGCAGAAGAGCAGGAAGCGCTGGGAGGCTCCGCGCAGGGCTTCGAAGACGTCGGGCAGATCGAGCAGGTCGGCGCGGTGAATCTCCACGGCGCGCAGGCCGCGCTCGGCAAAACGCCCCAGCAGTCCGCGGACCGCCGAGGACTTGCCGGTGCCCCGCTCGCCGTGGAGCAGGACGTGGTTGAAGGGAAGACCGGCCAGGAACTGCTCGGTGTTGGCGACCAGGCGCTCGCGCGCGCGGTCGACGCCGACGAGGTCCGCCAGATCGAAGAGCTGGGGAGACGAAACCGGGCGCAGCCGGCCCGGCCCGCGCCGCGCGTCCCAGCGGAAGGCGATCGCGGCGTCGAAGAACGCCGGGTCGGTCGCCGGTCCGAGGCGCGTCTGGAGCGCCCGCTCCGCCAGGGCGAGCACGCTCTCCAGACGACTCGCGATGCGGTTCCAGCGGCTCGTCACGGTCCGTCGTAGACTGCCACCGATGACCGACGCGCGCTACGCGGACGCCGAACGGGCGCGCGTGGGCCTGTGCGCGCGCTGCCGTCACGCCAGCGTCCAGCCCAACGCGCGCGGCAGCGCCTTCTGGCGCTGTCGGAGGGCCGAGGAGGACGACGCCCTGCACCGCTACCCCCCGCTGCCGGTGCGCGCGTGTCACGCCCACGAGGCGGGCGAGCCCGAGCGACGCGGGAGCTAGCGCGCCCTCTGGTGAGTGGGGCAGGAGACCGAGCCGCGGCCATCCGAATTCATCCACCAGGCTCCGTACGAACGCACCGACCCTCGAGGAGACCCGAGGAATCTTCAGACACGGGGGGTTGGCGTCTGGTCCGACGTCGTCGAGGATAGGCAGAATGAGCTGGATTCCCGCTGAACGGCAGGGAAGCGGGGTTGTGTCGACTGGACTCGAGGGGACCGATTTCAAGCTGCACCGCCCCGTCTGGCAATGGCGGGATGCGTGATGCAGCGCATCCGAAGGAAGGGCGGCGACTCGGGCGATGGCGAGCTCGCGGGTCACCTCTCGCACAGCGGCCTCTCGGCCAACTCGCTCGGATCTTCCCTAGCTTCGCACTCCCAGATGCCGCGCATAACGCCGCATCTCCTCGGTCCAGCGGTTCGGGAGCGGGGAGCCGGCGGCGGTGAAGAAGGTCTCGAGGAAGCTGTAGGTGAGGCCCCAGACGACGTGGCGGTCGGGCGCTCCCACCAGGATGCCGGGGTACTCGAGCTCGCCGCGGCCCGTGTAGTGGACGTGGCGGGCGGGGTCGAGGAGGCCGCCGAGCGGGAACCAGAACGCCTCCTCCACCTCGTGGTTGGTCACCAGCTCGCCCGGATCCGGCGCGTGGTAGACGTAGGCGGAGATCACCAGCTCGGGATGGGTGCGCGGGTTGCCGCGCTTGTCGTCGAGGCGCCCGATCAGGCGCGCGTCCGCCAGCGACAGGCCCACCTCCTCGAGCGTCTCGCGCTCGGCGGCGGCGCGGCCGTCCGCGTCGCAGGGATCGACGCGGCCGCCGGGAAACGCCATGTGGCCCGACCACGGATCCCCCTCGTGGCGCGCGCGCTCGATCAGCAGCACCTCGGCCCCGCTCTCTCCTTCCACGAGCACGATCGCCACCGCGGCGTGGCGCACCTCCTCGACGGGAAGCGTGGCGGGCTCGTAGCTCGCCAGCGCACGGCGCACGCGGTCGACGGGGATCTTCACGGCGCGAAGGATAGCCGCGTGGTCCGCTACCGTTGGGCGGCGATGAATCCGGTCCCCCCCGAGGAGCAAGCGCCGCGCCGCCTGCTCGCCCTCGCGCGCCGGGATCGCCAGGCCGCGGAGAAGGCTCTAGCCGCCCTGACGCCCGAGGCTCAGATCGCCGCGGTGTGCGAGGCGCCCCTCGCCGAGCGCGGGCGGCTGCTCGGTCTGGTGCCGCAGCCCGAGCGGCTGATCCCCGAGTTCCCCCCGGCCGAGCTCTGCTTCACCGTGAAGGCGATCGGGCTGGCGGACGCGGCCTGGGTGCTCGAGTACGCAACCCCCGACCAGGTCGTCGCCGCGCTCGACCTCGACGCCTGGCAGGGCCAGGCCATCGATCCGGCGTCCGCGAACGAGTGGCTGCAGGCGATCGCGCGGACCTCGCCCGAGGCCCAGCTGCGCGCGCTCGAAGCCCTCGACCCGGAGCTCTTGACGCTCGCTCTGCGCTCGCGGATCGGCGTGGTGCAGCGCCCCGACGAGCACGAGGGCTGGTCGCCGCCGGAGGGCGCGCAGACCCTGGAGGGCCAGTTCCACTACTGGGCGCTCGCCGACAACGACGACCTGGCGGACGTCACGACCCTGCTGCGCGCGCTCTTCGAGGGCGCCTACTGGTCCTACTTCCGCCTGATGCAGGCGGTGACCTGGGAGCTCGTCTCCGACACCGAGGAGTGGGCGCTGCGCTGGCGCACGGGCCGGCTCGAGGATCTCGGCTTCCCTACCTGGGAGGACGCGATGCGCGTGTACCGCTTCCTCGACCCCGAGGCGCGGCGTGCCCTGCCGCTCGCCGAGGAGCGACCGATCGAGGTCGCGGCCTGGAGCCTGCCGGTGTGGATGCCCCAGCTGCCCGAAGTGAGCGGACCGGGCGGGCGGATCTTCCGCGCGATCGGCGCCCTGGAGGAGGAGGAGCGGCGCGCCTGCTTCTACGCCTTCGTGGCCCTTTCCAACCGGGTCGCGGTGGCGGACCGGCTGCCGCTCGGCGACGCCGAGTCCACCCCGACCGCGATCGCCAAGGCGGCCAGCTTCGCCAGCGCAGGTCTTGCCTTCCTCGCCGAGCAGCACGGCCTCGCCGACACCGAGCTGTTGCGCCGGGTCGGCGTGGAGCACCTGTTCCGGGTCGGCGCGAACCTCGATCCCGAGAGCGCGCGCCCTTGAGCGTCCTCGGCCGCCTCGAGCGCCGCTGGCTCGGGCTGCCGCCCGCGCGCTCGGCCCTGCTGGAGACCGATACCTGGATGACGGCGACCGACGGCACGCGCCTCGCCACCCGCGTCCTGCGCCCCGTCGATGCGTCCTGTCGACGCGGAACGGTGCTGATCCGCAGTGAGCGCCCGCTGCGCGGCGCGGGCGCGCTCGAGAAGCTCGCGCGCTGGCTGGCCCAGGACGGACGCACGGTGCTCCTCCAGAGCTGCCGCGGGCGCGGAGGCTCCGAGGGCGTGTTCCGACCCTTTCTCGACGAGGTGGCGGACGGGCGCGACGCGCTGCGCTGGGCGACCTCGGGGCCCGGCTGCGACGACGCGGTGGTGCTGGTGGGTCTCGGCTATTCGGCCTTCTCCGCGTGGGCCGCGGCGGTGGGCGACGGTGAGCGCGTCGCGGGTCTCGCGACCGGCTACGGCGCTCGCGATCCCCATGCGTGGCTGTACCCGGGTGGAGCGCTCCAGCTCGAGGTCGCGCTCGCTCTGGCCGCTCGGCTCGACGGGCGCTGCGGCTTCGGACCGAGCCGGCTCGATCTCGCCCGCGCCGGCCGCCACCGTCTCCTGGGCGAGTGCGATCGTGTGGCGCTGCGGGAGCTGTCCGCCTTCCGCGAGTGGATCGCTCATCCCGAGCGCGATGCGTGGTGGGAGGCGCGCACGCCCGGGCTCCCCGACCCGGAGCCGCCCATCCTGTTCCTGAACGGCTTCTACGAGGGCTCGCTGCACGCCGCGCACGCCGACTACCGCGCCCTGGCCCGGCGTGCAGCCGCGAGGGGCACGGCTCCTCCCTCGTTGGTACTGGGACCGTGGGGAGCGGCGCCGCTCCCGAGAGAGGAGCGCGCGCGCCGTGCCGGCCCGCTCGCGGGGATCGCGCGCGCGGTGCTCGAGTTCACGGCGCAGGTCGTCGGCGCGCGAAGGGGTCGCGAGCGAATCGCCCGCGTGTACGCGCGCGGCTCCGGCTGGCGCGAGACGGCGAGCTGGCCCCCGTCGTCGACGACGCGCCGCACGCTCCATCTGCGCGGCGACGGTCCGGCCAACTCCGGACACGGGGCGGGACGTCTCGCCGTGGAGCTTCCCGGTGCCGAGTCGGCCGACTCCTTCACCGCGGACCCGGCCGATCCGGTGCCCTCGCGCGGCGGGGTCGCCGTCGGCCGGGACGCCGGGCCCGTCGATCAGAGCCAGGTCGCGCGGCGCGGTGACGTGCTGTGCTTCACCGGCGAGCCGCTGCCCGCGCCGCTCGAGCTGGCGGGCGAAGCCTCGCTCCAGCTCCACGTCGGCGAGACCGCCGAGGGAGACCTCACCTGCGCGAAGCTCGTGGCCCTCGAGCCCGACGGGGCAGCGCGCTGGCTGAGCGAGGGCGCCGTGCGCGGCCCCCGCGACGGCGGTGCCCTCTCCATCGATCTCGGTCCGACAGCGGCCTACCTGCCCGCGGGAGCCCGGCTGCGGATCGAGGTGGCCGCTTCGTCCCTGCCGCGCTTCGCGGGGCCCGAGCTCGACGACGCGTCGCCGCGGCGACGCGTCGTGTACCACGACGCCCGGCGACCCTCGGCGCTCCACTTCGAGGCGCTCTCGTGAGACACTTCGGTGTCGCGCCCTCGTGAAGCGCTGCGCAGGAGAGCTTCCGGGCCAAGGCGGGCGGTACGACCACGGGCCCGCGAGCAATCGCTCGCGGGCCCGCAGCGGAATCGATCGCGTCGACTAGAGGTCGACGGCCTTCAGCGTCTTGCGCTTGTTGCCGACGGCTCGTGCCTCCGCGCCGGCGATCATGCCGCGCACGGCCTTGTCGAGGGCGCCGTAGAACTCGCTCCCGACGTTGCACTTCTTCACGGCTGCCTTGGTGCGCGACTTCGAGATGATCAGATCTCCGCCGCCGCTCTTCGCCTTTGCTGCCTTCTTCTTCGCTGCCATCGTTTCCTCCTGCTCCCTTCGTTTCGAAGGGTCCAAGCCTCTCACCTCACGCTGTCGGAACCCTCGGTCACCCGCGACCGATCCTACGGCCCGGCGACCGCTACCGGTCCAGGGCGGCAGAACCCCCGGTGGCGGCGTTCCGCCGCGCACCATTGGCCCGTCAGCGGCGGGAGAATAGGCGCGCCCCGCGCCGCCGCGCAATCGCGGAAAGCCCGATTTTGGGCCCGAGAGGGCTGTTTTCGGCGGTCCCCGCCGTCCGTCGGAGCGCGGCCGCGCGGCGCTCGACGGCGACGGGGCGAAGCTAAGATCCGCGCTCCGCATGGAGACGATCCGATTCACCCGACCCGAGCTGGAAGGAGTGCACCTCCATGCCCAGCTGCGCGGCGATCCTCATTCTCCGCTGGTGATCCTGCTCCACGGCGGTGGTGCGAATCTCCACTGGTGGGACGAAATCGCCCCGTCACTCGCCGAGCGGTTCCGCGTCGCGTGCCTCGACTTCCGCGGCCACGGCGACAGCGACCATCCCGATGCGGTCTTCGTCGGAGCTTTCCACCGCGATCTCGAAGCCCTGGTCACCGAGCTGGGCTGCGAGGACCTAGCGCTCGTCGGCCACTCGATGGGCGGTCAGATCGCCCTCGACTACGCCGCTCGCCATCCGCGCGTCTGGGCCGTCACCGCCGTGGAGGTCTCCTTTGGCGCCGCGGCGCGGGAGCGGCGGCGAACGCGTCTGGCCCTCACCCTCCGGCGCCCCTACTCCAGCCGCGAGGAGGCGATCGCGCGCTACCGACTGATGCCGTCGACGCCCGACGCTCCCGAGGGACTGCGACGCGCTCTCGCCGAGCACTCGATCCGAGAGCTGCCCGACGGTCGCTTCGTCTACAAGTTCGACCCCCGCTGGTTCGGCCTGCCCCCGGCGCCCCACGCGCGCCTGGAAGACGTGCGCTGCCCGACGCTGGTGATCCGCGGCAGCGAGAGCACGCTGCTGACACGCGAGGGCGCCGCGTCGCTGGCGTCGAAGCTGCCGGCGGGTCGCCTGCTCGAGATCTCGGGAGCCGGACACAACGTGCATCTCGAGCGCCCCACCGAGGTGATCGTGGCGGCGACCGAGCATCTCTCCTGCCACGTTCCGCGGTCGGACTGATACCCTGCTCCCCACGCGCGGCCCGTCCCGCGCGGGGAGGAGCGGCGTGTCGGACCTCTTGTTCCGTCCCCTGACCGAGCAGGTACGCGAGCTCGCCCGCGGCGCCGTGTCACCCGTGGAGCTGCTGGACGCGACGCTGGCGCGGATCGATGCGACGCGCGAGACCCTCAACTCCTTCTCGGCGGTGGCCGACGGCGACGCGCTGCGCGCGCAGGCGCGCGAGGCGGAGCTGCGGATCCGCAGCGGGCGCGCGCGACCGCTCGAGGGAATCCCGCTCGGCGTGAAGGACCTCGAGAACGCGCGCGGCCTCGTCACCTCTCAGGGATCGGTGCCGTTCCGCAACCAAGTCGCCGCCGCCGACACGGTACAGGTCGCCCGCCTGCGCGCGGCCGGGGCGATCGTGGTCGGGAAGACCAACGCACCCGAGTTCGGCTTCACGGCGATCACCAAGAACTTGCTCTTCGGCGTCACGCGCAGTCCCTGGGACCTGGACCGTACGCCCGGCGGGTCGTCGGGGGGCTCCTCGGCGGCGATCGCCGGCGGCGTGGTGTCGATGGCCACCGCCAGCGACGGCGGCGGCTCGGTGCGCCTGCCGGCCTCCTTCACCGGCTGCTTCGGGCTGAAGCCCTCCTACGGACGCATCCCCAACGAGAGCGAGCTCTGGGTGATGGACGACACGACCGTGCCAGGGCCGCTCACGCGCACCGTCGAGGACGCGGCCCTGCACCTCGATCTCACCGTCGGTCCCCACCCGCTCGATCCGAAGTCGCTTCCGCATCCGGGAATCTCCTACCGGGAGATCCTCTCCGATCTGCCGCGCGGTCTGCGCGTCGGCTGGTCGCCCGACCTGGGCTACGCCGCCGTGCAGAGCGACGTCGCCGCCGTGGCCGCGGAAGCCGCGCGCTTCTTCGCCGGCGAGCACCGGCTCGAGGACGTGCCGGGGGGCCCGCCGCTGCTCGCCCGCGAGTGGGGCCTCGGCACCGCCTTCGACCTGCTGGGCACCATCGAGCCGCTGCTTCCCGAGCACGAGAAGGAGTTCGGCCGCGCCTTCCTCGCCGGCGTGCTCTCGGCGCGCAAGATGACGGGCACGCTGTGGGCGGAGATCCGACGCGGCCGCGCCGCCGTCTCGCGCTGGTGCGCCGAGACCTTCGAGCGCTTCGACCTGCTGCTCACCCCGACGGTGCCCTACGACCCGCCGCTCGCACGCGGCCCCTTCCCCGAGGCGATCGAGGAACGCCGCCAGCCGCCCGCGGGCGTCGCGAGCTTCACGATCCCCTTCAATCTCTCCTGGCATCCCGCCGCGACGGTGCGCGCCGGCTTCTCGAAGGTGGGACTCCCGGTGGGCCTCCAGATCGTGGGACCGCGCCACCGCGACGACCTCGTCCTCCAGGCCGCCCATGCCTTCGAGCGGGCCCGACCCTGGTCGGAGGATTGGCCGCGGATCTGAGCGAGGCGCTTCGCGGCGGCGCCGGGGTGTACACTGGGCGTCGTGCGAGTGATCGACCTGCGCAGCGACACCGTCACCCAGCCGACGGCAGCGATGCGGGAGGCGATCGCGAAGGCGCCGGTCGGCGATGACGTGTACGGCGAGGATCCCACCGTCGACGCCCTCCAGCGCCGCACCGCCCAGCGGCTCGGCAAGGAGGCCGCGCTCTTCGTTCCTTCGGGCAGCATGGGCAATCAGGCGTCGCTGCGCACGCTGACACGGCCCGGTGACGTCGTGCTCGCGAGCGAGAACGCCCACCTGCTGCGTTACGAGGGCGGCGCGCCGGCGGCGCTATGGGGCGTGCACGTGAAGACGATCGGCCGGGACGGGCTCTTCGACGCCGAGGACGTGCGGCGCGCGATCACCCCCGACGGCGACGCCCACGTCGCCCCGACGCGCGTGCTCGCCTTCGAGAACACCCACAACTTCGCCGGGGGTCGGGTGTTCCCGCTCGATCTGCTGCGCCAAGCCGCAGGCGCCGCGCGCGAGGCCGGCCTCGCCCTGCACCTCGACGGCGCACGCCTGTGGAACGCGGTGGTCGCCACGGGTGTCCCGGCCGACGTCTGGGCGGAGCCCTTCGACACGGTGAGCGTCTGTCTCTCGAAGGGACTCGGCGCACCGGTGGGATCGGTGGTTTGCGGCAGCGCCGCGCGGATCCGCGAGGTGCACCGCGCCCGCAAGCTGCTCGGAGGCGCGATGCGCCAGGCGGGCCTGCTGGCGGCAGCGGGACTCCACGCCCTCGACCATCACCTCGAGCGGCTCGCCGTCGACCACGTCAACGCGAAGCGGCTCGCCGAAGGCCTCGGTGCCCTGGGCGTGCGCGTCGATCCCCCGCCCGAGACGAACATGGTGATGTTCGAGGTCCCCGAGCCCGCCTCCTTCGCACAGGGGCTGCGCGCGCGCGCGCTGCGCATCAACCCGATCGCGCCGGGCCGCTTTCGCGCCGTCCTCCACCTCGACGTGAGCGCCGACGACGTCGAAGAGGCGCTCGCGCGGATCGAGGACATCCTGAGCGCGTCGCGGGGCTCTGCCCCAGGAGGAACACGATGAAGATCGCGGGCGGATGCTATTGCGGCGCGGTGCGCTTCGAGGCCGAGGGTGATCCCCTCTTCAAGGGCCAGTGCCACTGCCGCGAGTGCCAGTACGTCAGCGGCGGCCATCCGAACGTGGTGATGGGAATGCCGGAGACGGGGTTCAAGCTGACCCGAGGCCAGCTGAAGGCCTTCCGTCGCGATGACCTCGACAACCCCGTGACGCGCGAGTTCTGCGCCGAGTGCGGCACCCACGTCACCAGTCGCCCGCCCGCCCTGGCCGGCGCCGTGCTGATCAAGGTGGGCACGCTCGACGATCCGAGCGTCTTCGGGCAGCCCGAGATGGTGATCTTCACCTGCGACAAGCAGAGCTTCCACCACGTTCCGGAGGGAGTGCCTACCTTCGAGCGGACGCCGGGCTGAGCGACGGCCCGGCGCGGCTGCGCTCCAGGTTGTACTTCACCACGCACCACACCGCGTGCAGGCCGTCGCGCCAGCGCAGCTTCTTGCCCTCGGCGCGGGTGCGGCCGGCGTAGGAGATCGCGACCTCCCGAACGCGCACGCCGAGCCGCGCCACCTTCGCCGTCACCTCGGGCTCGAAGCCGAAGCCGTCCTCCGAGAGCTCGAGCCGGGCGAGCACCTCGCGGCGGAACACCTTGTAGCCGCTCTCCATGTCGGTCAGGTCGAGGTGGTTGAGCGCGTTCGACAGGCGCGTCATCGCGCGGTTCGCCGCCGCGTGCCAGGAACGCGGGACGGGCTCCGCGCCGTCCTCCGCAAAGCGCGAGCCGAACACCACGTCGGCCTCGCCGGCGAGGATCGGCTCCAGCAGCCGGGGATAGTCGCGCGGGTCGTACTCGAGATCGGCGTCCTGCACCAGCACCACGTCGCCGGTGGCGGAGGCGAAGCCGGTGCGCAGCGCGGCTCCCTTCCCCCGGTTGCGCTCGTGGCGCAGCGCGCAGTGGACCCTGCGGCGGAGCACCGCGTCGATCAGCTCCCGGCTCCCGTCGTCCGAGGCGTCGTCGACGAGGACCACCTCCAGGTTCTCGATCCCCGACGCGAGCACGGCCTCCACCAGCCGCTCGAGGGTAGGCGCCTCGTTGAAGCAGGGGATGACGACGGAGATCTTCACCGGCTCATCGGCCTACTCGTCGGTGACGCAGCCCTCGGAGGCGGTGCGGACGTTTCGGATGTACTTCGCGAGGGTGCCGCGCTCCGCCCGCAGCGGAGGCGCGTTCCAGGCGGCGCGCCGGCGGCCGAGCTCCTCCTCGCTCACTTCGAGCTCGATCACGTGCTTCTTGGCGTCGATGGTGATGCGGTCGCCGTCGCGCACGAGGGCGAGCGGGCCACCGTCCTGCGCCTCGGGCGTCACGTGGCCGATGATGAAGCCGTGGGAGCCGCCGGAGAAGCGGCCGTCGGTGATCAGGGCGACGTCGGCCCCCAGGCCCGCGCCCATCAGCGCAGACGTGGGAGTGAGCATCTCGCGCATGCCAGGTCCGCCGCGGGGCCCCTCGAAGCGGATCAGGATCACGTGACCCTTCTGGATCTCGCCGCGCTCGAGCGCCGCCAGCATCTCCTCCTCGGAGTCGAAGGCGACCGCCGGACCGCTGAAGGCGAGGCCCTCCTTGCCGGTGATCTTCGCGACCGCGCCGTCGGGGGCGAGATTCCCGCGCAGGATCTGGATGTGCCCGTTCGCCTGGATCGGGTCGTCCCAGGAGTGGATCACCTCCTGGCCCGCCGCGAGATCGGGCGCCTCGGCGAGGTTCTCGGCCAGCGTCTTCCCGGTCACCGTCATGCAGTCCCCGTGGAGCACGCCGCGGTCGAGCAGCATCCGCAGCACTGCCGGGATCCCGCCCACATCGTGGAGGTCCTCCATCACGTAGCGGCCCGAGGGCTTCAGGTCGGCGAGGAAGGGCGTGCGGTCGCTCGTGGCCTGGAAGTCGTCGATCGTGAGCGGAACGCCCACCGCCCGCGCCATCGCGATCAGGTGCAGCACGGCGTTGGTGGATCCGCCGAGCACCATGGTGATCACCATCGCGTTCTCGAAGGCCTCGCGCGTCATGATGTCGCGGGGCTTGAGGTTCCGCTCCAGCAGGTTCCGGATCGCCGCCCCGGCGCGGCGGCACTCGTCGAGCTTCGCCGGATCTTCCGCCGGCGTGGACGAGCTGCCGGGCAGGCTCATGCCGAGCGCCTCGATCGCCGCCGCCATCGTGTTGGCGGTGTACATGCCGCCGCAGGCGCCCGCTCCGGGGCACGCGTGGCGCACGATGTCGAAGCGCTCCTCCTCGTCGATCCGCTTCGCGATGTACTCGCCGTAGGACTGGAAGGCGGAGACGATGTCGAGAGGGCAGCCGGTGCGGCTCTTCCCGGGCCGGATCGTGCCGCCGTAGACCATCAGCGCCGGCCGGTTCACGCGGCCCATCGCGATCAGGCAGCCGGGCATGTTCTTGTCGCAGCCCGGGATGGAGACGTTCGCGTCGTACCACTGGGCGCACATCACGGTCTCGATCGAGTCGGCGATCAGGTCGCGCGACTGGAGCGAGTACTTCATCCCCTCGGTGCCCATCGACATGCCGTCGGAGACGCCGATCGTGTTGAAGCGCATTCCCACGAGGCCCGCGCCCTGCACGCCTTCCTTCACCGCGTCGGCGAGAAGGTTCAGGTGCATGTTGCAGGAGTTGCCCTCGTACCAGACGCTCGAGATCCCCACCTGCGCCTTGTCCATGTCGGCCTCGGTGAGACCGACCGCGTAGAGCTGGGCCTGGGACGCGCCCTGGGACTTCGGCTGGGTGATGCGGCGGCTGTACTTGTTGAGGGGTTCGGTCATGGGGCACCTCCTCGCAATCCGACTAACGGGAGAGCATGTGCATGATCTTGGTTTCACCGGGGCGGAGCAAGCCGACGAAGCGGTCCTGCCAGCCGTACTTGTCGTGGAACGTCCGCTCGACGCGCTCGCGCAGGCCCTCGTCTTCGATCAGGTCCGCGCGCAGCGGGTACTCCTCGCCCTCGATGCGCAGCACCACGTCGGGGTCGCGCACGACGTTCTCGCCCCAGGTCGTGTCGCCGGTGCGGATGAAGCCCTGGCCGTCGACCACGGCGAGCCAGATCGTCGTCTCGCGCGGCTCGCCGTCCGCATCGTGGGTGATCACCTCGATCGTATCGACGCCGGCGAAGGCGTCCCAGTCCGGCCGCCGAGACTGACCGGCCGCCGGGAGCGCGAGGGCGGCGCACAGGATCACGAGCAGGGCGGGCCGGGACAAGACGGGGGTTCTCCCGAAGGTCGGAGACGGGCCAGCATAGCCCACGAGGGCTGCGCGGCGCGTTCCGCGCGCGCGTGTACGCTCTCGCCGTGCTCGACCCCGACCGCGATGCGAGGCGGGAGCTCTCCGCCGACCGGTCCCCGCGCGATCGGGCCGCGAGGCTCGTACCGCGTTGGATGGCCGCGCTGGTGCTGGTCGCGCTGCTGGTCGCCGGCGCTCTCTCCGCGTGGCTGGTCGTGACCGCGGATCTCGCGCGGAGCGCGCGCGTTCCGCCGGGAGTCACGAGCCACGCGGTGGGAGGTCCGCCGTGAAGCTCGGGATCGCCCTGCGCAGCATGGGGCCGGCGTCGCGACCCGAGGTGCTGGCGGCGTGCGTGCGGGCGGCCGAGGAGGCGGGGCTCGCGGACGTCTGGGTCCAGGACCACATCGCAATCCCGCCCGACGACGCCGAGGGCTCGGGCGGGCGCTACCTCGACCCGCTCACCACCCTGGCCTGGCTCGCGGCGAGGACGTCGCGCATCGGAATCGCCACGGGCGTGCTGAACCTCCCCTACCGACCGGCGCTCCCCACCGCCAAGGCGATCGCGACGCTCCAGGAGCTCTCGGCGGAGCGCTTCCTGCTGGGAGTCGGGGTGGGGTGGATGGAGGCGGAGTTCCGCGCGCTCGGCGTTCCGCGCACCGAGCGCGGGCGCCGCACCGACGCGGTGCTCGACTTCGTGCACCGCGCCTTCGCCGAGAACGTCGTGGAGCAGGACGGGCAGCGGTTCCTGTTCCTGCCGCGGCCGAAGCGCCCTCCCATCTACGTGGGCGGCAACGGCGAGCACGCGCTGCGCCGCGCGGCCCGCTACGGGGAGGGGTGGCTTCCGATGAGCGCCGATCCGAAGGCCCTGGCGGCGGCGCGCCCGCGGCTGGGCGAGCTCGCCGAGCAGGCCGGCCGCCCCGAGCCGGAGATCGCGGCCTTCGTGGGCTTCGACCCGCGGGAGCCGGAGCGCGCGGCGGATCAGCTCGGCGCGCTGCGCGAGGCTGGAGTGGGCCGGCTGATCGCGGGCTCGCGGTACACGGACGCGGCCGGATTCGCGGCCCAGGTCGGCTTCCTGGCCGAGCGCGTCCTGCCCCTGCTCGACGCGTGACGATCCCGTGAAAGCGCTCCCGGAACGCAGTCACCCCATGGTACGCTGCGCGACTGCGATGCCGCGACGTTCCCTCGCGCTTGTGCCGCTGCTGATCGCCGGGCTCGCTCGCGGGGGCTCGGCCGGGGAGCTCGAGCTGGCGCGGCTCGATCCGGCGCGGCTCGACCCGGGGGCCGCCGCCACGAAACCGAGCCGCGAGGAGCCCGCTCCGCCTCCCGCTCCGGACCTCGAGCTCGTCCTCGAGCAGCTGCCCCCGGACGTCGCGGGCGGGACGCGGGACGCGTCGCGGCCGTTCGACGTCGAGTACACGACCGACCCCGCGCTCGACGCCGACGTGAAGGGGATCCTCGCGCACGGCGACATCGCCCTCGGACAGGTGATCGCGATGGATCCCGAGTCGGGCGAGCTGCTCTCCTGGGTCGCCACCGATCCCGAGACCTTTCCCGTCGCCCGCGCCTATCCGACGGCATCCCTGATGAAGGTGGTGACGGCGGCCGCCGTGCTGCGCGACGCGCCCGAGGCGGCCGAGCGGACCTGCCGCTATGTCGGGAGTCCCTACCAGGTCGAAGCGCAGCAGCTGGTGGCTCCGAAGACCGGCGGACAGGTGGACACCTTCGAGGACGCACTCGCGATCTCGAACAACCAGTGCTTCGCCCGGCTCGCCGTGCACGACCTCGGCCGCGAGGCGCTCCTCGAGGAGATCGAGCGGGTGGGAATGCTCGCGCCCCCCGCGGCGGGTCTTCCGCCGGGAAGAGTGGTGCCGGTCGAGGGAGAGCTGGCCCTGGGATACCTCGGCTCGGGTCTCGCGGGATCCTTCCTTTCGCCCCTCGCCGCGGCCCGTCTGGCCGCAGCCCTGGCCCGGGGCGACCTGATCGCGCCGCGCTGGGTCGCGCGCGTGCGCGACGCCGAGGGCGGGATCGTGGCCGCGCCGTCGCTCCCGGAGCCCCAGCACATCTGGCCCGCGGAGATCGTCGACGCGCTGCGCGCGTCGCTGCGCAACGTGACGGAGCGGGGCACCGCGCGGCGCGCCTTCCACGACGAGCGGGGCCAGCCGTTGCTCGGCGAGATCGAGGTCGCCGGCAAGACGGGCACCCTGCTGGGCGAAGATCCCGCCGGCCTCTACCAGTGGTTCATCGGAGTGGCGCCCGCCGACGAGCCCCAGGTCGCCATTGCGGCGGTCGTCGTTCACGACCCCCTGGAGCGCCGCGAGATCACGAGCGCGGCGAAGGTGGCGGCCGAGACGCTGCGCGCCCTGTTCTGCAACGACCGGGGATGTCGCGGCGAGCGGATCGAGCAGCTGCGCGCGCGGGCCCGGGCGCGCGACGCCGAGACCCATGCCGCGCTGGTGGCCCAGCGCATCGCGCTCGCCCAGGCGCGCGCCGCGGCCGTGGAGGTGCGCCCGGCGCACCTGGTGGAGGCCGAAGATCTCGAGTTGCCCACCCGGCTGCGCCGCCGGAGGGCCGAGGGCGAGATCGTTCTGCGCGTCTCGATCGCGTCGACCGGCGACATCTCGGACGTCCAGGTCGACTCCTCGGATCTGCCGCGCTTCGACGAGTTCGTCTCGGAGGAGGTGCGCGCCTGGAAGTTCGCCCCGAGTACCCGGGGAGGCGTGCCCGAGGCGAGCCAGGTGAAGCTGCGGATTCCGATCCGCGTGCGCTAGGCGCGCGCTCTACGACGAAGAGCCCGGCCTCGCATCGGTGATCTCGACGATGTTGCCCGTCGGGTCGCGCAGGATCAGGCGGCCGACGCCCTCTCCGTCCCGCATCGGGCCGAAGGCGAACTCGACGCCGCGACGCTGGAGGAGGTCGACGGTGGCCTCGAAGTCGCCCGTGTGCAGCGCGAAATGGGGACCGATCGGCCCCGCCGCGCGGACTTCGTAGTCGCGCTGCTCGAAGATGTGCAGCTCGCCCGTTCCCAGCCGGAACCACGCGCCGGGGATCCGCCCCGCGAGGTCCGCGGGCCGCTCGATCTCCTCCAGGCCGAGGAGCTCGCCGTAGAAGGCGCGTGCCGCCTCGGCGTCGCGCACGACGACCGCCACGTGGTGGAAGCCTTCGATCGCAGCCTTCGCGGGAGCGGAGGGGTCGCGGGCCACGGCGCAATGGTAGCCCGTTCTCACCGGGAGGGAGCCGCCTGGGCGGCGACTGCCTCCGCGAGGGCGGCGCGGGTCTCCTCGATCTCGTGGCGCAGCCATCCCGACACCTGGAAGTTGGCGCCGCCGTCGGCCTCGGCCAGGCGCTGCAGCGCCGCGAGCCGGGCCTCGAGCGCCCCCACGTGCCGGGGGTCGGCGGCCAGGGCCACCTCGGTCAGGTGCAGAGCCAGCAGCGGCTCTCCCGCGAGCACGTGGACGATCGCGCGCTCGGCGAGCGGCTGGGGGCCGCCGGCGAGCGCCGCCAGCTCGGCGTAGGCGGCGCGGGGCGGCACCGCGTACAGCTCGGTGGTGGATTCGTACCGAAACCATCCGGTGTATCCCTCCCAGATCGCGCGCACTCCCCAGGCGACGCGCCCGTACTGCTCGCTCAGTGCCAGCTCGGGTGGCAGGCGGATCTCCTCCATCAGGGTCCACAGGTCGACGCCCTGGTTCATGCCGGCGACGGTGGCGTCGTGCACGTAGCGCACGGCCGCCGCGGTGCGCGCGAGCAGGGCGTCGATCTGGTGGGCGCCCTCGATCGGCTCGAAGTGGCCCGGCAGCAGCAGCTTCGGGCGGAGCGTGCGCATCTTCTCGAGCGTCTCGATCATCGGAACCGCCGGCCGCAGATTCTCGCCGCGCAGGGTGAAGAGGTTCGGGAACGACCCTGCGACGGGGCCGAGGGCGTCGCCGGTGAACAGGATCTTGCGCGAGGGGAGCCAGACGGACACCGCGTCGGGGCCCTCGGCGCCCGGTGTGGCCAGGACCTGGAACGACAGTCCTCCCACGTGGAAGCTGTACTGGTCGTCGACATGGATGTCGGAGTCGATCTCGGCGTAGGGAGGGCCCCGAAGCGCGGGATCCTCGGGCATCGCGTCGGCCCACAGCACCCGCGCGCGGCGGTCGCGGAACGGGCCGAGACGCACCTGGTCGCGGTTGCGCGCCTCGAAGGCCCGGTGTGCGATCACGGCCACGCCGACGCTGCGCCACAGTGACACGCCGCCCACGTGATCGGGGTGGGCGTGGGTGAGCACGATCGCGCGCAGTCGCAGGTCCGGCACGGCGGCGCGCAGCAGCTCGCGGATCCGGGCGGCCTCGCTGGCGAGCCCGGTGTCGATCAGCACCGCGCCCTCGCTCGTGTTCACGAGGTAGACGTTCGCGTTGCCGGACACGACCCAGATGTCGTCGGCGACCTGCTTCGCCGCGAGCGTCGAGCCGCGAGTGAGCAGCTCCGAGATGCGCTCGGGCTCCCGCGCCGCCGGTTCCTCGGCGCACACCGCCAGCGCGGCGAGCAGCCACGCGATCCCGCACCCCGCCGCCACCGCCCCGCGCATCGTCCACCCCCCGAACGCCCGATCCACAGGAGTCTAGGTCCACCCGCGTCGCGCGCGATCTCGCGTATCCTGGGCGCGCCCGGAGCGCGACCTTCCCCGTCTCGCGCCCGTGCGCACCCCGGAGCACGACGCCTTGGCCCGAAGCGCCCGAGATCCCCAGACCTCCGACCGCGCTGCCGACCGCTCGGGCGCGGGGAGCGCGCCGCGTCCCTTCGCCGCGCTGCGCGTGCTCGACCTCTCGACCGAGATCGCAGGCCCGTACGCCAGCAAGCTGCTCGCCGACCAGGGCGCCGAGGTGCTCAAGGTGGAGCGACCCGAGGGCGACCCGCTGCGACGGCGCACGGCGGCGCGCGTGTCGTTGCCCGAGCGCGAAGACTCGGCGCTGTTCCGCTTCCTGAACGCGGGCAAGCGCGCGGCCCGCTGCGATCCGAGCGACCGCGCCGACCGCGAGCGGCTGGCCGGCCTCGCCCTCGAGGCGGATGTCCTGATCGAGAGCGGTGGCCCGGGCGCGCTCGAGCAGTGGACCGGCGGGACCGCGGCGCTGTGGGCGGCGAATCCGCGCCTCTCGGTGATCTCGATCTCGCCCTGGGGACTGCGCGGGCCCTTCGCTGGGCGGCCCGCCACCGAGTGGACCCTCCAGGCGGCGACGGGCGCGACGGCCCGACGCGGCACGCCCGAGCGCGGTCCGGTGGCCGCCGGCGGACGGCTCGGGGAGTACGCCACCGGCGCCTTCGCCGCGGTGGCGGCGCTGGCATCCTGGACCGCCGCGCGCGCCACGGCCCACGGCCGACACGTAGACGTGTCGATGTTCGAGGCGATGCTCACCTGCACCACCACCTATTCGGATCTCTACAGCCAGTTCGTCGACACGCTCCTGCCCCAGTACCTCGACACGCCCTCCGTGGAGCCGGCGGCCGACGGCTGGGTGGGCTTCGCCACCGTGACGAGTCAGCAGTGGCAGGACTTCTGTCTGATGATCGGGCGGCCGGAGCTCGGCGAGGACGAGCGCTTCCTGTCCGCGGACAAGCGCATGCAACACCTCGACTTCATCCAGGCGGCAATCCACGCCTGGACGCGGCCGCGCAAGGTCGCCGAGATCCTCGAGATGAGCGCGCTGCTGCGCATCCCGTCGGCGCCGATCGGCAACGGCGAGACGCTGCCGCGCACCGACCACTTCGAGGATCGGGGCGTGTTCGTCGCGAATCCCCACGGATCCCTCCAGCCGCGCGTGCCCTACTCCCTCTCCCTCGTGGAGCGCGCGCCGATCGAACGCGCGCCCGAGGCCGGCGAGCACGCACTGGCCTGGTCGCGCCATCGCGCCGATTCCCCCGTGGTCGCGGGCCCCACCGACGAGGCTCCCCTCGCGGGTCTGCGCGTCGTCGACCTCACCGCCTTCTGGGCGGGCCCCTTCGCCACCAACGTCCTGGCGCTGCTCGGCGCCGACGTGGTGAAGGTCGAGTCGACCAACCGGCCCGACGGCATGCGCTTCGTCAACACGAAGCCGGGCGTCCCGACGTGGGAGGCGGGCGCGATCTTCCACGGCGCCAACTCCCAGAAGCGCGGCGTCACGCTGCGCCTGGACCGCGCCGAGGGGCACCGCCCGTTGCGCGCGCTGGTCGAGCGCGCGGACGTCCTGATCGAGAACTTCTCGGCGCGCGTGCTGGACCAGTTCGGGCTCTCCTGGGAGGTGCTCTCGGAATGGAATCCGCGCCTCGTCCTCGTGCGCATGCCGGCCTGGGGACTGGACGGCCCCTGGCGCGACCGCACCGGCTTCGCGATGAACGTGGAGCAGGCGTGCGGGATCGCGTGGCGGGGCGGCTATCCCGACCTGCCGATGAACGCGAACGTGTGCGACCCGGTCGGCTCGCTGCACGCGGTGACCGCCGTGTTCGCGGC
>CAZZFT010000033.1:16284-39183 GCA_964653555.1 uncultured Spirochaetales bacterium | reverse complement strand
CGTGGCGCCCGGCACGAGCATGAAGTCGAACCCGAACGCGATGAAGTCCTTCACCGAGAACGCGATCTTCACCAACGTGGCCCTCACGCCCGAGGGCGACGTGTGGTGGGAGGGGATGACCGAGGAGATCCCGGCGCGCCTCACGGACTGGCACGGGGAGCCGTGGACCCCCGCGAAGGGCAAGCCCGCGGCCCATCCGAACGCGCGCTTCACGGCGCCGGCCCGGCAGTGCCCGGTGATCGCGCCCGAATGGGAGGACCCGGAGGGCGTGCCGATCAGCGCGATCCTGTTCGGCGGTCGCCGCGCGACCGTGGTGCCGCTGGTGAACGAGGCTCGCGACTGGCAACACGGCACTTTCCTCGGCTCGATCATCTCCAGCGAGAAGACTGCCGCCGCCGCCGGGAAGATCGGCGAGCTGCGCCGCGACCCGATGGCCATGCTGCCCTTCTGCGGATACAACATGGCCGACTACTGGGGCCACTGGCTCGAGATCGGCCGGCGCAAGGGCGCGAAGCTGCCGAACATCTACTACGTCAACTGGTTCCGGAAGAGCGATGGCGGCGACTTCCTGTGGCCCGGCTTCGGTGAGAACAGCCGCGTGCTCAAGTGGGTATTCGAGCGCTGCGCGGGAACGGCGAAGGCCGTGGAGACGCCGATCGGCAACCTGCCCGCCGAGGGCGACCTCGACACGACGGGCCTGGAGATCGACGGCGACGACCTCGCCCAGCTGCTGCGCGTGGACGTCGACGGCTGGCTGACCGAGCTGCCGCTGATCCGCAAGTACTACCAGCGCTTCGGCGACCGCCTGCCGAAGGAGCTGGAGGACGAGCTCGACGCGATGCGAGAGCGCCTGGAAGCGGCGAAGAGCTGAGACCTTCCGAAGCCGTGACCGACCTGCCCCCGGATCCGGCAGCGGCGGAGCGCCTCGCCGACGCCGCGCGGCGCGTCGTCGACCTCGTGCGCCGGACCCAGGCGTCGGGCGAGACGGCCGAGGAGGCGGTGCGCGCGCTCGAGCGCGCAGCAGAGCTCCTCGAGCGCGAGGCCCACCCGGGGCCCTGGGCACAACGCAGTCTTGCCTGGAACGGCTTCGAGCCCCTGGCGACGCCGGTCGTCGACTTCGCGGCCTTCTTCCCCTACAGCCCGCTGATCGGTCCCCGCAACCCGCTCGCCCCACCCGCGCGCTTCGAGATCCGCGACGGCCGCGTGCACGGAAGCGTGCACTTCGGCGCCGCCTACGTCGGGCCTCCCCAGTGCGTGCACGGCGGCGTGATCGCCTCGCTCTTCGACGAGGTGCTCGGATCGGTCAACGTCGCCAACGAGCTGGGCGGGATGACGGGCACCCTGCGCGTCGTGTACCGCGCTCCCACGCCGATCGATGCGCCGCTGCGCGTCGAGGGCTGGGTGGAGAAGGTGGAGGGGAGGAAGGTGTTCGCGCACGGGACCCTTCACCACGGCGAGACGCTGTGCGCCGAGGCCGACGGCGTCTTCATCCAGGGGTCGATGCAGCAGCTGGCCGAGCGCATCCCGGGCGCGGCGGCGCCCGGCGCTCCCGAGCCGGCCGGTCAGTAGAGCGCGCAGGCGGCGGCGGCCCCGAGCAGCAGCGCGCCGTCGACGGCGATCAGACCGTAGAGCTCGCCGGGCTGGAAGGGCGCGAGCACCGCGAGCGTCGCGAGGGGAACCAGGGCGAGCGGCCGCGCCGCGGCGGGTGCGAGCAGCGCGAGCAGGAACGACGAAGCGGCCAGACCTCGTGCCAGACGCAGCGGCACGCGTGCACCGAAGCGTGCCGTGACCGCCTCGTCGTCGCGCAGGTTCGAGGCGACGACGTTCGCCAGGATCGTCGCACCCAGGATCACCGCCACCCAGCCGAGATGGCGCGGCACCGGAAGCGCCACCGCGGGCAGGCCCACCACCACGGCCACCCACGCCCCACTCACGTAGAAGGGCTTCCACCAGGCGTAGCGCTTGAGTCGGCGGTGGAAGAATCCGAGCGCCGCCACGGGCACGAGCACCACCAGGGCGCGCGCGCCGACCTGCCAGGCGAGCGCGCCCGACGCGGCGAGCGCCAGCGCGATCGCGACCCGGAGCGGGCCGCCGAACCGCTCGACGAAGGCGGTGCGGCGCGGGGTGGTGTGGCGGTCGCGCGCGACGTCGCGCAGGCGGTCGACGCTGTAGATCGCGAAGGTCCCCGCTGCCGCCAGCGCGCACACCGCGGCGCCCGGACCCTGCCCGGCGCCGAGCGCCCGGCCCGCCGCCGCGCACAGGGCCCCCGCCGCCGCGGCCACCCACAGCGACGAGAAGGCCAGCCACTCGAACACCGCCATCGCGCAAGGGTATCGCGACCGTCCGCCCCGACCGTTCAGCCCGGCTTGCGCGCGGTGACGACCCAGACGGCGCCGGGCAGTGCCACCCCACCCGGCCGCGCGAACGGCGCGAGCGCCTCGCTCACCGCGCGCGCGGCGGCCCGGCGCTGCGCCGCATCGCACTCCTCGATCAGCCGGCTCGCCGGTCCGACCTCGAGGGAGAAGGCGACCGCCGCCGCGAGGTCGCCGCCGAGTGCCAGCTCGGCCTCGCGCGCGGCGACCTCGATGTCGGCGAAGCCGGCTTCGGCGAGGATCTCCCGCACGCGCGCGGGATCGGCCAGGGAGAAGGGCCCGGGCGCGCCGGCCGGAGGCGGAGGGGGCATCGCCAGGACTCCGGCGAGAGCGGCGAACGGCGCGCCGATCCAGGGGTTCTCCGCGACCGGGCGCCAGCACACGAAAGCCAGCCGACCGCCCGGCCGCAGCGCCCCGCGCAGGTTGGCGAAGGCGCGCGGCGGATCGGCGAAGAACATCACCCCGAAGCGCGAGAACACGAGATCGCGCGAGGCCGGCTCGAAGGCGTGGGTCTGGGCATCCGCGTTCGCGAAGACGACGTGGGAGAGTCCCGCATCGCGCGCCCGTGCGCGCGCGCGCTCGACCATCGGCGTCGAGATGTCGACGCCCAGGACGTGACCCGTGGTCGAGACGCGCTCGCCCAGCGCGAGGCTGGTCGCGCCGCATCCGCAGCCGACATCGAGGACGCGCTCACCCCGCGCGGGCGCCGCCGCCTCGATCGCCATCGCACCGAAGGGGCCGATCAGGGCGTCGAGGCGATCCTCGTTCGCCACCCACCTCGCGGCGCGGTCGCTGTTCCAGTACTCGATCTGCTCCGCGTTCGGCCCGGTGGCCGTCAGGGTGCTCGTCATCGCTCCTCCTTCTCCTCGGGATCGGTCCGCCACGGGCCGCGTCGCGTCGGTCGCAGGATGCTCCGCTCCAGCGCCTCGAGGAAGCGCCGGCGCGGCCACAGCACCGCCCCGAAGCGTTCGAGGTGACGTGTGTGCATCTGGCAGTCGATCAGGTCGAAGTCCCAGCGCTGGAGCTGCCGCACCAGCACCGCGAAGGCCACCTTGGAGGCGTCGCTGCGGGCGGCGAACATCGACTCGCCGAAGAACGCCCCGCCGATCGACACGCCGTAGAGCCCCCCCACCAGGCGCCCGTCCTCCCAGGCCTCGGCGGAGTGGGAGAAGCCGAGCCGGTGCAGCGCGACGTAGGCCTCGCGCATCTCCTCGGTGATCCAGGTGCCGTGCTCCCCGCCGCGCGGAATCTGCGCGCAGGCGCGGATCACCGCCTCGAAGGCGGTGTCGAGCCGCACTTCGAAGCGACCGCGGCGCAGCGTCCTGGCGAGGCTGCGGGAGACGTGGAGCGCGCTCGGCTCCAGCACCGCCCGGGGATCGGGCGAGTGCCACAGGATCGGCTGGTCCTCCGAGTACCACGGAAAGATTCCGAGCGAGTACGCGGTGAGCAGGCGCTCGGGAGAGAGGTCTCCGCCGAGCGCGAGCAGTCCCGAGGGCTCGCTCGCCTCCGGGTGGGGAAAGACGACCTCGCTGCCGAGCCGGTAGACGGGCATCGGGGCGATTCTATCGGAGGGCGGGGGCCGCCCGGAGGCGGGGCACGGTAGAGTGGGCGCCGTGGCGATCGCGGTCGATCTGAGCGGGCGGCGCGTCCTCGTGGTCGGCGCTTCGAGCGGCCTCGGGCGCGCGGTCGGACGGGCCGCCAGCCACGCGGGAGCGCGCGTGGCCTTCGCTGCCCGGCGAGGCGACAAGCTGGCGGCCGCCGTCGAGGACGCCGGAGCCGGCGCGCTCGCCGTGCGCTGCGACGTCCGCGCGCCCGGCGAAGCCGAGCGCGCCGTGTCCGAAGCCGCGGAAGGCCTGGGCGGTCTCGACGCCCTGGTCTACGCGTCGGGGATGTCGCCCCTGCTGATGCTCGAGGGGGCTGGCGCTCGCGACTGGCGCGACGTCCTGGACGTGAACGTGGTCGGAGCGTCGCTCGTGACCGCCGCCGCCCTTCCCCACCTGCGCCGGAGCCAGGGGCGCGCAGTGTTCGTGTCCTCCTACGCCGTCCGCCAGTCGCTGCCGGGGCTGGGGCTCTACCGGGTCTCGAAGGTGGCGCTCGACGCGCTGATCGAGTGCTGGCGGATGGAGCACCCCGACGTCGACTTCACGCGCGTGGTGGTCGGCAACACCTCGGGCACCGAGTTCGCCGACGCCTGGGGGCCCGAGGCGATCCAGGGGGCGATGGAGGTGTGGGTGAACCGCAATCTCTTCCCCGCCGCCACGATGATGCCGCTCGACGTGGCCGCCGAGGCGATCCTGTCGGTACTCGCGGTGCGCGGCTACGTGGACGACATTGCGGTGATGCCCCGCGCGCGGGATCCGCGGGCGGGCGGCTGAGCACTCACTCTGCGCAGAGCGAGTCGAGTGGGAAGGACAGCGCGGCGTTCTCGCCCGCGGCCAGGAGCAGACGCCCGTCGGGTGCCGGGCCGAAGAGCAGGTCGAAGCCCCCCGGCTCTCCGGGATCCAGGTTCACCAGCGCGTGCGGCGCCAGCGGCATCGGGATCTCGAAGCGCAGCGCCACGTCGCCGGTCTCGGCGTCGTAGACGACCAGATCGTGCAGACGAGGACGCACGTCCCAGGTGAGCACGAAACGCGCGCGGCGACCGGCGGTCGTCTGGAGCAGGCCGATCACGCCCCCGGCGCGCTCCCCGGTGAGCCGGAAGTCCGAGGCGGCCAGTGGATGGTAGGCCGCCTGGTCGAGGGCGCCGTCCAGGGTCGAGACGAAGCTACCGGGATTGGCCAGCAAGTCGCCGACGTAGAGCAGCGACTCGTCCTCCACGCCGGTGCAGTCGGGCTTCGCGACGCCCCGCGGAACCACACCGGTGACGCCGCGCCCGCTCACCGCCCACGCCTGGCCCCACTCTCCCTCCGGATAGGTCACCCAGCCACCGAAGCCGTCGGGAGCCGGATCGCCGGCCGAGGTCCCGGTCTCGCCGGCGCGGTCCCCGGTGCTCGCGCAGCCGATCACCAGCGCGCACACCGCGATCTCCAGCACCCGGCGGGCTCGGCTCGTCTCCGCCCCGGAATCACGCATCGGGACCGCCCTCCACCACGACGACCTTCGCCTCACCGGCGTCGATCCACGCGCCATCCGGAGTCCGCACCACCTCGCCCGGGCCCGCCGCCGCGATCCGGCTCGCGCCCGCGAGCTTGGCGACCTCCTCCACGGGCGCCCGGTAGTCCTCGGCGAGCAGCTTGTACTCGGCGCGCCGGCTCGCGTTGACCCGCGCCACCAGGGCCCGCTCGCCTTCCGAGGCGGAGTTCGCGCGAATCCCCAGGTAGCCGTCCGCCTGCTCGCCGACGAGGCCGCGCTCCTTCGCCGTGCGTACGAGCTGGTCGTCGGTCGGATCACCGCTGCGCGAGCTCAGATCCTCGCGGGCGGACTCCGCCCCGAGTATCTCGGTGACTTCGCGGTCGAGATGCACGCGCACCTCGTGGTGCAGATCGATGCGGATCTCGATCGGCTCCTGCGTCGCGAGCGTCAGGGTGGGGGAGGTGCAGGCGAGTGCCACCAGCAGTGGGGCCAGCGCAATCCCCGCCCAGACGTACCGACGCGTCCTGTTCATCCCGCCTCCCCGCCTCCCCGGCGGCCTCAGGATCCCGCGGCTTCGACCGCCCCGTCTTCCGGCAGCTCGTCGACGAAGATCACGCCGCTGTCGTCGGAGCCGCTCCGTTCGAGCGGCGGCTGGCCCTTGCGCATCCAGGTGACGCTGTAGTCGTACTTGTACACGCCGAGGGGCAGCGTGATCTCGATCTCCTTGCCGTCGATCGGCTCGCTGGTCTGGAGGGCGACGTCCTGCGAGCGCCGGCCGTCGAAGAAATCGTACTCGACGTGGACGGCCAAGGCCCGCACCCCCTGCTCCTTCAGCGACTCCGCGTCGCCGACGAGCTGAACCGTGTTGCGGATGTAGGGCGCGTACAGGTCGATCATGTTGATGTCGGTACGCGTCCAATCGGTCTCGTGGAGTCCCCCTTCCTTGAAGCTCCAGCGCGTGCGGTACTCGTACTCCAGCCACTTCGCCCGGTCGTCGTCGCCGTTCCAGCCGTAGACCATCCGGAAGTCGCGGTTCTCCTTGTTGAAGGTGTTGCGATCGATCACCACTTCGCGGAGGGTCTGGGCGCCGTTCTGGTGCTCCTTGCGCAGGGTGACCGTGACGCTGTTCACGTACTTGTCGAACTCGGGCAGGATCGCGCCGTCGATGCCGACGTGGATCTCCCGCTGCTGGAAGGCCGCATCCGAGAGGTTCACGGTCCGGAAGCGATTGCCGTCGTCTTTGTAGCGGGCGTACAGGTCGCCGATGTTCGCGACCATCATGCTGTTGCGATCCGTCGGGCTCTGGCTGTTCAGGTGGAAGACCGTCTTGCCCGTGGTGCGGATCTCGCGGCGCTCGTACTTGAAGGACACGCTCACGTAGTTCGGCGCAGCGGCCTCGTAGAACGACTCTCCCATTTCCGTGAGGGATCCGAGCAGGTCCTTCTCCTCCTCGGGCGTCTTCTCCGGCTCGACCTTCTTGAACATCAGGTCGAGCAGCTTCGCGTTCACCTTCTCCAGCAGCCCCTCCATGTTCGGGCTCGCGCCTCGGGTAGTGATGCGGATCGCATTGTCCTGACGCAGCTCCTTCAGCCCCTTCTCGACCTCGGCGCCGACGCGGAACTTGCCGTAGCCCACGGATGCCCCACCACCGATCGTCTCGTTCTTGCTCACCTCGTTCCAGTCCACCTCGAGCAGGGCGTCGTAGGCATCGGTGAGGCCGGTGAAGGTCATGTCGAACACGATCGAGATGTCGGGCGTGGACATCTGGAAGCTCTCGAGCAGCAGCTTCGACTTCTCGGGGTCTACGTCGAAGGAGAAGGCGACCTCGTTGCCCTCGAAGACCGGCGCGTTGCCGGTGCCCAGCAGATGCTCCTCCTTCTTGCCGTCTTCGCGCAGGATCGACGACACGAGCATGTAGCGGCCCTGCTTGAAGAGGATCGGTCCGCGCAGGACGACCTCGTCGTCCTCGACTTTTCGCTTCAGGGCCCGGTCGGCCCGCTGCACCAGCTCCGGCGGCGTGTCGTAGGTGGCCATCAGGGTGACGATGCCGCCGCCGTCCGCCGTGGTGATGCCCTTGCTATCCCCCTCCTGGGAGGGGCGGTTCACCACGTAGCGAAGGAACGAGAACACCGGATCGCCATTCTCGTCCCGAGCCAGCCGCGCGGTCTGCGGCAGGTAGTACCAGTGCTTCGGATTCGCCGCCGAGGGGAAGCACCACATGCCCTCGACCCGGGCGCCCTGATCGATCAGGATCTGCTGCGCTCCGGCCGGAGCCGCGAAGACGAGGCCGAGCAGGATTCCCGCCGCCGCGAGGGCTCTGACCCGCCGGGTCATTGCATGCCCTCCGCGGCCGCTACCGGCGCCTCGGTCGCCGGTAGCTCGTCGACGAAGAGCACGAAGCTCTTGTCGGTGCCCTGCGCGGTCTGGCGTCCTCCCGTGCCGCCGATCCACGTGATCTCCCAGTGGTACTCGTTGGTGTCGAGCGGCAGGGTCAGCTCGATCGTCTTGTCGGTGATCGGCTTGTCGGCGCGCAGGGTGAGCTTGTCGGTCTTGCGGCCCTCGAAGAAGGGGTAGTCGACCTTCACCACCACGGCGCGGATGCCGGCCTCGATGAGGGCCGTGTTGTCGCCGAAGATCCGCACCACGCGCCGCTTGTAGGGGGCGTACAGGTCGATCATGTTCGCCTCGGCGGTCGTCCAATCGGTCTCGTGCTGCCCGCCACCCTTGAAGCTCCAGCGCGTACGGTACTCGTACTGGAGCCACCGGCTCCGGTCGTCGTCGCCCGACCAGCCGTACACCATGCGGAAGTCGTTCTGCGTCTTCTTGAACGTCTCCCGATCCACCACGATCTCCTGCACGGTCGTCTTTCCGTCCTGGTGCTGCTTGCGCAGCACCGCCGTCACGCTGTTGATGTAGGTCTCGAACTCGGGGAGGATCGCGCCGTCGATGCCGACGTGGATCTCCCGCTGCTCGAAGGCCGGGTCGGCCAGGTTGACCGTCTTGAACAGGCGCGTGTCGTCGCCGTAGCGGGACCAGAGGTCTCCGATGTTGAATCCGATCGTGGTCACGAGATCGACGGGAGACTGGGAGTTCAGGTTCACCACCGTGTGCCCCGTGCGTCGGGCCTCGGACATCTTGTAGCCGAAGGTGACACCGGCCTTGGGTTTCTTCTTGTCGTCGTCCTTCACTCCCTTGATCGCCTTCGCGAGCTGACCGAACTGGTCGGGGTTCTCGTTGGCGCCTTCGATCGGAATCGGCTCGAACATCAGCTCGATCAGCTTCATCTGCACCTTCTCCAGCAGAGCCTCCATGTTCGGATTCGATCCCCTCACGTGAACCTCGACTGCCTTGTCCTGGAACAGCTCGTCGAACAGAATGCTGCCGTTGCCGCCGACGTTGAAGTACCAAAGGGGAACATTCGCCTCGACGCTGAAGCCCTGGTGCTTGTAGACGTCGTCCCAGTTCATCTCCAGGTCGGCCGCGAAGGAGTCGGTGAGACCCTCCAGCGTCATCTCGAAGATCAGAGAGATGTCCGGGGTCGCCATCTTCAGGCTCTCGTTGAGCAACGTGGCGCGATCGGGCGGCAGGTCGAAGGAGAGCGCTATCTGGCTGCCTTCGAGCACCGGCGCATTCCCGGCCGCAAGCAGCTGTGCCTTCTCCTCTCCTTGCGGGCTGATGATCGACGACACGAGGTAGTAGCGCCCCGCCTTGAAGATCACCGGGCCGCGCAGGCTCACCTCTTCCTCCTTCGCCGAGGGGTCCTTCTGGGCGACGAGCCGCTGCAGGCCGCGCTCGGCCCGCCGGATCTGCTCCTCGGGCGTGTCGTAGGTGACGAGGAAGTGCAGGATGCCGCCGCCCTCGGCCTGGGTGATGCCCTTGCTGGCATCCGCCTCGCTGGTGCTGGCGCGGTTGATCACGTAGCGCAGGAATGAGAAGGAGGGATCCCCGTTGTCGTCGAGAACCAGGCGGGCGGTGCTCGGCACGTAGTAGTAGTGGAGCGGGTTGATCGCCGAGGGGAACACCCACAGCCCTTCGACGCGCGCGCCCTGATCGACCAGGATCTGCTGGGCGCCGGCCACCGCCGGCACGCACAGGGCGAGGATCAGCAGGAGTGCCCTTTTCATCATCATCGACTCATCGGGGTTGCATCCGGTCTGCGGACGGCCGAACGGTTCTGGGGGTTCTTCAGTCGGCTTCGGCGAAGAGCTCCTGGTACTGGTCCAATACCTTGTCGCTTCCGATCTTCCCGAGCTTCTGCGCGGCGAGTTTCGCCTCTTCGCGTGGCTTGCCGGCCGCAAGGATCTCCTCGGGGATCGTGGCGTACACGTAGCGATCGCCAATGCGTGTCTGCCAGGGCAGCACCAGGCGGCCCTCGCTCTTGTGGTGGATGATCAGCCGGTAGGCGAAACCGCGCGTGCCGCGGTCCACGTAGATCTTCTGACCGACCAGATCCTCCCCGGCCCTCGGTGACAGCGCGATCACCTTGAACTCCTCCTTGCCGAAGAGCGGGTAATGAAGCTCGACGGTCACGCGGGAGATGTCGTTATCCTCCATCTGGGCGAGGTCGCCCTCCACCTCCACGAACCAGGGCTCGATCGGCGGGGCGAGCGTGACACCTTCCCAGTTGCCCTGGAGCCAGCGCGGCGAAGCCGGGAAGAGATTGCCGCCGCGCACGCTCCACTGGGTCTGGTACTCGTAGAGTTCGGAGTTGCGGTCGTCCTCGCGCGCGTAGGTCATCGAGGCGACGATGCCGTTCTTGTCCAAGTAGTTCGCGTCGATCGTCGCGCTGTCGTTGAACTCCTTTCCCTTGCTGCGCTTCTTTTTCACGTTGATGGTCACGTAGTTGACCATGTCCTTGAAGATGTCCACCGCGTCCTGGTCGAGGATGAAGCGGATCTCGCGCTGCTTGAAGAAGGGGTCGCTGAGGTTCACCGACTGGATGCAGCATTTGTTGCCGCGCAGGCTCGCGTACCAGCTCGACATGTTGCCGACGGTCTGGAAGCGGCGGCGCACGGCGAGCCCCGCGTCGAGCCGGACGCTCTGATCCTTCTGGGCGTAGCTGGCGCGGAGCTTCGAGCGCTTGATCTGGTACAGCACCTCTCCCGAGCGACCGAGCTGGTCGGGCCGGGTGCTCCCCTCCTCCTCGTCGTCGTCCGCGGGCAAAGAGAGGACGGCGTCGTCGGCAGGCTCCATCATCGAGTCGAGGAAGTACTGCATCATCGCGTCCATCACCTTCCCCGTGTACTCCGAGTCCGGGTTGTAGCCCTCGAAGACGAACTCGACGACGCTGTTCTCCGTCAGAGTGTCGTAGAACTGCGAGAACTCATCCTCGGACACCGTCAGCACGTCGTCGTCGCCGCCCTTCCCCTTCGACTTGTTCGCGCTCTTGTACTCCGCCTCGTAGGACTCGAAGGCGGACTGGAAGCGGTCCCAGTGGAAGATCACCTCGCCCTTCGCGGCGGGGAGCTGCACGACGTAGCTGAAGTCGAGCTCGACCGAGAGGTCGGCGATCGACTTGGTGTTCTCGACCGTCGAGAGGAAGAGCGCGGCGCCCTGGGACGTCATGTTGGCGGCGGCGGCCACCTTGCCGCCGGGCAGGATCGGCGCGTGACCGCTCTGCACCATCGAGCGCGTGAAGCCCTTGTCCGAGAGCGTTCCCGAGATGATCCGGAACGAGCCCTTGTCCTCGTCGCCCTCGGAGAGCTCGACGGCGCCGACCAGCACCCCGTCCTCCCCGCTCGCTCGGCACTCCTTCGCCACCTTGGTGCGCAGATCGCGCTCCTGGAGGCGGGAGAGGCTCCACTCCATCAGGAAGTGCAGCAGCCCGCCCTGCACGCCGCCGGCCGCCTCGGTCTCGTCCGTCGTGTACTTGACGAACAGGAACTCCGGAGTCCCGTCCTCGCGCGTCGAGAGGCGCAGACTGTTGCCGGGCGGCAGGTAGTAGTAGCAGGGCGACTTCACGTGCTCGCGGAAGCCGCCGGCCCGGGTCGTGACCGGCGATTCGCTCGGGACCTCGCGCGCCTTGGTCTCCTTCCCGTCCCACTCCGGAAGGTGCCGATAGAGGGAGAGCGCGGGGAGCATCTCCTCTTCCTCGGGCTCGGTGCCCTTCGTGCGGACGCAGCTCTTCCCGTTCTCGCCGGCGCCCCGGAGCTTGCTCACGAACTCCCCGTAGAGCACCACGTCCGTGCCGTCGACGAGCTTCACGGTGCACTGGTTCGTTCCGTCGAGGATCACGCCCACCGCCGTACCGGGCGCGAGCAGGGGGGCGAGCAAGGCGGCGGCGAGCCGCAGCAAGCGGTGCGAGCGGGAATCCGAGTTCGAGTGCTTCATGGGTGTCCGAGTCTCCCGGGTCAGGGTTGGGTCGAGGCGTCGGCGCTGCCATCGGACGCCGGCGGAACCAGATAGAGGTAGTCCGAGTCGAGCTCCTGCGCCTGCGTGCTCGCGGAACCCTTGGTCGAGTACCACTTCACGCGCCAGCCGACCTGCGAGCCCCGATCGTGGTAGATCGAGACAGTGGTCGAGGGCTCCGCGTCGCCCGCCTTGAGCGTCGCGCGGCGCACGAGCTTCGGCTTGCCGACGATCGGCGTAGCGAACTCGACGACGGCGGTCCGGATGCCCGCTTCGGCGAAGAGCTCGCGGTCCGCGTCGATCTCGACGATGCGCTTGTGGAAGGGCGGCGTGAGCGAGATCGCCGGGTCGGCGGTCTTGAGCCATTCTTCCTCGTTCTTCGGAATCGGCACCGTGGGCCGATCGCGCACGCTCCACCGCACCTGGTACTCGTAGTCGAGCCAGCCGGCGTCGCTGTCACCGAGCCGCGGATAGGTGACGGACTTCATCGTGATGCCGTTCTTGATGTCGTCGTGGGTGAAGATGAGGGACGAGGTTTCGGCCTCGCGTGAATCGTCCTCGTACACCTTGCGGAAATTCACCGACACGAAGTTGACGGTGTCCTGGAAGGAGTCGATGTAGTCGCCGTCCACGCGGAAGTAGACCTCGCGCTTCTGGAAGCTCTTGTCGTCCATGTTCACGATGCGGAAGTAGCGCGGGTCCTCGCCGTACTCGCTGTAGAAGCCCCCGATGTTCCCCGCCGTGTCGAAGGGCACCCGGATCGTCGTCGAGCGCGACAGGTTCAGCGTGAACTCGTTGCGGTTGATGTCCTTGCGCTTCTTGAGCACGTACTGATTGTCGGTGACGTACTCCTGGTCGCCGGTCCCGGCGAAGAACTTCGCGAACCCGCCCCGCTCCTGGCGCCCCGCCAGCTGGCCGCCCTCGACGGCCTGCTCGCGCTCCGGCGCCTTCGCCCAGCCCATCTCCGCATCGAACATCAGATCGGTGAGCTTGCTGGTGACGAGGTCGACGATCGCCTCCATGCTGCTCGCGTCGATGCCGAGCCCCTGGGAGCGGTCGGCGACCTCGATCGTGATGGCGCCGTCCTTGCGCATCTCGTCGGTGATGTCACGCAGCTGGCGCTTCGTGTAGTGCTGCTGCAGCGCCATGACGCGGCTGAAGTGCTCGTAGACCACGTCCATCTTCGCGTGGACCATGGCGTTGTAGGCGCGCACCTGGGCCTCGTAGTAGGCGGTGATCGCGACCGACACGTCCGAGGTGGGTGCCTGGAAGGTGTCGAAGAGCAGCGTCGCCCCCTGCTGGCTCAGGCTCGCCGCCAGGGAGGCCTTCGAGCCGGGCGTCAGCGGCGCCCTCCCCGATGCCACGAGCGAGCGCGTGAAGCCGCCCTCGGCGGAATCCGAGAGCGTGGCGGACACCACGCGGAAGCTCCCGACGCCCTTCTCGCCGTCTTCGACTGCCTGCATCAGGGGAACCGGGCCGGCGAGGCGAGCACCGCCGATCTCCTTCGCGAGCGCCTTCGCCAGCGCCGCCTCGTCCTCGGGCGTCAGGGTGAACTCCACCAGGGCGTGGAAGATCCCGCCGCTGGCGTCGCCCCCCTTGCCGACGTACTTCACGCACAAGAACTCGAGCGTCTCCCCGTCCTCCTTACGCGCCACGCGCGGATACTGGGGCAGATACCAGTAGAGCGACTCGTCCTGAGCGTCCTGCAGCAGCTGGACGCCGTTGATGACGCGCCGACCCTCGTCGTACTTCACCACGCTCCAGGCGGGCAGGGCCAGCAAAGCCAGAGCCCAGGCCAGCGCAACGCCGACGCCGACTCCGAGACACCTCATCCCTCCACCTCCCGCTCGTCCCCGGGACCCTCACCGGGCGCCGATGTGATGTCCAGGATCGGGCCCCAGGTCGCTCGCTCGACCCAGGGACCGGTCTCCACGTGTCCGTCGCGCGCCGCACTGGTCACGCGGTAGCGGAACGGCCGGTCGACCTGCACCGCGACGGGAAAGCGCAGCGTCCGCGCGTAGAGGTCGGGCTGGCTGGAGAGGAACTTCGCGTCGATGGGAACGGGGCGCCCGCCGACGCCCTCGGCCTCGATCTCGACCTTCTTGTAGAAGAGGTCGGGGCGACGCGCGTTGGCGAAGTCGTAGCAGTACACCTTGATCACCGCATAGCCCGGCGGGGCCCGATCGTTGAAGTCGACGCGCTGGAACAGCTCGGGCCAGCGCTGGAGGTCGACCCGGATCGCGGTGGCCCCGCCGTGCACGAGCTGGGTCCGCTCCGGGGGACCGCTCTGCTCCTTCTCCGGCGTCTCCTTCTCGCCGCTGCGCTCGGCGCGCAGGCGTTCGAGCAGGCGCGCGGCGACCCCGGTCGGCTCGCGGCGCGGCGCCAACGGCACCCCCGCGGCCCGAAGCCCCTCCAGCAGGTCCTTCTCCACCTGCTGCTCGCTGGCGCTGATGTCGACGGTGGCGAGCTCGTTCGAGAAGACGCCGCGCGAGAAGAACGCGTAGTTGATGCTGATCGCCAGCTCCTGGCGTTGCAGCAGGTCCCAGAACAGCTGGGAGGTGGCCTCGTTCATCGGGATCGTGAAGGTGCGCTCGCTCCAGAACGCGCGCTGGTCCGAGCGCGCCTCCTCCTTGTCCTCGGACTCGAAGTACCCATCGTCGACCACGCGCAGCTCGGAGGTCTCCCCGATCGGCGCGTAGGCGAGGACGGCCTCGAAGGCCGTGATCGGCAACGGCCGAAGCTCGACGCGGCCCACGTTCGCGATCCGCCGCAGCGACTTGCGCAGGAGCAGGAGCTCCTCCTGGGCGGGCTCGACCTGACGCACGCCGAGCGTCAGCGTGCTGAAGGAGCCCGACTCCCCCTGGTTTCCGTAGAGCGCGGTGCCGGTGTAGCGGAGCTGGAGGAAATGCAGCTTCGGACGCCCGTTCTCGTCGATCGCCACCTCCAGGTCCCCGGGGCCCAGGTAGTAGAGGTGCTCGTCGCGGAAGTCGGGGTAGACGCGGAGCGATCCGAACTGGCGCGGCGCACTCAGGTCGGGCGCTGCCGAGGCCACGGCGGCGAGCCCGAGCGAGAGCCCCGCCGCGAGACGCACCCCGACCCTCACGGTCGCGGCTCTCCGGCGCCCGCTTCCTGGGGCAGGTACCCCAGCACCTGACGGAGCGAGGCCGAGCCCAGCAGGTAGTCCAGCGTGCGGCTGGGCACCCATCCGCTCTGGTGCAGCTGTCCGTCGCGCATCACCACGTCGAGCCGGAACTCGTAGAAAGGCTCCCGGGCCCCTTCGCCGCTCATCTCCCGGTCGGTGAGGAAGAGGCGGGCGATCGACGTCTCCTCGCCGTCCTCCTGGAGCAGGACCGAAGGGCTGACCAGGACCCGATTCCGCTGCGGGTCGAGGAAGGGAGAGCGGACGTGGACGCGGATCTGGTAGGCGCCCGTGCTCTCGAAGGCGTCGCCGGTCGTGAACACGAGCTGGCGGGTCGAGGGAGGCGGGGGAATGAAGCGCTCGGTGAACACCAGGTCGTCGCAGGGCTCGCAGGAGCCGTCGACCCCGTACTTGACCCAGATCGACTTGGCGCGGGACTCGAGCCAGGCGGGTACCTGGTAGGCGTTCCAGCTGAGCCGCCCGCCCGGCGGGACGATCGCGCCGTGCAGGTCCCAGCTGAACACGACCGGCTGGTCCTTGCGGATCCCGTTGCCGTCCTCGGGCGCCAGGATCAGGGCGTGCAGGGCCTCGAGCCGAACCGGATAGTGGGTGTAGTTCACCCACCCGTTCGCCCGGTCGAAGGGAATGCGCCCGAAGGTCTCGCCCGAGGCGACTGCGATCTCGAGAGGAATCGCCCGGCTCAGGCCCTCTTCGCCCGAGGCGTGCAGGGTGATGCTTCCGTGGATGTTCGCGTCGGTGCGCAGAAGGCTCTCCACGTTCAGCAATCGCCGGACGTCCGTGGCCCAAGAGACGTCCATCGAATCGAGCAGGCTCGTGATGCCCTGCACGCTGATGCTCTCCGGCGGGATCGTGAACTGGTTCTGGGCTCCGCCGAAGAGCTCCACCTCGGAGCTGGCGGCCAGCGGCAGCGGCCTGAGCTCGCGAAAGCGCATGGTGCCGTCGGGCGCGTTGCGCCGCAGGTAGGCCAGCAGCAGCTCCTCCGCCAGACGCAGCTCCGCCAGGTCCACGCCGGCCTGGAGCCGGGTCGCCATGAAAACCTCGCCTTCGTCGTTGCGCTGACCCGCCATGCCGTAGATCACGGTCATCGCGTACTGATTCTGCGGGTCCCACTGGAGGTCGTAGCGCTTCGGTGCGAAGTAGAAGAGCCCCGTGTCCGGATTGGCATCCTGATACACATGGTGGTCGATGCGCAGGATCTCGCCCTGATGGAGGTCGATGCCGCGGTCGACGTAGAGCCCCTCGAAGAGGTTGATGGCGGCCAACGCGCTCGGCCCGCGGATGTCTCGCATCGACTCGAGTCGCGCTCGGCTGGCCTCCTCGCGCTTCTCGCGCAGCTCGGCGATCTCCTCGACCTTGCCCTGGAGCAGCTGGAACACGCGCTGCTGCTGCTCGCGCTCGAGCTGCCGCCGGCGCTCCTTCGCCTGGAGCAGCTCCATGTTCGCCATGTGCGCGGCGTACAGGTCCACCGCGTTGGAGAGCTCGTCCTGACCCGTCGCGGTACCCCCCGTGACGCCCGTCGGAGCGCCCAGCGCTGGATCGGCCGTCGTGTAGACACGCGCCTCGCCGAACTGTGCGCTTCCGAGCTTCGTCGCCGCCTGCTGCTTCTGCAGCTCGCGCAGCTGATCGAGGCGCTGGATCTGCGCCGTCCCGCTCGTCGTGGTCTGCGCGGTCTGTGTGCGCGAGATCTCGGTGGTGACCGGCTGGTAGGAGCTGGGGAAGCCGGAGGCCTGCATCAGCTGATAGGTCGTCGTAGCGCGGATGTCGCTCGCGGCGCGGGAACGCACTGCGGGCGACCCGTCGGGCTCGGCGAGCACGAGCCCGGACGCGACCGGATCGCGGAGATCCGGCTCGGGGGCGGCGACCCCACCGCGGGTCGCGACGAGCGAGCGAGCGAGGCCGACCGGCTCGGGCGTCACCTCGACGACGGGCGGATAGCTCTGAGCGGCCGACGGACTCGCGAGCCCGAACGCGAGCAGGGTCAGCACCCCGAACCCCGCGCCGCGGCCGGTTCGCCTCCCGGCCGGGCGTCCGTGGCGTTCCGGGCGAAACGCGATCGAACGGCGCTCCAAATCCACTCCTCCGCCCGACGGGGCGGCCTAGTGTAAGCGCTTGGCGTCGCTACGTGCGCTCTCGCGTTCGGCCAGCCGCTGGAGGAGGGCGCGCAGCTCGGGAATCGCGTCGACCAGCTCCCCGAACTCGCTGCTGAGATTGAGGGTGAGGTGGACCGGATGTCCGCCCTGAAACGTGGGGTTATACCCGCGAAGATGAGCCTGTACGGCGGCTCGCTCGTCCAGCCAGCCCTCCATCGTCACGTCCAGCAGCTCGTAGCGGAAGTCGCGCAGGATCTCGCGGACGGTCGCCGCGACGTCGGTGGCGGCCGGATCCGAGGGCTGGGATCCGTCCGGCCGATACTGGATGCGCCCGCCGTCCGTCGAGCGGAGGACGCCTCCGCGAAGCACGGGACGGCCCTCCTCGATGGCGAGCTGCATCTCGCCGCTCAGGATCCCGCTCGCCTGGAGACCTTCGACCGGCGCCATCGCGAGCAGCGCGGGAAGCTGGACCTCGCTCAGGCGCAGTGCGAGCCGCTGTCCCGGTCCTCCCGCCAGATCGAGCACGCCGTGAACGCCGAGCGTGCCGCCCGCCAGCTCCGCCTCGGACGGCTCGATGCGCAGCACGTGATCGGGCTCGAGCGCGTAGGCGAGGCGGCCCGGTCCCAGCCGTACCCCCGCCTCCACGCCGCGGAAGCGGAGCTCCTGCACGCCGCGCGTCGTGAGAGGAGAGAGCCGGGCGAGCCCGAGCTCGCCCTCCAACCCTTCGATCCGTAGACCCGGTGCCGCGATCGCGGCGTCGGCGATCGATACGTCCGCGGCGGCGGTGAAGCCCGGCCCTCCCCATCGGAGCCGCGCGTCGACGTCGATTGCACCGCGCTCGACCCGCAGGCGTTGCGGCCACCAGCGCGCCAGCGACGAGAGCGCCGTCCTCTTTGGATCGAAGCGCAGCGTCTCGAAGTGCAGATCGGCCTGCCCGCCGCCGGTCGCGAGTGCGTGGGAGCCCTCGATGCGGGCGCGCAGCTCGCCGGTCGCGTCGCGGGCGTCGGCGTCGAAGCGGATCCGCCGCGGAGAGGCGACGAAGCGTCCGGAACCGGAAATCACCGGGAAGCGCGAGGCGCCGTCCACGAGCTCCGCCACGCGAAAGCGAGCGTCGAGCGTCGCCTCCTGGACCGTGCTCCAGCTCCCCTCCACCTGGACGCCGCGCAGCGCGAGCCCCACGTCGGGAAGCTCGAGCGCGTCACCGTCGAGCTGCAGTGTGCCGTGCGGTGCGCCGTCGTCGGCTCGCACGACGAGCTGGAGTCGCGGCGCGACGAGGCGATAGCGCCGACCCTCGGGCCCACCGACGCGCAGCGCGAGATGGGGCGCGCCGGCGGCGAGCGGCGCGTCGAACCGAACCGCTTCCGCGAGCGCCACCCGGACCGGTGCGTTGGGCTCGGTGCGGAGACAGATCGCGGCGGGAGCATCGAGAGCCGCGGTCGCGCTGCCGGCTCCGCGAGGCAGGGTCAGCCGAACGCATTCGGGAAGCGAGAGCAGCAGCTGCTCCGGCTCCCAGCGGACGCGCAGCGGTCCCTGCAGACGGCTTCCCGCGATCGGACTGGGCTCCCCCACGTGCGCGTCGACCGCGAACGCGAGATCCACGGGTGTCCCCTGCCGCAGCGAGGAGAGATCGCCCTCCCCCTCGGCGTCGAGAGTCAGCCGACCCGGCCAGGCCTGCGGATCGCCACCCTGCCACAGCTCGAGGAGCGAGCGATCCAGGTCGAGATGGATCCGGCCGCGAAGCGCCCCGGCGGAATCGATCCGGGCCTCGAGCTCTCCCACCGTCTCGGCGGGTCCGCTCCAATCGATCGCGGTCTCGCCCTCGACCTGCGGCTGAAAGGAGAGGTCGACGTGTGCCCGACCCCGCACTGGCCCCGCGGGTGTCTCGATGGTGATCCGAACATCGCGAGCGGCGATCCGCCCGAGTGGAATCGCCCGCGCCAGGTCCCGCAGCGACCCGGCGGTCGCGACTCCGGACGATCCGCGAAGCGCGTCGGCCGAGGGCTCGAGCGCTCCGAAGGACCAGCCGTCGGTGCCGTAGCGCAGGTGCAGGTCGAGACCCTCGACCTCGGCCGAGGCGAGACGCCGCGCAGCGACGTCTCGCCAGGTCCAGCGCAGATCGATGCGATCCGCAGCAAGCTCCCCCGAATCGAGGCGGATCCCGTAGAGTTGCAGCCGCCCCCACGAGACGTCCTCGACTTCGAACACGAAGGCCGGAAGATCTGCCGTGCGAAGCGCCGCCCCGATCGCCCATCGGGCCCACCACCGGGCCGACCCGACGATTCCCAGCGCGATGAGCAGGAGCAATCCGGCCGTTGCTGCCAGACGAGCCGTGAACCTCTTCACAGCTGGGCTCATTGATAGGATGCTACACCCTCGAGCTCCGGCGTCGGTAGGTACAATGCAGGAAACGCGTCCCCGTTTGCGATCCCGGCGAGGGCCGCACGCGCTCCCGCGAAGGCTTTCGCTCCGACCGCTCCAGGTCTTTGCCTGCGCACTGCTGCTGCTCGCGCCCGCATCGGGTCAGGCCGTGTCGCGCGCACTCCTGATCGGCATCAACGAGTACGTCGCGGTGCCGCGCCTCAGCGGTGCGATCAACGACGTGGAGCAGATGCGCGAGATCCTGGTGTCCCGCTACGGGTTCGCAGAGGAGAACGTGGAGGTCCTCGAAGACCGGCAGGCGACGCGGGCGGCGATCCTGGCCGCCTTCGACCGGCTCGCCGAGCGCACCCAGCCGGGGGATCTCGTCTACATCCACTACTCCGGCCACGGCTCGCAGATCGGAGACCGCGACGGCGACGAGGACGACGGCCTCGACGAGACGATCGTCCCCCAGGACGGGCGCACACCCGGTGTCGCCGACATCACCGACGACGAGATCGGCGACAAACTCGCCGCGATCCACACCGACGCCGTGGTCGTCGTACTCGACTCGTGCCACTCGGGCACCGCGACGCGCAGCCTCGGCGCAATGAGCGACGCCAATGCGCTGCTCGGGGGACTCCGCCCGCGCTATGTGCCGCCCGACGACCGAGCGGACCTCTACGACGGGCTGCGCGGCAGCGGAGCCCAGGTGCGCTCCGTGGTGCCGCTGGTGTCGAGCGGGCACGTGCTCCTGACGGGAGCGGCGAAGGACGAGGAGGCGCTGGACGGGCCCGTCGACCGCAAGTCCCACGGACTGTTCAGCTACGCGCTGGGGCGGAGCCTCTCGCGCTCCGCGCCGACGGCCTCGGCGCGCGAGGTCTTCGCCGGCGTCGAGCAGGAGTTCGAGCGGATCCGCGGTCAGCTCAGTCTGCGCAAGATGCCCGACCCCCAGCTCGAGGCCGAGGCGTCGGAGCTGGATCGTCCGCTGCTCGCCCCGCCTGCGCCGCCTCCCGCCCAGGCGCCGCAGGCCAGCGGAGGCGCACAGCCGGCGCGGCTGGCGTGGATCGAGGTCGAGCCGCTGGGCAGCACCGAGGTCCGGCTGCGGCGCGGCGCAGCGCTCGGCGCGGGTCGGGGCTCGCTGTGGGCGGTGTACCCCCCTGGCGAGCTGCGCTTCCCGCCTGGCGAGGCGCTCGCCGAGGCGGAGGTGATCGCGATCGAGGGCGGCGACGCCCGGGCCAAGATCTCGCCTCCGGACGCGAAGGTTCCGCCGGGAGCTCGGGCGGTGGCGCTGGCCCCGCCGCCCGCCGCGCGCGAGATCCCGGTCGCGCTGGTCGACACCGACGCGCAGCGCGCGGAATCGCTGCGCACGGCCCTGGTCGGGCGCCTGTCGAGCGTGCACTTCGTGGGTCCGGGCGAGTTCGCGCGCTTCGTGGTGCGCTGCGCGGCGGCGCGCTGCGCGGTGACCGGAGCCGATGGTCTGTTCGAGATCGCCGACCTCGACGCCACCGACGTCAACGCCCTCGCCGCCGAGCTCACCAACCTGTTCGCGCGCTCGATCACCGCCGCCGAGCTCCTGGCGCTGGACAACCCGTCCTCGTCCATCGAGATCGAGCTGGGCGTCGTGGCCAAGGCGGCGCCCGAAGCCCGGCCCGGGGACGAGCGAGGCATGGTGCTCGTCTCGTCCTCCGACTCTCCCCGCTTCCAGATCCGCCGTCCGGGCGATCCGCGCACACCCCAGAACAGCCTGCAGCTCCGAGTGCGCGCCAGCGCCGACTGCACGCTCACCGTCGTCGACGTCGACTCCAGCGGACGCGTCCAGGTGCTGTTCCCGAATCCCCTCTCCGAGGGCAAGGGCTACCACCCCGACGGCGCGATGAAGGCGGGAGAGGAGCTGCTGATCCCCGACTCGCTGGCCTCGGGCAACCGCGCCGGGTTCCACATCGACTACTCCCCGCCGGCCGGCACCGATACCGTGAGGGCCTTCTGCACCCGGGACCCGCGCGCCGCGAAGGCCCTGCGCGCGGCAGTCGACGCCCTCGATCCGAGCGCTCCGGCGACGCGCGGCACGGAAGAGCAAGGCCTGGCCGCCCTGCGCCTGCAGCTCGCGAGCCTCGCGTCGCGGGGACTCCAGCTCGTCGCGGACGTGGAGGAGCCCCCGGCGCAACCGCCGCCCTCGGCGAGTCCCCCCGAAGCGCCGACCGAGGCCTGGCACGCCGACTGGGCCGCCGCCTCGGTGACGATGGACGTGCGGGAATGAGCGCCCGCAGCCGCGAGCGCGAAGACCGAGGACGCCGCGCGCACCCGATCGGGACCGTGCACCAGCGGCCGGCGCTGTGGATCGCGCTCTCGCTCGGGGTGCTGGCCTGCGCCTCGAAGGGGGATCCCTCCGCGAGCCAGCTCCGTTTCGTCGACTCCGATATCTGGGAGAAGGAGCTCCAGAAGTCGATGACCGACGAGCTGCCGACGATCACGGTCGCCTTCGCAGGCACCGATGCGACCGTCAGCAACATGCCCGATCGGCTCGAGAAGTGGCTCTACGTCATCAACGAGCGCGACGACGGGCACGTGGAGTTCCGACCCGACACGTCCTTCCTGGTCCCCAAGGCGATCCCCTACGGGCTCGCGTTCTCGCTCGGGATGGCGGCGTGGAACTACTACCAGGGGTGGGCGCACTACGCGATGTCTCGACAGTACAACGCAATCGTCCTCTATCACCCCTCCGAGGGTTACCTGACGCGGGTCGTCTTCGTGCGCAAGCCCGAGGGATCCTAGGTCCGACATGGAGGACTCGACGATGAAGCCTCGGGACAGCCGGCCGAGACGTCGGCTCGTCAGGCGGATCCGGATCGCGATGGTCGTCGTCGTCGCCTCGGGACAGCTCTCCTGCGAGACGGTCGAGAAGGTTCTGCCCTATGCGATCGTGGCCGGCGGCGCGATCGCATCGGTGGTCGCCTTCAACTATCTCTCCGACTGCTCCAACGAGTGGGCGGTGTGCGAGGTGGACTCGGTCACCGGAGAACAGGTGCGCGACATCGGCTACACCGAGCAGGTGCTGCTGATGATCGGGACGCTCACTACCGTGGGCGGAGCGGCGGCGGACTGGTGGGCGGATCACCGGGAGAAGCAGCGCGAGCTCGCACGTCTCGAAGAGGTGGAGCAGAAGGTCGGCGACGACTACGCGGCACTCCAGACGGGCGGCCCGCCGCAGCCGGTCAACGCCTGGGGAAGCGCGAGCACGCCGCCGCCTCCTCCGCAGCGCTGGGGCGCGCCGCCTGCGCCAGGCGGCGATTGGCAGCAGCCGGGAGCGCAGCCCGGTTACGGGGCGGCAGGCGGCTACCCCACCGGCGCTCCGCCGCAGCAGGCCTATCCGCCCCAGCAAGGCTACCCGCCGCAGCCGCAGCAGGGGTACCCGCCTCCGGGCGGCTATCCGCCGCCGCAGGGCTACCCCCCGCAGAGCTATCCCCAGCAAGGTGGCTACCCGCCGCAGGGCTACCCC
>CAZZFT010000033.1:0-16184 GCA_964653555.1 uncultured Spirochaetales bacterium | reverse complement strand
GGCTACCCCCCGCAAGGCGGCTACCCGCCCCAGGGCGGCTACCCGCAGCCGGGTGGGCCGACCTCGGCCAGTCCTTGGGCCTCGGCGCGGGCGGACGACGGGGGGTATCCGCTCGAGCCGCGTGCGGTCGACGTTCCGCTCTCGCTCGAGACCGCGCTGCTGAAGAAGCTGGGGCAGGGCGCCGTCGCGATCGCCGACAACGACGTGCTGTTCGACGGGATCGGCGAATCGATCCGCGACGAGTTCCGCGTCCTGTTTCGGCCGAACCAGCCGGCCTACATATACGTGGTGGGCGTCGACGCGGTCGGCCGGGTCCAGACGCTGTTCCCGTCGGAGTTCCCCGATCGGACCAACCCCGTCCAGGCGGGGGAGCGCATCCTGATTCCCGGCGGCGAGAGCTGGTACCAGCTCGACCGGTACATCGGCCTGCAGCACATCTACTTCTACGTGAGCCCGGTGCCCGATGCCTCCCTCGAGAGGCAGCTCGCCATCTTCGCCGCGAAGCCGGCGCCCGACCCGGTCGGTGCGAACGGAGAGATCCACTACGTGAGCGTTCCCACGATCCTCCAGTTCGGTCGCATGCAGCGGCGGGGAATCGTGACTCCCGTGAGCGGCGAGATCGCGCGTCTGCCCGATTCGGCGGGGCTGGAGATCCCGACGCAGCTGGTCGCTGCCGACGTCGCGGGCGAGCCGCTCGTGGCGACCCGCATCTTCCAGCACGAGTAGCGGCGACGCTCAGTCGCGGAACGATGTCGTCCCCTCCCGCCAGGCCGAGTCCGCGAAGGCCTGGGTGGCCCAGGGCGTGTTCGGACCGAAGCGATCCCTGCCGTCGGCCTGGAGCGCCCCGCAGTAGGTCGCTGTTCCACCGGCGATTCCGTCGGTCTCGAAGCAGACCTTCTTCACGACGCGGACGTCGACCGGGTTGATGCCGAGCTCGTTGAAGCCGCCCGCGATCCGCTGGCCGTAGGGGCTCGGCAGCACCACCTCCGCGGTCCAGTCCTCCTCGTCCCAGACCAGCGGGTAGGGCCCGCCCGGGTGGTCGTTGGGGCTGCCTTCGACGTCGACCTCCCAGGCGATGTGCACGGTCCCGGGGGTCTTCCCCTCGCCTCCGATCGTGTCGAAGTTCGCTCGGATCCAGTCCTCGAAGAGGGCGCGTCGGTAGACCTCTTCGGTCGGCACGGGGCCGAGCTCGGACTGGGCCGCGGCGATCTCCTCGACCGCCGCCTCCAGGTCGCCACCGTCCTGCTGGATCCAGCAGAGATCCTCCAGGATTGCGTCCTTGATCGAGACGCTCGTCGGCAGGGCGCCCTCCGTCGCGCCGGTCATGTGGTTGCTGACGATCGTGCGCTGGGTGCGGATCCACGTCCCGACGTCGTGGCTCGCCTGCGCCGCGACGGCGCGCTTCGTCTCGGCCTGAACCGCTTGGATCGCCGCCACGACCTGCTTCGTGCCCGGGACCTGCTTGTCTGCGAGACCCACCAGATAGCCCGAGGACTCCTTGAACGCGGTCGCGAGCAGGGCCTCGGCGACCTTTGGCTCCGCCTCGAAGCCCGAGGCGAACTGCATCGTGTTCTCGAAGTTGTCGATCGCCGAGAGCAGGTTCGTGCCCATTGCAGCGCGCTTCTCGAACAGCTCGTTCGCGAAGTCGGTGACCACGCGATCCTCGGCGGGCTGGTTGATCAGCGATAGCACGCACTCCTGCGCCGGGGAGGCCGCGGGAAACAGCAAGAGGACGGCGAGGGCCGAGGAAGACGAGATTCGCATCGATCCGACTCCGTGACAGGGGTTGGCGAGTCCATCACCGGACTCCCCGGTGGTGGACGTCGATCGTCGCCCGTGAGGGTTCGCCTCACAGACAGCTCATCACGCTCGATGGACTCGAGCGCTGCTGCTCGATCCAGCCGCGGATCGCCGCGAGGTGGGGCGGCAGGCTCGCGGCCTGCGCGTCGAGCTCGCGGATCGCCTCCCAGGTCCCCTCGCGAACGGAACGCAGGTCGGAGATGCCCTTGCCGTCGATCGCAGCGAGATCGAACACCGCGCCGACGAACGTGAACAGGGGGTAACGCTCCGGCGTGATCGCGTCGACGTCGTCGGGCCCCTGCACCAGCGAGGGCAGAGGGTCGCCGCTCTCCTGCAGCGTCTTCCACTGGATGACCCGATCGTCGGTGGCCCTTCCGGCGCCCAGCTTGTCGAGCCAGCAGACGAGCTCCCGGCTCTCCTCGGGGTCGGAGAGCTTCTCCGCCTCTCCCCGCATCTTGCGGAGGTCGGTGAACACGAAGGCCAGCATCTCGCGGAGCTTCTTCCGGGTCGGTGTGGCGAGCGCGTAGTGGAAGGCGTGGGAGAGCTCGTCGCCGTTGTCCTCGGGACCGAGCTCCTCGTAGAGGACCTCGGCGCAGTCGGGGGAGGTGCGGGCGAACAGCATCTCGATGCGGTCGCGGCGCTCGAGGACGGCCGGATCGTCGGGGCTGGAGAAGCGCTTGGCGAGCTCGATGCGCAGGGCTTCGCGGGTGTCGTCGCATTCGTCGGCCGCAGCCATGAGGGGAAAGGCCCCTGCCAGCACGAGCAGGGTCAGGCCGAGGGGACGGCTTCTGTGGAGGCGCAGCGAGCGGGATCGGCGAGACGGCGGGGGCATCGCGATCTCCAGAGCGTCGGAGGACGGGGCGATCGAGCCTACGCCCGGGCGCTCGTCGAATGCAAGCGCCGAGCGGGGTCGGCCCGATCTAGAATGCCGCGTGCCGGACATCTCACGGATTCGGGAGGGAACGACGACGTGATGCTCCTACGCAGGCTCTGGGGCGGGGCGGCCTTGGTCGTGGCGCTCGCTGCGCCCTTCGCATCGTCGGCCGGACAGATCGTCCTCGATCGGAGCGTGACGGCGGGCCGCTACTGGCTGTTCCCCCTGGCCGAAGATCCGCACTCGTACCTGTACGTCGTGGCCCAGGCGCAGCTCGCACGCCACCCCAGCGGCAAGCCCCAGTTCTCGTTCCTTCGCTTCGTCGAGAACGCGGTGTCCGCCGGGGGCACGAGCTCGCTCACGGATGCGAGCGGGGGCGGACTGGTGCACGCGGTCGTCGAGCTCGGCGTGCCCGACAGCGAGCGGGAGCAGGCGCTCGCGGAAGCCCAGCGCCTGCTGGCGAACATCGATCCCGCGGGCAAGATCGTCGGGCCCGCCTCGTACTCGGCGGGCCAGTTCATGCTCGTCTCGAGCTTCCAACAGGATGGCGAGGAGAAGCTGGAGAAGGAGAAGAGGTGGGTGGAGAAGGTAGTCGCGATCGGCGAAGCGCCCATCCTCGAGGGCGGCAAGGCGGCCGTCTCCGCGCGCCTCACCCGCGAGGGGGCGCAGGTGCTCTGGGAGTCGTTCCACTCGGCGACCCCCGACATCACCTTCGTCTTCAAGATGCAACTCGACGGCGTCAACTCGCCGGTCGATGCGAGCGTGAAGGTCGATTGGGAGAGGATGTACTCGAACGAGAGGCTTCGGGCGGGACTCGCCACGCCACTCACCCAGACGGACATCGACGTCGCCTTCGAGGACCTGCGCCAGCAGGGCGCGATCCGGTTCACGCAGGTCGGCGACGGCGACGCCGACTTCAACGCGATGGTGAAGAAGACCTTCGAGGACATCCGCGATCTGATGTTCGACAAGTCGAACGGACTGATCGCCCAGAACGCGAAGACTGGCGACGGTGCGGCGGGCGCAAAGGGCCAGGACACGCAGAGCGTGGCGCAGCGCGCCGAGGCGCTCCGCAATACGCGCAAGACCGACTGGGAGAGCCGGGCGAGCCAGTACAAGAGCCAGGTGACCGCCCAGGAGGCGAAGGCGCGCCAGGCCCGCGCCAAGGCCGACGAGGCCGCGGCCCGGGCGCGAGATCTGCGCGCGAAGTGGGTGGCCGCCCGGGAGAAGGCGGAGTCCGAGGAGAAGGCCCAGGCGAAAGCGGAGACCGAGAAGAAGGCCGCGGCCGACGGGACGAAGACGCGCGACGTCGCGAAGCAAGTGCCGGACGCGGCCGCCCTCAAGAGACAGCAGGACGCAGCCGCCGCGAAGAAGAAGCAGGAGGAGGCGGCCGCGGCGAGGAAGAAGCAGCAGGAGGAGGCCGCCAAGAGCAAGCAGCAGGAGGAGGCCAAGAAGGCGGCGGATGCGAAGCGCCAGCAGGAGGTGGAGGCGAGCGTTCCGAGGCTCGAGGCGGAGGTCGAGGCGGCAGATCAGGAGGCCCAGCGCCTCGCGCAGATCGCCGACCAGGAGGAGCAGGCGCTCGTCGCGCTCAAGGGCAAGGAGCAGAAGTTCAACGAAAGCGTCGACGACCTGGTCCTCGGCGGCTTCGGCGCCATCTTCACCTACACCCTGAAGCGCGAGCGGCAGAGCCTCGACATGGACGTCGACTTCAGGAAGTACCGCTCGGCCACGCGCAACCTGCCCTTCGAGGAGAACATCGGCGACCTCCGCCGTTATCTCCAGGACGACGCGGTCTTCCGGAGCGTGAACCTCGCCGATCCGATGTACAAGCAGCGCGAGATCGCGGTCTCGGTCGACAACTCGAACGCCGAGGACTTCAAGAAGTACATCAACTACGTGAGCGTGCAGCTGCGCAAGGAGCACGAGGGGGGCGAGCCGACGATCGGCGAGGTCCGGATCGACCGCGAGAACTTCAGCACCCGGGCCAACGACTTCCGCCTGCTCTACGGCTGGAAGGGCGACGACGATCGGGCCGCCTGGCTCCGCTACCAGTACCGGGCGCTGTGGAGCTTCAACGGCGGAAACGTCGTGGAGCAGGCGTGGACGGAGTCCACCGAGGGAACCATCCCCTTGCTCTCTCCGTATCAGCGGCGCTCGGTCGAGCTGGACGGCGATCCCACCGATCTCGAGAGCGCCGGTGTGCGCGCGGTGGTGTTCACCCTCTACTACGAGCTCGCCGGGGTGGAGCGGTCGGAGCGGGTGACGCTCAAGACCTCGAAGGGCGAGCTCAGCCAGAAGGTCGACTTCATGCTGCCAGTCGGAGACTACCGGTACGAGTACGAGATCCTGTGGATGCTCGCAGGGAACAAGACCGTGAGCTCCGGGCGTCAGCAGAGCGACTCGCCGCTCCTGTTCATCAACGACATTCCCGAGACGAACACCATGTGATCCGGTCCAGACAACAGAGCGAAGTCGTAGCGGCGTCGAGCGCCGCTACACGAAGGAGTTCGACATGAGGCCTCTCTTTCGCTGGGCGAGGCGCGTGGGAAGCGCCCGCAACCTCCGCGGTACTCTCGGGCTCGTTCTGATCTCCGCTGCCTTCGTCGTCGACGCCCGCGCCGATGCGTCCTGTGCCACGGATCCGCCGCCCGAGGGTCTCGTCGAACGGTGCCGGAGCAAGGACGTCTGGATCGGCTCCGGTACGAGCGAGAGCCAGCGCCACGCCCTGCTCCAGGTGACGCTGGTCGAGTGGATGAGCACCTGCGTGACCTCCGAGCGGGCCCCGGGTCTCGTCGCGGACGCCGAGGAGAGCGTCGATCGCGTCTTCGACCTGATCAAGGACCTGTCAGGAGACCGGTCGGTGACGATCCTACCCGACTACACGCCTCTCGAGTACACCGAGGATGGACACACCTGCTACGGGGTGCAGAGCGTGTCCTTCCGCGTCGCGGGCGCCCAGGGCAGCGTCGACGCCGACGCCGACTTCGAGACCTCCGACGAGCCCAGCAGCGACATGATCAAGGAAGCGGCCTCCGCGGCGAGGCAGGCGCTCCAGGACCCGTCGGTACAGGGCAGCGCGGAGCTGAGCCGATTCCAGAGTGTGCTGATCCAGCTCGAGGAGTACGGCTCGGACTTCGACGACACCTGGTACGACGTCGGGCCCTATCCCTCGGGCGATCCGATGGACGTCGCCGCCTGCTTCACGGGTGTGAACGAGTGTCTCCCCGCCGACGCCGCGCTGCAGGCCTGCGAGCGTCACCTCGCCCGGGAGCTCGTCCAGCACCATCAGGTGGATCAGGTGAGTCCCCAGCGCTTCGCGGTGATCCTCGAGGAGAAGGCCAACCACATCCAGCGGGGGGTGGACTACCTGCACCACATCCAGAGCGCCGACTCGCCGGGAGCCCTGCCCTGTCCCTCGATCGAGGAGGTCTTCATGCCGCGGGTGGCGGAACTCGCCAGACACCACTCGGTGTACGGTGCGGGCCAGTACTGAGCGGCCGCCGGCAGTCCTCAGGGCCCGACCGGGCAGCTTCCGTCGGCGGCTTCGGCCACCGGGCAGGTGAGCGGCGGAACCTCCTCCTGACATCCCGGGGGCCACTGACTCTCGGGAAGGGTGCCGACGGCCGTGCAGCACGCAATCAGCCGATCCACGTTCGCCCGGTAGGTGTCGCTCCACTCCTTGGGCGTCGAGAGCCCGTGCCCCTGCGGCATCCAGTAGGTCACGTCGAAGCCGCGACCCACGGCGGTGGCCTTGGGATGCGGCTGTCCGGTCGCGCGCCGAATCCACTCGCTGCACGTGTGGAAGTCGGGACCGCCGAGTGAACCCCCGGCATTCGCGTGTGCCGCTGCGATGTGGTGGCACTCGGTGCAGGTTTCGTCGCCGGCCAGCTCGACGAAATGGGGCTCGGGCCATACGTCGAAGGGCGGCTCGCTGTTCTTGTAGGGCGACTTGAGCGGAGACCCGGGGTTGCCCGCGAGCTCGGAGCCGATCGCGTTGTTCATCCACCGGCTGTTCATCCACGGTCCGCTGTCGTGGCACTTGATGCACATCACGTCGCGCGTGCTGACCGGCCTCGTCCAGAAGTCGTGATCGCGCACCGTGCCCGGACCGGGCACCCGGCTCCCGTCGAGATGCGCGTCCTCACCGTCGGGGCTCTGGAACCAGCACGTCTCCCCGTTCCCCTCGTTGTGGGCGATCAGGGCGACGTCGTCGAAGCCGCTGGTGGGATTCCCGTCCCAGTCGAGCAGGGGGGCGGGGCCGAGCCCCCAGCGCGTCTTGTGCCTGCACAGGAGTGCGGCCTTCACCTTCGGATTCGAAGGCGTCGGCAGCACCTGGATGTAGCTGTGGCCGTAGCAGCCGTCGTCGAGCCAGGTCCCGTAGTCGCACTGGTCGGGGATGTCCTGGGCACAGCGGCTGCCCTGACAGAGGTCCAGGTCCTGGACCACGCCGTCGACCGTGGAGACGAGACGCTTGCCCTGCGTGCAGTCGAAGGGGCCCCCGAGGTCCGCCGCGTCCAGGTGGATGCGTTCGAAGCAGCGCTGGGCGTAGGTCCAGACGTCCGGATCGTCCTGCGCCGCTGCGGGGGCCCATGCCAGGACGAGCGACGAGAGGGCGACGAGGAAGGGGGTTCGCACGCGCGCAATCTACACCGGAGGAAGAGCCTTCTGGAAGATCGGGTTTTCACCCCGTCCATCCGTCCCCGCGTCCGAAGGGGGCAGGACGACCTCCCAGACCGAGAGGAAGGACTCCCGGAGCAGCGGGGGTACGAGCTCGCCCCGGGCGTCCAGCAGGAAGCTTCCGTGGGTTCCGGCGAAGACGAGGGGCGTCCCGAGGCGCAGAGTGTGGAGGCGACCCGCGCGGCGGAACTGCTCGATCGCCTCCCGCGAGCCGCCGAACCCGTTCAGATCCGAGGGCACCACCAGCAGGGACACCGCTCCGGGCGCGATGCCCTTCCGCTCGAAGATGTCGGGAATCAGGATCTCCCAGCACAGCGCGGCGCCGATGCGATGGCCACCGATCTCGAGGACACCGGTGGTGCGGCGCGCGGTGAGGCCCCAATGGTCGGTCCCCGTCGCTCGGCGTGACAGCCAGCGACCGAGACCGGCCAGGCGGTTCGAATCCTGGAAGAGCGCCGCTTCTCCGAACGGGGCGAAGACGAGCTTGTCGAGGGGATCGCGGCACGAGAAGCCCTCCCCTCCGTCGGTCTGGAGCCCGCACACGACGTTGCGCACCGCCACGGGCCGACCCGTCGCGTCCCGCACCGTCGCGTAGACGCCGGCCACCAGAGGGGAGCCGCCGGAATGCCCCGCGCCGGCCGACCTCGGTAACAGGTCGCGCTCGGGCAGCTCGAGGCTGTACTCGGGGAAGACGGTCAGCTCGCAGTCGTGAACGTCCACCGCGTAGTGCGCCAGAGCCCGGATGGCGGACGGCCCGCCGCCCGCGAAGGCGGGCCGGTGTCGCTCGAGGCGGTGGGGATCGGAGACGGCACAGACGCGTGTCGTCTCTCCCGTCGACCTCTCGCGGCTCGGCGACCAGCCCGCCAGGAGCCCCAGCGCGAGCCCCGCCGCGAGCGACGCCCAGCGACGCGCCGGCGGCGTGCGGACCCACAGCAGGCCGGTGCCAAACGCGAGGAGTGAGACCAGGTAGGACGGGCCCAGCTCGCCGAACGGGACGGCGGCCCACGCCAACCCGGTGTCCGCGGTCGCGTGCGAGAGGAACAGGCCCGGCAGCGGCGGATCCATCGCCGCGCCGCGCAACCACTCCGTGAGCGGCCACGCAGCGGCCGCGATCGGCAGCAGCCAGGCGCTGCGGCGCGCGGTGACCGCCGCGGCCAGGCTGGCGGGAACCCAGAGCGCCAGCGCGATCGCGACCGCCACGAGCGAGGGGAGCAGCGGCCGCTCGAAATAGTGGAAGATCCAGCCCGCCGCACCGACGATCTGGGTCGAGGCCGAGAGGCCGGCCAGCAGCGCCACGTGCCGGCGGGTCGGCGCCCGCAGCAGCGCGATCGCCAGGGGCACCCAGGCCAGCGGGGTGAGGGCGGCGGGGAAGACGCTCAGGTGGGCCCACGCGGGCAGACAGACCGCCAGCCACTCGAACGCCGCCGGGCCCAGCCGGCGCTGCGACGCCCATAGCGCCGCGGCGGCCGTCGCGTGCATCGCTGCGAGACGCAGGAGCTGGCTGACGTCGCCCGGCGGGATACCTCCCAGCGGCGCCCGCGCGTTGGGACAGGCCACCGCGACCAGCGCGCACCCGGCGGCGAGCGCCCAGGCGAGCGACGGATGCGCGCCCGTCAGGGCGTGTCCGGCGTCTCGCCCGCGACGCAGTGCACGAAGTGCGCCCATGAATCCGCGGCGTAGAAGCCGCCGCAGTTGGTCTCGCAGTCGAAGAACACGCAGTAGCTCTCGGAATCGCCCTGCTCACGGAGGCCGGCCAGATGCGCGCTCTCGTGGATCATCGTGCGGATCCGCTGCTCGCTCGAGCTGGTGTCGAAGAAGGCGGGACAGATGTGGATCGGCGGCTCCAGGTTCGTCACGTAGGCAGCGCGGACCGCGCAGTTGGGATTGCTCTTGCTCTCGCAGACGACGGGCAGGCTCGCGCTCGACATCCGGTCGCGGATCGTCTCCGTGATCTCGACGACCTGGCCGAAGTCGACATCCACATCGATCAGCTGGTTTGCGGCCTGCTCCGCCTCGAGCCGGTCCCGTTCACCGGTGTTGGGATGAAGCCCACGAGCGCGATCGGTCGCGACCTGGGAGCGAACCGCGCCGGCGCGGCGGGCCGCCTCGATCACCTTCTCCTGCTTCGGCGTGCAGGCCTCGGGCGCCACCCGGCTCTGCACCGTGGGCACGGGCTTCTCGACGACCCGGCTCGGATCCGGGCTCTGCGCCTCTCCGCGCGGCACCGGCGCGTCCGACGTCCGCTTCACGACGGGCTGCGCGGTCGGCTCCTCCGCCGACGCGGACGACGTGAGAGTGAGTGCCAGGAGCATCACGACCCCTCGAAACGCGACCTCGCTTCGCTTCATGGACGGATTCCTTCATTGTTCGGACGAATCTGGGCGCCTGCGGCCCCCGGGCGGATCAATTCCGCTCGGGGCAGGCGTCCCCGGGACCGGCCACGACGACCTCGCTCGCGGTCCAGCTGCGCGTGTCGAGCGCCGCCCCGGGACCGTCGGCGTAGAAGTAGACGTTCTTCTCGATCTCCGACTGGAACACCATGTGTTCCTCGGCGTTCTTCCCGCTCTGCTCGCGCTTCTTCCACAGACCCTTCGCGAACCAGCCGACGGCGCCGGGTACCGGATTGTCGAGAGTGCCCGCGCCGAACTGGACCACCGCGTCCCGAGCGGTCGCGTCGATCGCCGACCAGGCGATCCCCCGGTACTGGTCGCGTCGCTTCAGTCGCGACTCGGAGCAGTTGTCGGGGACCTCTCCCTCGTAGTCCTCGGCGTAGTACTTCTTGCAGTACTTGCCGGTGCGGGTCCAGCGGGGATTGATCGGCTGGGAGTAGGCGCGGATGAGATCGCCGAGGCTCTTCGGGCGCCAGCTCGGACTCCAGTAGCTGCGCTGGGCCATCGACCACAGCATCGCCTTCGCGTCCTCGGCCGTCGCGCTCCCGCCCGTCTCGCCGTAGATCATGCGCGCCGCCCACAGGGCGTCGTCGGGGTCGATGTTCTTCTCGCTGCCGTCGGGGAAGCAGAGGATGCCGAGCTCGGAAGCGGTCGGTGCGTCCTGTCCGGCTGCGCTCGTCGCGGCGAGCGCAGTCACCAGGACGGAGACGAGCTCGGCTCGCAGGGATCGTGACATCCGGCACACCTCCTCGACTCCATCGGGGTGGGGCGCTCATTGTACTGCGGCAACAGCGAGCTTTGTAAGGGCTCTGAGCGACCTCTCAGCTGCGCGGCACGAAGAAGAAGTCGCCGCTCTCGTGGCCCGCGTACTTGATCGGCGCGTACTGCGGCAGCTGCTCGAAGCGCTGGGCCTCGGCGGCCCAGGCCACGCGCGCCGAGATCTCCTGGAACACCCTCTGCCCTTCGATCGTCTCGGAGGCCTCGCCGAGGACCGTGAGCAGCGCCTTCGCGAAGATCGAGTGGTCACCCCCTCCCGAGTCGAGCACCGGAGCGAGCCCGCCCGAGGTGAGCGCGGTCCGTGACCGCTTCCCCACCATTCCCCGCATCCAGGCGAAGCGGGCCTCCTGTGTCATGCCCGCCTCGAGGCGCGCCAGGGACGAGCGCGTGAGCGAGCCGGAATAGCAGGAGTCGGCAATCACGATGATGTGGCGCGCTGCCATGGAATTCAGGATGTCGGTCAGGTCGACGTTGGAGATCCAGTTGGCGGTGCTCCGCGGCTCGGCGTCCACGGGAAGCCAGTGACCGCGGCTGTTGGCCCGGTCCAGCTCCCCGTGACCCGCATAGAAGATCAGCAGGTTGTCCCGGTCCGTGAGCTTCCCCCGCAGGTCGTTGAGCGCCGAGAGCACGTCGTAGCGGGTGGCGTCCTCCAGCGCGGTCACGCGAAAGTCGAACTTGCGCTCGAGCATGTGGCCGATCTCGCGAGCGTCGGCTCGGGCCGTCTCGAGGTCGTGGATCTCCGGGTTCCGGTAGTGATCGTTGCCGATCACGAGCGCGTAGTAGGCCCCGAAGTCGATCGATGGAGTCGTCACGGTCCGGGTCGCCTCGGCCGAGGCGGTCGCCGACCCGCCCGATGCCAGCACGAAGCTGCGCTCGGTGCGTCCCCCGCTCGCATCGGTAGCGACGATCGCGACGCGCGTGCCTTCGGGCGCCACCACCACCTCGGAGCGGAACATGCCCTGGTCGGTCACCGGCAGGGATGCGTCGTTGAGGGTCAGACTCAAGAGCCCGGCCGGCGCGTCCACGTGGCCGACGATCACCCGGTGCGACTCGGCCTCGATCGTCTGGACGATCTTCATGCCGCGGGTGAGCGGGACGTTGGGATCGAGGATCTCGATCGTGGGTGCGGGCAGCTTCACGCCCAGGGGAGGCTTCGCGGCGAGCTGCACGCGCATCTGCTCCGCCTCGGTTCGCAGGCGTTCGATCTCGACCTCGAGCTGGGAGACCTGCGCCGCGTCGCCGCCCGTTCCGCCGGCGCCCTGGTGGCGCAGCGTCTCCAGCTCCTGGCGGAGCCGGTCGACCTCCTCCTCGCGGCGGCGCAGATCCTGCTTGAGCTGCTCCATTTCGGTCTGGGACGGCGCGGAGGGCACGAAGTCGACGGAGAGGTCCTCGAGGCCCGAGGCACGCCGGTACCAGGCGAGCGCCTGTCCCGGATCGCGCGGCACGCCGCGCCCGAGCTCGTAGAGCTGACCGAGATTGATCTGCGCCGGCGCGTAGCCCTGCTCGGCGGCACGCCGGTACCAGGTGGCGGCGGCGGCGTAGTCGGGCTCGAGACCGAGGCCCTTCTCGAAGATCTCGCCGACGTAGGTCTGGGCCTGGGCGTCGCCGGACTTGGCGGGCTCGAGCCACACCGCCAGGGCGGTCGCGTAGCTGGCCCGATCGTAGGCGGTGTACTCACCGCCCCGGATCTCGCAGTCCCGCGCCGAGGTCTTGATCGCCCGACGCTGGGTCAGATAGGTCATCTGGGTGCCGAGCCGTCGCACCTTGCCCGGGAGCAGGCAGTCGACCACCAGCAACTCGTCGGCCTCGCCCGCGGTTCCCTGGCCGGGAAGCGGGGCATCGCTCGCGCAAGACGCTACGAGGACGAGCAGCGTCGGGAGCAGGGCAGCGAAGCGTCCGGGATTTCTCAAGGGCATCGCCGTGGGTGGGGGGACCCACCTGGCCAGCATACCACCCGCCGGCTCAGAACTGGATCCGTCCTCCGGCGGTGAACTGGTGGTACTCGACGTCCGTCAACGCCACGATCCCCTCGTAGTCGAAGAACGCCGAGATCCCTCCCGGGAACTGCGCGGAGAAGCCGGCCCCGATGCGCGCATAGTCGCGATCGGGATTCTCGGTGCGCGAGAACACCTTGCTGGACGCCGAGCTGTCGTTCACGAACAGGTTCGCGTCGATGTCGCGCGCATCGTTCTCGAACTCGTGCTCCCAGGTGGCGCGCACGTGCGGGACGATCACCGCGGCGCCGGTCGAGATCGCGTAGGAGGCCTCGGCACCCACGCTCGTGAGCAGCGAGGTGATGTCCTGGTCGTCGTACTTGAGCGGGAAGCCGGGTACGCCGGTCTCCTTGTAGCCGTCGATCCAGGTTCCCAGGTAGTCCATCCCGACCGTCGGACCGAAGGAGAACCCGGCCAGATCGATGTCGTAGCCGAGGTCGACGCTCACGCCGACCTGGCTACCCCCGGTGTCCCCCTTCGCGAGCGCGAAGAGAGGCGTGCTGATGTCCACCAGGACAACCGGACGCTCGAAGTCGTAGTCGACGTAGGTGTAGCTGAACACGCCGTCGGCGTGGAAGGGTCCCTCGTAGAAGCTCCCGTAGAGCGACCCGGTGAAGGCGTTGGTGTCGACGTTGCCCCCACCGACCGTGGAGCCGCTGTTGTCGGCCGCCGGCTCGGTGTCGAAGTCGCTCTCCTGGATGTTCCAGCCGAAGCCGACGCCGGCCACGATGTTGTCGGTGAAGCGGTAGTCCACGCCCAGCTGGAGTCCGCCACCGCGCACGTCGTATTGGTCTGCTTCGCCGCGCGCGTCCACCGTGCCGAAACCGCCCGAGGCGGTGAGGAAGGTGCCGAGCCGCTCCTCGCCTTCCCCGGCCTCCTGCTCTGTGTTCACGCGGATCTTGTCCAGGCGATCCTTCTCCGAGTCGACCTGGGCGGTGGTGGTCTGGGTCGCGTTCGCGCTGGCGGCCGTGGCCTCCCGCGGCGTGACCTGGAGCGCGGCCTGGGCCTGCTCGGCGCCGCCGAGCGCGAAGCCGATGTCGCAGCTGCCGTTGCCGAGGGTCGAGTTGGTGGGACCTGCGACACACAGGTTCTGGAGCACGACGACCGTGCGCGACGCGAGATCCGCCTGGTTCTGGGCGACGGCGGGTGCACTCGTCAGCCCGATCAGCGAGACGAGAACGAGCGAACCGGTGGAAGGAAGACGATTTAGACGATTGCGATCCATCGTGGACCTCTCGATGCAAGGGCGGCGAAGGGGGCGCCCAGGGTATCGGAACCGGCGCGAGGCGAGGGAAAAATCTGTTGGGCGAAGCCAGGGCGTCTTCCCCGGGCCGTGGTGCGACGACCCCGGTCGGCGCCCTCGAACGACTCACACGTACTGCGCCCAGCCATCCGGGTGCGCCGTCTTGTAACGGCCGTAAAGGATGCAGGCCGGATACAGCAGCAGCACCACCGTCGCGGCGGCGGCGTAGGTGTGCACGAGCCCGCCCGTCCCGACGAGTCCCGTGACGACCGCGGCCACCGCGAGCATCGGGAAGTGCAGCAGGTAGAAGAAGAGCGCGGTGCGGCCCAGCACGAGGAAGGGGTTGCGTGGATTCGGCGGTCGCTCGAGACGGCGCTCCACCGCGAGCAGCGCGGCCAGAGCGAGCGCCATCAGGCCGAGTTCCAAAGCGCTGAAGCAGAGGCTGGGCGGGTACTTGCTCACGTGCAGCCACTGGACGAGGGCGTCGCTCTCGCGCAAGAGCCCCAGGTTGCCGTAGCCGTTGGCGCCGCGGACGGCCGCGAACGCGGCCAGTGCCGCCAGCCCCGCCGCCAGGCACGGCCCCGCCGCGTCCGTGGCGGGCCGTCCCTCGGCCCGCAGGTGCAACAGGTGTGCGCCGAAGGCCCAGCCGAGCATCATCATCGCCAGCCACGGGAGCAGCGGATAGGCGACCCAGCCGAAGCCGATGCCGCCGGGCACCACGAGCAGGGCGGCGAGCGGTCCAACCGGCGAGTCGGGGAGCGGAGCGATCGCGCGGGTGACGAGCTCGCCCCCCGCGATCCACGCCAGCGCCAGCGCCACCAGCAGCGCCGGCGGGAGGCGCCGCAGCGCCGCCATCGCGATCAGCGACATCCCGATCGCGTAGAGCACCTGGAGCACGAGCACGTAGTGACCCGCGGCGGCCGAGGGGAGCAGCGAGATCCAGAGCGCGTCGAAGGCGACGAGCAGAGCGCCGCGGGCGACCAGATGGCGGTCGATCGCGGGCGGCGACGCGCCGCGCGCGGCGCGACCCGCCGCGGAGAGCGCCAGGGACGTCCCCGACAGGAACAGGAAGGTCGGGGCGCACAGATGGGTGATCCAGCGTGTCCAGAACTGCGCGACGGGCAGCGGCGTGCCCGCCTCCCAGCCCGGCTCGGAGAAGCCGATCACCGGGTAGATCGAGTCGATTGAGGTGCGCCCGGCGTTGAAGATGCTCGATGCGTGGTCGACCGCCATCAGCATCATCACGAAGCCGCGCAACCAGTCGATCGCGAGCAGGCGGCCTCCGGGGGCCTTCACCCGGCCCCCTGTGCGCCGAGCGCGCCCGCGCTCCGCAGCGACGCGATCTCCTCCGCGCCGAGCCCGCACTCGCGCAGCACTTCGTCGGTGTGCTCGCCGTGGAGCGGCGGACGCCGTTCGATCGCCCCCGGCGTCCGCGAGAGCTTCACCGGCAGTCCGGTGGTCTGGAACGTGCCGACCTCGGGATGCGGCAGCTCGACGCGCATCTCGCGCGCCTCGACCTGGGGATCCGCGAACACCTGGGCCAGGTCGAGGACCGGACCGCAGGGCACACCGGCAGCGTTCAGCAGCTCGACCCAGTGGGCGACGTCGGCGGTCGCGAAGTGCTCCTCGAGCACGCGGGTGAGCGCGTCGCGATTCTTGAGCCGTGAGATCGGCGTCGCGAAGCGGGGATCGGCGAGCCACGTCGCGCGGCCGAGCGCCTCGACCAGTCGACGCCACAGCGTGTCACTCGCGGCGGCCAGGTTCAGATAGCCGTCGCGCGCCGCGAAGCGCCCGTAGGGGGAGGAGAGCGGGTGGTGCTGACCGGCCGGACGCGGAGCGCGACCGGTTTCAAAGTACATGCCGGCGCCCCAGGACAGCACGCCGATCATCGCCTCGAGGAGCGAGGTGTGGACGACCTGGCCACGGCCGCTGCGCTCGCGCTCGAGCAGCGCGAGCTGGATGCCCTGCGCCGCGAACATGCCCGCCAGCACGTCGCCGATCGCGATGCCGGCACGCGTAGGACCCGTCTCGTCGGTGCCGGTGAGGCTCATGAAGCCGCTCATTCCCTGGGCGATCTGATCGAGGCCGGGACGGTCGCGATAGGGTCCGTCCGGGCCGAATCCCGAGATCCCGCAGTAGATCAGTCGGGGAAAGCGCTCGGTCAGGGTCTCGGCGGAGAGCCCGAAGCGCTCCATCACGTCGGGGCGGAAGTTCTCGACCAGGACGTCGAAGCGCGGAAGGATGCGCAGCAGCAGCGCCTGGGCCTCGGGACGGCGCAGGTCCAGGACGACCGAGCGCTTGCCGCGATTCGCCGACAGGAAGAAATAGGAGTCGCGCGTACCGCCGGGCGCGCGGAACTCGCGCCCCTCGGGCGACTCGACCTTCACCACGTCGGCCCCGTAGTCGGCGAGCAGCATCGTGCAGTAGGG
>CAZZFT010000032.1:0-40526 GCA_964653555.1 uncultured Spirochaetales bacterium | reverse complement strand
CCCTCGGCACCTCCGACGCTCCCGGAGCGGGCGGCGATCCTGGCGCTACCCCTGGCGATCCTCGCGCTCACCGCGCGGATCGTCAGCGCTCTTCGAGCCACTCCCGGGCGATCCGGCTGATGTCCGCCAGGCCCTCCATGAAGAAGTGGTCGGCGTCGGCGACGATCTCCAGCCGGCGGCGCGCATCGCCGTCGCCGAACAGGGCCGCCAGCTCGTCGGCCGGGGCGATCGCGTCGCGGCGCCCGGTGATCGCCAGGACGCGGCCGCGGAAGCCGGCGAGCGCGGCGGCGTCGAGCAGCGAGGGCGGCGGCGCGACCAGCAGCAGGCGCCGCACGCGCGGGCTCTCGCGCGCGGCGCGCACGGCCGTCGCCGCGCCGAAGGAGTAGCCCGCGGCCACCAGCGGACCGGGCACCGTCTCCTCGAGATAGGCGAGGGCCGCCCCGTAGTCGGCGTCGGCCGCAGCGGGCTCGCCCCGGGGCTCGCCGCCGCTCGCGCCGACGCCGCGCCAGTTGAAGCGCAGCGTCGCGTAGCCCGCGCGTTGGCAGGCCCAGGTCAGCTCGGTCACGACGGGCGAGTCCATGCTGCCGCCGTAGAGCGGGTGGGGCGGCGCGATCACCGCTCCGCCGGGCTCCTCGCCCTCGCCGCGGATGAAGATGCCCTCGAGCGCCCACGCCTTCCCGGGCATCGCGATCGCGACCATCTTGTCCTCTTGTCGCGTCATGCGCGGCCTCCGCGGCGTCACGTTACCCTGCCGCCCGTGTCGAAGTCCGCAGGAAAGCGCGAGGCCTCCGGCGACCCGCCGCTGCGCGGCTTCCGCGTCGAGGTGTCCCGCGAGCGGGTGACGCTGCCCAACGGGCACGTGATGCAGATGGACATCGTCCACCACCCGGGCGCCGCGGCGGTGGTTCCCTTCGCCTCCCCGGACGAGGTGCTGCTGATCCGCCAGTACCGCCACGCGGCGGGCGGCACGATCCTCGAGGTGCCGGCGGGCAAGCTCGACGCGGGCGAGGACCCGGCCACGTGCGCGGCGCGCGAGCTCGAGGAGGAGTCGGGCTTTCGCGCCGGACGCCTCGAGTCGCTGGGCCGCATCTGGACCACCCCCGGCTTCACCGACGAGGTGATCCACCTGTTCGCCGCCTTCGACCTCTCGCCGACGCCCAGCCGGCCCGAGGACGACGAGGTGATCGAGGTGATCCGCGTGCCCCTCGCCGAGGCGCTGGACTGGGTCTGGCGCGGTGAGCTGCGCGACGCCAAGAGCGCCTTGGCCCTGCTCCACGCCGCGCACCGCGCGGGCCGACTCGCGTGAGGTGGGGCCGCGGGAGGTGAAGTGGGGCGTGGCCTTCGCCTGGCAGACGCTCTCCTGGGAGGAGCGCCTGGCGCTGGTCGAGCGCGCCGAGGCCCTGGGCTACGACGCCGCCTACGTCGACGGCGACATCAGCCAGCTCGCCGTGCGTCGAGACGCGGAGGTGCTCGACGGCTGGACGGTCACCACGGCGCTGCTCGTCCGGACGCGTCGGATCGCGATCGGGTCGATCCGGCTCGCCCAGCACTGGAACGCCGCCCACCTGGCCCAGGTGGCCGCCACCGCCGAGCGGCTGGCCCCGGGGCGCCTGGCCTTCTTCGCCTCGATCGGCGACCGGCCCGAGGACCGCGCCTGGGGCCTGCCCGCCCTGTCCGCCGCCGACCGCGTCGCCTGGCTCGACGAGACCCTCGACGCGGTGCGGGCGCTGTGGCGCGGCGAGACCGTGACGCGGCGCAGCGCGCACGTCCGGCTCGAGGGGGCCCGCGTGCGCCCCACGCCGCCCGGCGGGCGCATCCCGATCGAGATCGCCGGCAAGGGCGCCGCGCTGCTGGAAGTGATCGCGCGTCATGCGGACGTCTGGAACGTCAACTGGCCGCCGATCGCGTCGCGCGTGGCCGCCTCGGCCGACGCCCTGGCGGCGGCCTGCCGCCGGATCGGTCGCGACCCCGGGACGATCCGCCGCCGGATGTGGATCTTCGTGCGCACCGGGCGGCTCTCGACGGCCGAGGTGCTGGCGGAGTTCCGGCGCTGGAATCCGTGGTTCGCCTCGCTCCCCGACGCCGAGATCGCACCCAACCTGGCGGTGGGCACGCCGGCCGAGTGCCGGGAGCGGATCGAGGCCTGCGTGCGCGCGTTCGACCTCGAGATGCCCGTCCTCGACCTGTCGGGCCTGGACGCGGAAGCGGCCCGAGCGACCCTGGAATCGCTCCCCGCGGGCAAGATTCGTTGACTCGCGCCTTCGCCGTGCCGTAACCTCCCAAGACTTCGCGGGATCTTGCGCGCCTTCCCGCCATCCCAGGACATCCAGGGACCCGTTCGGGGCCCGACGAGCCGGGCGCCGAACGCACATTGGGCGGCCTGAGTCCCGGAGCGCGCAGCCCCGGACGAATCTGGAAACGCGGACAGTGGGGGATCGAAGCGAGTGTACGGTGGACGCTATCAGGGCGGCGCGGGTCTGGGCTTTGGCCCCCCCTTCACCCCGCCGATCGTCAAGCAGCTCCTGATCACCCTCGCGGCGGTCTTCCTGCTTCAGAGTCCGATCTCACCGGTGAACGCGTTGGTGAACACGCTGCTTCCGGTGATCCCCTTCGAGGTCTGGCAACAGGGCTACCTGTGGCAGCCCTTCACCTACATGTGGCTCCACGGGGGCCTCGGCCACATCGCCATCAACGGCTTCGTGCTGTGGATGTTCGGCTCGCCGCTGGCGATGGCCTGGGGCCCCAAGCGCTTCCTGCGCTTCTACCTCGTGTGCGGCGTGGGGGCGGGCGTCCTGATCGCGACGATCCCCTACCTGCTCGCCGTCGTCGGCATCCCGTCCGGGCTCGGGATCCCGACGGTGGGCGCCTCGGGCGCGATCTACGGGTTGATCCTCGCCTACTCGCTCACCTGGCCCGATCGCACGATCATGCTGATCTTCCCGCCGGTCGCCTTTCGCGCGATCTGGCTGATCCCGGCGCTGTTCCTGATGACGCTCATGTTCCCGGGCGGCGGCAACATCAGCCACGTCGGGCACCTGGGCGGCGTCCTCGTCGGCTGGCTGTATCTGCGCAGCAGCGGAGAGGCGGGGTCGCTGTTCTCGATCGCTCACCTCAAGCACCGCTGGCGCCGGCATCGCATGCGTCAGAAGCTGCGCGCGGTCCAGTACGAAGAGTGGGAGGCGAAGAAGCGGCAGCAGGACCGCCGGTTTCACTGATGAGCGGAATCCATCCATGACCTGGCGCAAGGACGCAGAGCGCGACTGCGGCCAGGATGGGACGCCGGGCCTCAAGAGCCTGCTTCGTCACCTCCTGCCCGGGATCCCCTGGGCCGAGCGCGCGGAGATCCGCGAGACCCAGCTCCGCGCCGCGCCGAAGGGCCAGGTGTTCCGCGTGCACAACTCGAACGGGATCACGCGCATCACCGGCGAGGACCGCGAGGACATCGAGGTGACGGCGCACAAGACCGCCCGCGCCGAGTCGTCCGACGCCGCCGAGCGTCTGCTCGAGGAGATCCAGCTCGTCTTCCACGACACCGGCGAGCGGCTCGACCTCGAGATCGAGGTCCCGCGCAAGTGGAACCGACGCGGCTGCGTAAACCTGTGCATCAAGCTGCCGCGCGATACCGAGATCTGGGTCGCCGCGGCGAACGGCCGCGTCGACGTCGAGGGCGTTCGACGTCCCGTCCACGCCCGCTCCACGAACGGCTCGGCGAAGGTGACCGACGTGGTGGGCGACGTCGAGATCGCCACCACGAACGCGAAGGTCTCCTGCTGCGGAACGCGCGGCAAGCTGACCGCACGCTCGAGCAACGGCAAGATCGAGATCACACGCCACTCGGGCTCGCTCGACGCCTCCACCACCAACGGTCTGATCCGTGTGTCGCTGGAAGACCTGGGGGAGGAAGGCGTGCAGCTCGCTACCAGCAACGGGCGCATCGTTCTCGATCTTCCCGAGCAGGTGGACGCCGACGTCGACCTGCGCGTCGACAACGGCGTGATCCGCAACGACCGCGAGCTGTGTCACAAGGCGCGCGAGACGAATGGCCGCGTCGCGGGCCGCCTCGGCGCCGGCGGGCGCCCGATCAAGCTGCGCACCTCGAACGGCTCGATCTCCTTGCGCTGACAGGCCGACTCGAGAGTCGGCCGACGCGCAGCGAGCCCGCAGGCCCGAAGGGCGGCCAGCGAAGAGCGGCCGAGTCGCGCGCTCAGCCTCCGCCGAGCGCCCGCCGCACCCGATTGCCGTCGCGCTCGAACACCACGCCCGAAGGCTGGATCTCCACGACGAGCATGCCCGCGACCACCTGACCCTCGACCACCTCGTGCGGCTCGCTCTCGCCCTCCACGCGCAGCCACGCGACCCGGCGATCGGAGAGGGGGTGCCAGCGGGTCCGCTCCACCTGGATCTCCGGCCCCGTCTGCGGCTCGACCGGGGCGGTCGGCTTGCTCTTCGCCGCCGGGGCGGGCTCGGCGGCAGCGGTGACGGGAGCCGGCTTGGGCGCGGGGGCGGGCTCGGAGCGGACGGCGGGCTTCGCCGCCGCGACCGGCGCTGGAGCGGGTGCGGGCGGGGCCTCGGCGCGCGGTGCCGGCCTCGGCACCACGGCCACCTCCTCCGGCTCCTGGATCTCGGGTGCAGGGGCCGGCTGAGGGGGGCTCGGGGCGCGCGCCCGCGCGGCTGCGGCTGCCCGCATCTCCTGCTCGGCGGCGAGGCTCGCCTGCCGCGTCTCGGCCAGGGCCCGAGCGCGCTGGACCGCCGACGACGACTCGATGGGTCGCCGCTGCCCGGGCTTGTCCAGCGGAGCCGGCTGGAGCGGCTCTCCGTCGGCCAGGCGCGGGACGGGATCGGGGCGCTCCACGACCTGGACGTCCGAGGCGAAAGCGTCCGAGGGCGGCGCCGGCGGTGCCACGGGTCGGGCGACCGCGGGCGGTGCGGCCTCCGGCTGGGGCGCCGCGACCGGAGCCGTTGCCACGACGTCCGGCGTCGTGGCGGCTCCCCCGAATAGCCACCAGATCAGCCCCCCGCCCGATCCCACGCCGATCACGAGCGCGAGGACCGCGGGCAGCCAGCCGCGTCGCGCCTCCTCGCGCGCGCGGGGCGGGTCGGCGATCTGCTCGCGGAGAGGCCGGCCCTGCTCGGCGGCCGCCTTCTCCTCCTCGAGGCGCCGCAGCGCCTTCAGGATCGTGCTCACTCGGCCCTCTTCTCGGCGAGTCCGCGCCAGCGGGGTCGCCCCCGCCCGCGCCGACGGTCTCGGGCGCGGAGGATCTCGCGGGCCGCCCGACCGACGTGGGCGCGCTCGATCCGCTGCGATCCGTCAGCATAGCCCGCGAGCAGAGCCCGGTCCGCGAGCAGGTTGACCAGCCGGGGAACGCCCCGGGAGCGGCGGCGGAGCTCGCGAAGCGCCGCGGTGGTGAACAGGTTGGGATCCCGGCCCGCGGCGACGCGCAGGCGGTGGCGCACGTAGTCCCCGGCCTCGGGCTCGGACAGGGGATCGAGCCGCCAGCGCACGCCGATCCGCTGGCGCAGCTGCCGCAGCTCGCGGGAGTCGAGCAGCGCGTCGAGCTCGGGCTGACCGAACAGCACGATCTGGAGCAGCTTCTCCGTGGAGGTCTCCAGATTCGACAGCAGCCGGATCTCCTCCAGCGTCGCGACCGGAAGGCCCTGGGCCTCGTCGACGATCAGCAGCACGCGCCGGTGTCGGCGGCTCGCCTCCAGCAGGAAGCGGTTGAGCCGGTCGAGGAGCTGGGCCCGCGTGCCGTCGCTCGGAAGCCCCAGCTCGCGGTGGATCGCCTCGAGCAGCTCGTGGGCAGACAGGCAGGGGTTGAACAGGTAGGCCACCTCGGCGTCGGCTCCGAGGCGCTCGAGCAGCGTGCGGCAGAGGGTGGTCTTGCCGGTGCCCACTTCACCGGTGACGGCGATGAAGCCCTCGCCCTGCTCGATCCCGTAGAGGAGGTGGGCCAGGGCCTCGCGATGGGAGGCCGAGAGGTAGAGGTAGCGGGGATCGGGCGTGAGGGAGAAGGGCTTCTCCCGCAGACCATAGTGCTGCGTGTACATTAGGCGCTTCCTCGACCGGAGGCGGCTGCTGCTTGACGACGCGACGAGAGCCCCGAGAGGGCGCAAGACGCTCCGCCGGCGTGGACGTCGGCGCCACGCTGGTCAAGCTCGCGCTGTGTGCCGAGGACGGGGGCACGACCCTCGAATCGCTGCCCGCCGACGACCTCGACCGGGTGAGCGCGCGCCTCGCGCGCTGGGCGCCGGAGGAGATGGGCCTGACCGGCTGCGGCGCCCCCGGTCTGGGGTCCGCATGGAACGCGCGAGCGGTGAGCGTCGGGGAGTTCGAGGCCTGGGCGGCCGGAGCGCGATCGCTCCTGGCGGCCACCGAGGGAGTGGCACCCGAGCGCTTCCTGATGGTGTCCCTCGGCACCGGGACCTCCGCGCTGCTGGTCGAGCCCGAACGCGTGACGCGCGTCGGCGGCACGGCGCTCGGCGGCGGCACGGTGGTCGGTCTGACCGCCGCCCTGACCGGTGAGCGCGACTTCGCCGCCATCGCCGACCTGGCGCGCAGGGGCGACCGCCGGCGCGTGGACCTGCTGATCTCCGACGTCTATCCCCAGGGCTTCACGCTGCCCGGAGACGTCAACGCCGCCTCCTTCGCAAAGCTCTCCAGGAACGGCGAGGCGTCGCTGGCGGATCTCGCTCACGGCGTGGTCGGGCTCGTCGCCGAGAACGTCGGCATGATCTGCGCGGGACTGGCCGCGCGCTGCGACGTGGAGCGCGTCGTGTTCGGCGGCGCGACACTGGAGATCGGCTCGACCTTCACGGCCATCCTCGACGTGGTGTGTCGGATGTTCGGCCGCTCGGCGCACTTCCTGAACGACGGTCGCTACGCGGGCGCGCTCGGCGCGCTCGCTCTGGGAACGAACGGCCGAGGAGTGCGCTCCGCGGCGCCGACACCGCTCAGACGTTGACGCGGGTCTTCGCCTGGGTGTCGCCGTCGCGCAGGGCGGGCTCCGTCGCCTTGTCCTCGTCCCCACGGCTCATCGTGCGCAGTGCGCGCTGGGTCCGTGCAATCGCCGCCCGCTGCACGCGCAGCTCCTCGCTCTGGGCGGCCACCTGACGCTCGAGCTTCTCACGCGCCTCGTTGGCCTCGTCGAGCTTCGCTTCCAACGTCGTGATCCGCCGCTCGAACTCCTTGAGCATGCGCACCACGTCGGGCGTCGACTCAGCGCTGGCGCCGCCGGCGTCGTAGGCGGCCGAGCCACCCATGCGCGGCATCGTGCGATTCGGGTCGGCGGGAAGATCGGTGTCCTGGTTCATCGGAACGTCTCCGTGAGGGGTGTCTTCGCCGACGAGACCGCCGGCGTCTTCGAACAGGGAACCCGATCCCGACGCCGCTTCGGCGGGTGCCGACTGCGGAGCGCCTGGAGCGGCGGAAGGCTGGGCCGTCCCGCGCGGGGCGGGCTCGTCAGCGTCATCGAAGAGCCCCGCGAACGGGGAGTCCTCGGACGACGAGGAATCGGAGGCTGCGGACTGGCTGAAGTCGAGGCCCTCGGAGGCCTCGGGGCTGGTCTCCTCCACCTCCTCGGCGATCGCCGTCACGTCGAGGTCGTTGGGCAGGGCGCGCCGGCGGCGCGCCGCGAGGACGACGACGAGGACGACGAGTCCGAGCAGCGCCGCGGCGATTCCCGCGAGCCAGTAGCGCTGGCCGGTCAGCCGGTCGACCCAGCTCGTGGGCGAAGAGGCCGGGGCGGCCGGAAGCGAGGGCCGGGGCTTCGGCTTCTCGAGGGCCGGCGCGGGCGGAAGGGCCGGGCGAGCCGGCGGAGCCTTGGCGGTGGCCTCGGGCTCGGTCGGCTTCGGCGCCGCAGCGGGCGGCGTGGGCGGGTTCTCCGATCCCGGAAGCGGCTTCGGCTGCGCGGCCGAGGGCGTGGGCTTCGGCTCCTCGGCCCGGGCGACCGACTCGGGCTCTTCCAGCGACCGCGGCACCACCGGCGCGACGGGCGGGGCGGCGGCCGGCTTCGGCTCCTCTGCCGGCGGGGCCGGGGTGACGCGAGCAATGGCCGGTGCGGGCTTCGGCGGGACCGGCTTCGCAGCCGCGGTGGCCGGCGCCGGCTTCGCCTCGGGCGCGGGCTTCTCCGGCGCGGGCGCCTTGGCCGGGGTGACGGGAGCGGGCGCCTTCACCTCGGCCTTGGGAGCCGGTGCCTTCGCCGGGGCGACGGGAGCGGGCTCGGCCGGCTTCGACTCGGCCTTCGGACTCGGCGCCGGGGCGGGGGCCGGGGCGGTCCGGGCGACCTGGGGCGGCGCAGCGGGCTCCGCCTTCTTCGGCTTCGCCGCCGGGCGCTTCGGGGAGGGCGCAGCCGCCAGCGCCGTCTCCGGCTTCATCAGGTCGAGCACGATCCGGTAGGGCTTGGAGAGGATCATCTCCTGGAGCCGCAGGCCCGGCTTGCTCAGCTCGATCTCCGCGACGGCCTGAGCGCCGCCGGTCACCTTCACACCGCGCACGTCGCCCGTCGCGCGCAGGTCGTAGCCGCGCGAGGCGGCGTCGACGCTGACGCGCAGCACGGGCCGCTCGTCGGTGCCGATCCGCTCCACGCGGTAGCCGGTCGCGCTGTCGAGCTCGAACACCACGCGCGTGAACTTGGGGTGGTCCCCGGCGCGGACCGTGATCACCTCGGCGGCGCCCGCCGAGCCCGCCGCGCACAACAGGACGGCGACCGCCCCGAGCAGGCTCGTTCGGCTCGCGATCTGGCGGTGTCGGTTCATCGGGCCGGAAAGCTCCACCGGGGCGTCGGACTCGCCCCTGGACAGGCAGCGTATCGGCAACGGGTGCGCAGCGCTTGACCGCAATCGCAGCTAGAGCTTACCGAGCCTCCGGGGAGCGGAGCAGAGTCCCGATCTCGTCCAGCGCCCGCCCGATCCGCGGCCCGTACCAGGACACCAGGGTGCCGTCGATGCAGTGGATCCGCCCGGCCTCCGCGGCCGGAACCGGCAGGGCCGCCAGCTCCTCGACGTCGCGGGGGCCGAACGCGTAGGGCTCGTCGGGCAGCAGGATCACCTCCGGGCGGGCGGCCACGATCTGCGCCTCCTCCACGATCGGGTAGCGCCGCTCCCGGCGCCCGGCGAAGACGTTCTCGCCCCCGCAGCAGCGGAGAAGATCGTCCGCGTAGGTATCGGCGCCGACCGCCATCCAGGGCCGCTTCCAGATCGGACAGAAGACGCGCGTGGCGCGCGCCGGCGCAGCCTCCCGCGCGCGCGCGAACGCCTCTCCCACCTGGGCCAGCAGCGGCCCCGCCCGCTCGGGCGGAGCGCCGAGGGAGGCGAGCTCGCGCAGCAGCGCGAGCGCCTCGGCGACCGTGCGCGGGTAGGTGACCCAGACCGGGACACCGGCCTTCCGCAGGCGCGCGACGTCGCGCTCCCGGTTCTCCTCGCGATTGGCGATCACGAGATCGGGACGCAGCTCCAGCACTCGCGCGATCGACGGGTTCTTGGTGCCGCCGACCTTCGGCAACGGGGCCACGCAGGCCTCGGGGTGGACGCACCAGTCGGTGACGCCGACGACGCGGGGTCCGAGGCCCAGCGCGAACAGCGCCTCGGTGAGGCTCGGCACCAGCGATACGATCCGGCGCGCCGCTTCGCGGTCGCTCACGTCGTCTCCGCGGCGGCCGGACCCCCCGGCGCGAAGCGGATCTCGAGCACCCCGTCGCGCCAGCGCGTGTGCGCGATCGGAAGGCCGGCGACCGAGGCCGGCAGCGCGATGCGGCGCTCGAAATCGCGAACCCCGACGAACAGATCCTCGCCGCGGATCCACACGTCGACCTCCTCGGGATCGGCGCTGGGGAGGTCGATCTCGAGCTGCACCGCGCCGTCGCACCGACTCAGACGCAAGGGGCGGCGCTTCACGAAGACCGCGGCCGGGTCCCGCTCGCCGTACAGCTCGCGCCCCAGGGCGGCGAGCGCTGCCACACCGCGCACCTCCGTCGGGCGCAGCGGGGCGTGGAGTCGCGGTACGGGGAACGACTTCTCGATGTCGGCCAGCTCGGCCCGCTCGCGCTCGGCCCAGCGGGCGAAGTAGCCCTCGGCCGCCGACGCGGGGAGCATCCGATTCACGAGCACGGCGTCGGTGGCCACGCCGTAGAGCGAGAGGTAGGCGAAGGAGCGCCGCGTCTCGTCCACGACGACCCGCGCCGGGTTCACGACCAGGCGCGCGGTGGTGCGGTGCTCGTCGAGCAGGATCTGGCGCACGGCCTCGACGTCCTCGTACAGCCGTTCGAAGGCGTCGAACACCGCCTCCGGCGCGATCAGCCGGCCCGCGCCGAGCTGCTCAGCGACGGGGCGGAGCGCGCGCGCCGTCCGGCGCTTCCAGCCCCAGAGGTTCTCCATCACGGGACGCAGCACGTCGGGCAGACGCAGCATGCGCAGCGTGGAGCCGGTAGGCGCGCAGTCGACCACGCACACGTCGTGGCGACCCCCGCGCTCCACCTCGCGCACGGCGCGCAGCGCCACCAGCTCCTCGAGGCCGGGGAACACGAGCAGCTCCTCCGCGAGCAGCGTGTCCGATTCGAAGAGCAGGGCCTGGAGCCACTGCTGGATCTCACCCCAGGAGCGCTCGAGCTCGGCCAGCGCCGCCACCTCCTGCGCCGTCACGCCCTCGGCGATCTCGACCGGCTGCGGGCCGACGGGCCGCTCCAGCGCATCGCCCAGGCTGTGGGCGGCGTCGGTGGAGAGCACCATGCAGCGGTGCCCGCGCTCGGCGGCGGCGAGCGCGGTGGCGACGGCCAGGCTCGTCTTGCCGACACCGCCCTTGCCGGTGAGGAGCACCACCCGCATCAGATCGGCTCGCCCGCGCCATCCCCCGCGGCGCGTTCGAAGCGCACATGGAGCGTGCCGGCGTCGAGGCGCGCACCGGTCAGGTGGAGCGGCACGAAGCGCCGGGGCAGGGAGAGGGCGCGTCGCCGCGCGGGCGTCGTGATCACCAGATCCCCGTCGACCTTTGCCACGTCGAGGCGCGCTGGATCGGCGCCGGGCAGGGGTACACGCGCCCAGTAGGCGTCGGCATCCCGCTCGAAGCGGATCCGTTCGGATCGGCACAGGACGGCTTCGGGGCGGGCGTCGCGGAACAGCTGCCCGGCGTGGGCGGAGAGGCGCGCGAGACCCGTCACCTCGTCCTCCTGGAGCGGAGCGCACAGCACGGGGAGGGGCGCGAACAGGGCCTCCACCTCCCTCCGTCGCTCCTCCTGGACGCGACCCCACTCGCGGAAGAAGGGCTCTCCCGCCGCATCTTCGGGGAGCAGGCGATTCATCACGACGGCGTCGCAGGCCACCTCGAAGAGCGCGAGCTCGGTGTAGCTACGGCGCGCCTCGTCGATCACCATCCGCTCGGGCGTCACGACGAGTCGGGCCGTGGTCGACGGCGCGGTCAGGCGCGCGTGCAGCGCGGCGAGTTCGACGTAGAGCAGCGACTCGGCCTCCTCGAACACGTCGGCGCCGGGCAGGGGAGCCGACCAGACGCGCTGGAACACCGGCACGGCGACCCCCGAGAGAGCCCGCGCCAGCTGCAGGGCCAGGCGGACCATGCCGCGCGCGACGTCGGGCAGCGTCACCAGGCGCAGCGCCGCGTCGGTGGGGGCACAGTCGAGCACGAGCAGGTCGTAGTCGCCGCTCTGCGCGAGGCGCTCGATCGCGAGCAGGATCGTCAGCTCGTCCGCCCCTGGCAGCAGCGCCAGCTCCTCGGCCACCGACTCCTCGAGTCCCTGGTGGACGAAGAGGCGGGCGAGGAAGGACTGGAGGCGGCCCCAGTGGCGCGCGCTCTCGACGCGCGGATCGATCTCGATCGCGTACAGATTCGGCGCCAGCTCCCGCGGCTCGGGTCCCAGCCGCTGTTGCAGGACGTCCCCGAGGCTGTGGGCGGTATCCGCGGACGCGACGAGCGTGCGCAGCCCGCTCTCGGCGGCGCGAACCGCCGCCGCCGCCGCCGTCGTCGTCTTTCCGACTCCTCCCTTCCCCGTATAGAGAACGAGCCTCACGGCTCGACGGTATCACGCCGCGCTGACTACCTCCGGGGCGCACCGCACCCCGGGTGCCACGCGCAGCACACCACGCGACGCGGGAGCCGGCGCCGGCTCGGGCAACGGCTGTGTCCAACGGTGGTCGCAGTGGGGGCACTCGGCCAGCAGGACCCAACCCCGCTGCTCGACCGCGTCGGTGTGCACCTCGCGCGATCCGCACACGAGACAGCGGCGCACCGTGCGCCCGACGGGACCGAGCCGGATCGCCTCCAGCTCGAGACGGCGTGGCGCGTCCCGTTCCACCCGGTCCCGCTGAGACCGGCCCTGATCCATCCGAACCCGATCCACCCGATCGCGAACCTCGCGAGCTGCCTGCATCTCGTTCTCCTTCCGGGGCTCCCGATCGCCCCGCATCGCCCACAGGAGACCCCACGCCCCTGACAGATCCGGTCACGGCCGTGCGGCTATCATGCCGCGGACCCGTCGGGGGGGACGGCTCACGGGAGGGCCCATGCGAATCGGCATCATCCTCACCGCCGGCACGGCGCGCGGCGACGTCGAGCTGGCGGTGCGCGCCGAGCAGGCCGGCTTCGACGGCGTCTACACGATCGAGTTCTTCAATCGCCACGGCTACGTGCCGCTTGGCGCCATCGCCCAGGCGACCTCGCGGGTGCGCCTCGGCACGGCGATCGCCAACGCCTTCACGCGCAGCCCGCTGCTCCACGCCAGCGCGGCGATGGACCTCGACGAGCTGTCTGGGGGTCGGCTGGTGCTCGGCCTCGGCAGCGCCACCCGCCGGATGAACGAGGACTGGTACAACGTGCCCTTCAGCGCGCCGGCGCCGCGCATGCGCGAGCTGGTGGAGCTCTTGCGGGCCGCCCTCGCCGCCCAGAAGGGCGGCGGCTTCCAGTGGAAGGGCGACTACTGGAAGCTCTCGGTCCCGATCTACGCGCGCCCCGGCGCGCCGCGCGTCGACATCCCGATCTGGATCGCCGCGGTGAACCGCGGGATGATCGCCGCCGCGGGCGCGGTCGCCGACGGGCTGGTCGGGCACCCGATCGCCACGCGCCGCTGGCACCGCGAGGTCACGCTGCCGGGCCTGCGCGCCGCCGAGCGGAAGGCGGGACGGGACGAGGGCGCGTGCGCCCTCGCGCCCTACGTGATGACCTCGATCCAGGACGACCGCGCGCTCGCGATCCAGGACGCCAAGAACCAGATCGGCTTCTACTTCACCACGGGTATCTACCACTCCATCCTCGACCTGCACGGCCTGCGGGAGGTCGGCGACGCCTGTCGCAAAGCGCTCGCGAAGATGGACACGAAGGCGATGGCCGAGGCGGTGCCCGACGCGCTGGTGGAGGAGATCGCGATCGCCTGCACACGGGACGAGGCGCACGATCGCCTGGCCCAGTGGCAGGACCTGTGCGACCAGCCTCTGCTCTACGCGCCCAGCGTGGGCGTGCCGCGCGGCCGACTCCAGGACAACCTCGACGCGACGCTCGAGATCTTCGGGACGCGCGCGTGACGGACATCGGCGTGCCGCTCCGATCGGCCTGGGACACCTCGAAGGAGGATCCGGAGAAGTGGGCGCAGAAGCGGCGACTCGCCTCGGCGATGCGCCTGGTGATCGAGCGGTTGATGCCCAGCGACGCCCCCGAGTCGGAGCTGCGGCGGGCCGCCGAGGGCCTCGAGGCCTACGCCGACGCGCTCGCCACCCATCCTCGCCTGCGCTACGTGCACGGCTTCGGCGAGAGCGCCAATGCGGGGGACGTGGCAGCCTTCTTCGACCAGAGTCCGATGATCGGCCTCGCGAATCCGCTCGCGCCTCCGGTGTCGATTGCGAAGACCGGCGACCGCACCGCCGAGGCGCGCGCCACCTTCGGCTCGGCCTACGAGGGCCCTCCCGGCAGCGTGCACGGCGGCTTCGTCGCCGCCGCCTTCGACGAGGTGCTCGGCTTCGTCCAGTCGCTGTCGGGGAGACCCGGCATGACCGGAACCCTGATCGTGCGCTACCGGCGTCCGACGCCGCTTCACACCGAGCTGCGCTTCGAGGCCGAGTTCACCGGCAGCGAGGGGCGCAAGCTGTTCACCGAGGCGCGCGTCTACGCGGGCGACACGCTGTGCGCCGAGGCCGAGGCGATCTTCGTGTCGGTCGACCGCGAGCGCTTCCACGAGCTCGAGGTGCAGCGCGCCGATCGCGAGGTGGAGCGCGGCGGGTGACCCTCCCGATCGCCCGGACCCGAGCGCGCTGGAGCGGGTGACCCGATGAAGGACAGGACCGCCCGGCATCTCGCGCGCCGGCGCCGGCAGAAGCAGCGGGCACAGCGGCGCGGCGAGCGCCGCGCGCGGCGCCGACTCCGGCGCGCGCCGCGGGCCACCCGACGTCGCTGGGGGCGCGCACTGTGGATCGCGGCGGCGATCGTCCTGCTGCTGCCCGCCGCCCTGGTGGCGCCGTGGCGCTGGCTTCCGCCCCCGACGACGGCCTTCATGCTGCGAGAGCGCCTCGCCGAGGGCCGCGACATCCACTACCGCTGGGCGTCCTGGAGCGACATCTCCCGGAACCTGGCCTTGTGCGTCGTTGCCGCGGAGGACCAGAAGTTTCCCGACCACTACGGCTTCGACTTCGACTCGATCGCCCGGGCGACCCAGGAGCGGGGTCGCCTGCGCGGCGCGAGCACGATCTCCCAGCAGGCGGCGAAGAATCTCTTCCTGTGGCCGGGGCGCAGCTTCCTGCGCAAGGGGATCGAGGCCTACTTCACGGTGTGGATCGAGCTGCTGTGGCCGAAGCGTCGCATCCTCGAGATGTACCTGAACGTGGCGGAGTTCGGACCGGGCGTGTTCGGCGCCGAGGCGGCGAGCCGCCGGATGTTCGGCAGGTCGGCGCGCGACCTCTCGCTGCACGAGGCGGCGCTGCTGGCCGCCGTGCTGCCGAGCCCGAAGCGCATGTCCGCCGCGCGGCCGTCGGCCTACGTTCGCGAGCGCGCGTTCGAGATCGAGCGCGCCGCACGCGGGCTCGGCGTTCAGGCGATCGCCGGGCTCTGAGCCGGTCGGAGGCGCCGCGTCGGCGCCTCCCGCGCTCCCCCGTGATAGGATCGCCGCCGTCCCCACCATGGAGCTTCGATGCGCGCAGCAATCCTCGAAGAGCAGGGCAAGCCCCTCAACCTCGTCGACGACCTCGAGGTCGCCGAGCCGGGACCCGGGCAGGTGCGCGTGCGCGTCCAGCACTGCGGCCTGTGCCACTCCGACCTCGGTCTGATCGACGGAGAGAATCCTGCGATGCGGCTGCCGCTCGCCCTCGGACACGAGGCCGCCGGCGTGGTCGAGAGCGTGGGGCCCGGCGTGGGCGCCGGACAGCTCCAGGTCGGCGATCGCGTCGTGCTCACGCCGTGTCCTCCGTGCGGCGCCTGCTACTGGTGCGTGCGCGGCGAGCACGCGCTCTGCGTGCAGGCGGACGCGATCCTCACCAGCACCTTCGCCGACGGCAGCACCGGACTGTCGCGGGGCGGGGAGGTGGTGTACCGCGGTCTCGGCGTCGGCGGCTTCGCCGAGGCGGCGCTGGTTCACGCCACCGGCGCCGTACGGATTCCCGGTGACGTGCCGACGGAGATCGCCTGCGTGGTGGGGTGCGCGGTCCAGACCGGCGTGGGCGCGGTGCTCAACACCGCGGCGGTCGAGCCCGGCGCGAGCGTCCTGGTGATGGGAGCGGGCGGCATCGGCCTGTCGATCGTGCAGGGGGCGCGGTTGGCCGGCGCCGCCCAGATCGTCGTGTCCGACCCGGTCGCCGAGCGGCGCGAGGTGGCGGGCCGCCTCGGCGCGACGCACGTAGTCGATCCCTCGAGCGAGGACGTGGTGACGCGCAGCCACGAGATCACGGGCGGTATCGGCGTCGACTACGCCTTCGACGCCGCGGGCTCCGCGGCGCTGGTGCAGGCGGGGATCCAGGCTGCGCGCAAGGGCGGAACGATCGTGCTGGTGGGCGCGGTGCCGATCCACCAGCCGGTCACGATCTCGCCAGCGGCGCTCTTCGGCGTGCAGGAGAAGAAGCTGATCGGCTGCATCCTGGGCAGCTGCAACTCGCAGCGCGACGTCCCGCGCTTCATCGCGCTGTGGCGGGCGGGGAAGCTCGACCTCGAGGGCCTGATCAGCGCGAGCTATCCGTTGGAGCGGATCAACGACGCGCTCGACGAGCTTCGCGCCCGGCGGGGTGTGCGACACGTGATCGCGTTCTAGGGCTCGCTTCGCTCGACCACGCCCCGCTCACACGGGCGCGTGCCGGGCCACGTCGAAGCGCCGGAACGCCTCGCCCACGGCAACCGTGCCCGCGGCACAGATCGCGAGCAGGGTGACCAGCGGGACACCGATCGCAGCCAGCGGAGAGCCCGTCGTGACCAGGGTCACCCAACCCAGGGTGAGCGTGGCGCCGAGCATCGACACCAGCACCACGAACTTGAACAGCGCCGTGGCAAAGGTGCGGCCGACGAAGCCCACGTCGCCGGGGTCCTCGGGGACGGTCCGATAGGGAAGCCACAGGAACAACAGGTTGTCGATGCACAGCGCCGCCCAGCTCACGACCGGCATCAGCGCCATCACGAGCAGCGTCACGCCCAGCGAGACCGCGGAGGTGGCCGCGGCCACGGCGGCGATCCCGAGCAGCTGAACCGACGCGGCGACCGCTGCCGCCGGCGCGATCTGGCCGGCGGCGAGCGCCAGAGGAGGGATCGGCCAGCACTTGAGCTGATCCATGCGATCGAGGTCGCGTCGGAAGTCGCAGGACAGGTTGTCACCCATCAGGAGCGGAAGGAACGTCACGAGGAAGATGCCCATCCGCCCCATGCGGACGGTCAGCTCCGGATCGTGGACGCGCAGGACGGGGATCGCCGCCGTCGCGCCCGTCACCAGGGCGACGATCGAGAGCAGCAACAGGACACCGCGTGGGTTGCGCCGAAGCTCCTGGATCTGCCGCCAGGCAATCGGCCCGGCGCCTCCGAGACGCGGGAACATCGGGAGATGTCGCGCGGGCAGGGAGTCGCCGCGGCTCGCCGCGCCGCCGCTGCGCATCAGCGCGAAACGCCGCGCCCGGCGCGCGCTGTGCTGGACCGCCGCCTCCCGGTAGGGCACGTCGAGCACGCAGATGTGGGCGACCAACGCGCCGAGCAGGGCCAGACACGGCAGCGCGTTGGCCAGCCAGTCGAGCGCACCGGTGGCCACCACGGTCTGCAGGAAGGGTCGGGTGGGCGCCGTCAGCAGTGCCACCACGCGCGAATGCTCGAAGAAGGCGTGCAGGTCGAGCTCGGCGCGCATGCGCATCTCGATGGCGATGGCGAGGGCGGGCAGCGCGAACAGCGCCACGCCGAGGGCCCGCAGCGTCGCGGGCGAGAGGCGCATCGCCAGCCACGCGCGGAGCACCGCCAGCCACTGGGCCGAGACCTGGAGCAGCAGGAACATCAGGGTGTAGCCGGTGAAGGCGGCCCACCACTCCGATCCGCGCCAGTTGGGCAGCGACGAGAGCAGCAGACCCGACAACACGGCCGTGCGCGCTCGAACGGCCACGTTGTAGAGCACGAGCGAGTGGCGCGTGAGCGGCGCCGGCATCAGCCACTGCACGTCCGGCGGACGGAAGTAGAGGCCGAGGGGAGAGAAGGCGCCGAAGGCCACCAGCAGTGCGAGCACCGACGGACCGTAGACGCTGAGACCGCCGCCGAAGGTCGGCGCGGTGCGGGTGGTCAGGGCCAGGATGGAGGCGAACAGGGCCAGCCCGGCGGCGGAGAGCGCGCCCCGGGGCTGGGCCAGGCGCCGCAGCAGTCCCCGCGCCGCACTGCGCGTGTCGCGCCACACGAGCCAGACGAGAGGGTGGGTCACGACCCGAGGCGAGCTTCGGTGGCGCCGAAGAAGATGTCCTCGAGGGTGGCGCCCTCGCGCATCGTCGGCAGCTCGGCGGCGATCTCCGACACCGACCCGTGGAAGAGCTTGCGGCCCGACGAGAGGATCAGGAAGCGCGTGCACTGGCTCTCGATCTGCCCGAGCAGATGGCTGCTCATGAGCACCGCCCGACCCGAGCGCGCATGGCGTCGCAGGGCGTCGAAGAGCGTCCGGATGCCGCGCGGATCGAGACCGACGAGGGGCTCGTCGAGCATGATCAGGCTCGGCGAGTGGACCAGCGCCGAGGCCACGGCGACCTTCTGGCGCATGCCTCGGGAGAGCTGCTCGGCCAGGGTGTCGCGGCGATCGGCGATCTCGAGCTCGTCGAGCAGACGCTCGGCCACCGGCTGCCAGTCGTCGACGCCGTAGAGTCGTGCGGCCAGCTCCAGGTGCTCCCAGACGCTGAGACGGTCGAAGAGCTGCGGCTCGTCGGAGACCAGTGCGAGACGCCGCTTCGCCTCCACCGGCCGCTGCGCCGCATCCACACCGCCGACCGCGATCCGCCCGTGCTCGGGAGCGAGGATCCCGGCGACGCAGCGCAGCGTCGTCGTCTTCCCGGCGCCGTTGGGACCGACCAGGCCCAGGATCTCGCCACCGCTCATCGTGAAGCTCAGATCGCAGACCGCGACGCGGTCCCCGAAGCGCTTGGAGAGCGATGCCACCTCGAGCATCGCGGGAACGGTGACGTCGACCGTCGCCGTTCCGGCCTCGACCGAGGGAGCCGCGCTCATCGCCGCACAGACTACCGCAGTGGATCCCGACTCCGGTTGCTGAACTGGGCGCGGATCGGGCGGTGGACCGCGCGACCCCGGGGGCGGCCGCGCCGCCGACGCGGTCCGCGGGTGGACCCGCGAGGTCAGCCGCGCAGCTCGCGCTTGAGGATCTTGCCGGTGGGTCCCTTCGGCAGGCTCTCGGCGAACTCGACGATGCGCGGGTACTTGTAGGCCGCCAGGCGCTCCTTGCAGTAGGCGATCACCGCCGCGGCGTCGAGGTCCGGCCGGCTGGACACGATGACCGCCTTCACCTCCTCGCCGTGGCTCTCGTGGGGAACGCCGACCACGGCTGCCTCCAGGATCGCCTCGTGGGCGTAGAGGACCTCCTCGACCTCGCGCGGGTACACGTTGAAGCCGCCGCGAATGATCATGTCCTTCACACGGTCGACGATCCGGTAGGAGCCGCTCGGCTCGCGGATCCCGACGTCGCCCGAGTGGAACCAGCCGCCGCGCAGCGCATCGCGCGTGGCGTCGGGGCGCCCGAGATAGCCCTTCATCACGTTGTGGCCGCGGATGCAGATCTCCCCGCGCTCGCCGTCGGGCAGGGGCTGATCCTTCTCGTCGAGGATCGCCATCTCGACGCCCCACACCGGATAGCCGATCGAGCCGGGGATCCGCGGCCGCCCGGGCACGTTGAAGCTCGCGATCGGCGCGGTCTCCGAGAGACCGTAGCCCTCGAAGATCTCCACGCCGAACCTCGCCTCGAAGGCCTTCATCACCTCGACGGGCATCGCCGAGCCGCCCGACATGCAGATCCGCAGCGGGGACAGCTCGGCGGGCGCCGCTTCGTGGTGGAGCAGCGCGAAGTACATGGTGGGAACGCCCGCGAAGACGGTGACGCGATCGCGCTCCATGATCGCGAAGGCCTCTTCGGGCGTGAAGCGCGGCAGCAGCGTGAAAGTGCCGCCGGCGGCGACGGTCGCGTTCTGGATGCAGGTCTGCCCGAAGGAGTGGAAGAGCGGCAGGGCCGCGAGCGCGACGTCATCGGGGGCGAGCGAGACCAGCTTCGGGGCGACCACGGCGCAGTTCACGAACAGGTTCGAGTGGGTGAGCTCGGCCCCCTTCGGCTTGCCGGTCGTGCCCGAGGTGTAGAGGATGACGGCCGTGTCGGTGGAGAGTGTGGGGGACAAGGCGTCGACCGGGGCGGCCGCCGCCAGGGTCGCCACGGTGTCGGCGCCTTCGCCGGCGGCCCACACCACCGGCACGCCCGCGGCCGCGGCACCCGCCGTCGCCGACGCTTCGAACAGGGGATGCGCGAACAGCAGCGCTGCCCCCGAATCCTCGAGGTGGTACTGCACCTCGGGGGCCGAGAGCAGGACGTTGAGCGGGACGACGGTGCAGCCGGCGTAGAGGATCCCGTAGTAGGCCTGTGTGAACTCGGGCAGGTTCGGGATCAGGATCGCGACCTTGCTGCCGGGCTCGACACCCCGCGATCGCAGGCTGGCGGCGATGCCCCGGGCGGCCCGGTCGAGCTCGGCGTAGGTGAGGGTCCGGTCGCCGTGGCGGACGGCGGGGTGGTCGGGGCGCAGGTCGGCGGTGCCCTGGAGGATGGAGCCCAGGTTGAGGTGCATCTCGGTTCGGGCCTCCCGTCTCTGGGTCCTCGCACTCTATCACGGACCCACCGGCTCCCGTCCGTTCCCCCGTCCCGAGGACCGGAGCCACTCCGGCCGCCGCGCCGATCTTCGCGTGTTAGTCGCGCAGGATCATGCCCGCCCAGACCCCGATGGCGGTGAGGAAGGCGAGCAGTCCGGACCAGGCGGCGATCCGGCCGGCCCGGCGATGGACGGCGCGCCCGGGCAGCGAGCCGGGGTCGGGAGGGATGCGAGGCGGTGCGCCGAGCACCCGGTGGAAGCGCCAGGCCTGGTACAGCGCGACGAAGCCGGCTCCCAGCATGGCGGTGATGCACAGCTCGTGGGCGTAGAGGATGGCGTGGTCGAGGGCGGTCCAGGCGCTGCGGTCCTCGGCGCCGAGGACCTCGACCTTCACCGCGTAGGAGACCAGGAACAGGGCGACCAGCAGCGCGGAGGTGAGCATCGCGCGCCGGTGGCGCCGCACGTCTCCGCTGCGGATCGCGCGAATCCCGACACCGCCGCAGGCTACGACCGCGGCGAGGGCGGCGAGGGCGGCGGTCCAGAACCACAGCTTCGGGTGCAAGGAACGCTCCGGGCGGCCTAACCGGGCTCGACCGGGAGATCGGCCCGCGTGAACAGCGCCTCGAGGGCGACGCCGCGGGCGGCGAAGGCAGCGGCCCCGCCCTCGCCCCGGTCGACCAGACACAGGACCCGCGCCACCTTGCCCCCGCACGCCTCGACGATCTCGAGAGCCTGGAGGGTCGACCCTCCGGTGGTGACGGTGTCCTCGAGCAGGGCGACCGTCTGGCCCTCGACGAAGGCGCCTTCGATCTGGCGACCCAGGCCGTGTCCCTTCTTCTCCTTGCGCACGAAGAAGCCGAGCAGGGGGCTCGCCGCGTCGCGCGCGGCAGCTGCCGCCAGCACGGCCGACACCAGCGGCACCGCAGCCACCGCCATGCCGCCCACGGCCTCCACCGCCGGCCCGCGTTCGAGCCGGTCGAGCACCAGCTCCCCGGCGAGTCGTACACCGCGCGGCCGCATCAGCGTCTGGCGCAGGTCGAGATAGAAGTCGCTCTCGCGACCGCTCGCGAGCGTCACTCGCTCGCGCCGGAAGGAGACGTCGAGGATCAGCGCGAGCAGCTCGCGGCGACGGCTCTCCTCGGAGCTCACTGGTGCCGCAGCTCCAGCGCGTACTCGGCGATCAGCTTGCGGTGCAGCTCGCTGGTTCCCTCGCCGAACTCGAGTGCCTTTGCCTCGAGCAGCAGCCGCCCGACCTCGTACTCGGCGGTGACGCCGTATCCGCCGTGGATCTGGATCGCGTCGAGGGCATTCTGGGTGGCCGCCTCGCTCGCCATCAGCTTCGCCAGCGACGCCTCCATGCTCGCGCGCTCGATGCCGGCATCCTTCATCCGGCCGAGGCGGTACACGACGCCGCGCGCTCCTTCCGTGCGGCAGATCATGTCGGCGATCTTCTGCTGGATCATCTGGAACTCGCCGATCTTCTGCCCAAAGGCCTCGCGCTCGCGCGCGTAGGCGACGCCCAGGTCGATGCAGCGCTGCGACTGGCCGACGCAGCGCGCCGCCACCGAGAAGCGGCCCATGTCGAGCGCCGAGCCGAGCACCGGGAAGCCACCCCCGGGCTCGCCGAGCAGGTTCGCGTCGGGCACGAAGGCGTTCTCGAAGTGCACCTCGGCGAGGTTGTCGCGCTTGAGTGTGCGCATCGGGAACGCGCCGATCGATATGCCCTCGGTCTCGCGGGGGTCGACGAGGAACGCCGTCACACCCTTGTGCTTCTTGGCCAAGTCCACCGACGCCACCACGAAGAACAGCCCGGCGTGGGCAGCGTGGGAGATGAAGACCTTGGTTCCGGACAGCCGCCAGCCACCGTCGCAGCGCGTGGCGGTGGTCTTCAGGTTGCCCAGGTCCGTTCCACCGCCCGGCTCGGTGAGGCAGGCCGAGGTGAGGCACTCACCCGCCGCGATCGCCGGCAGCCACTTCTCCTTCTGCGCGTCGCTTCCCCAGCGCAGGATCGAGCCGGCCACCAGCGAGTTGCTCACGGAGACGACCGACGCCATCACCCAGTCGACGCGCGCCAGCTCCTCGCACAGGATCCCGTAGCTCACGACGTCGGAGAAGGAGCCGCCGTAGCGCTCGGGGATCAGGGGGCCCATGTAGCCGAGCGGGGGCAGCTTCCGGATCAGCTCGAGCGGGTAGCGCTCCTCGCGCTCGTAGCGCTCGACGTGCGGCAGAATCTCCTTCTCGGCGAACTCCCGCACGGCGGCGCGCACGAGGCGCTGCTCCTCGCTGAGGTCGAAGTCGGCGATGCGCTCCTGGGGACTCGACATGGGGGGCCTCCGGCTGCCGGCAAGATAGCGGCCCCGGCCATGCGGTCCCGAGCGGCTTTGCGGCCCGCTCACCCCTCGCCTACGATCCGGCCCCCTCGAGGCGGAGATCCGACCGTGAAGAAGGCGAAGCCCCTCCCTCACCGCAATCGCAGCAAGAGCGCGCGGCACCGCGCGAAGAGGAAGGCGAAGCTGCGCCGCGCGCGGGTGCGCCAGAGCTCCGGCGAGCGCCGGACCTACCGCTAGCGAGCGCCCGAAGGTCGCACACCGCGGCCGAGCCGGATCGAACCCGCAAGCCGCCGCGGCCCCGTGCGGGGCCGCTGGCTCCGGCGAGCCGATGAGCCCCGCGCCCTCCCAGCCCTTCCGCTTCGCCCTGGAGGCGACTTGCGGCGCCGCGCGCGCGGGCGCCTTCTCGACCCCCCACGGCGCCTTCCATACGCCCGCTTTCATGCCCGTCGGCACCCACGGCGCGGTCAAGGCGATGACGCCCGAACAGGTCGCCGGCACCGGCGCCGAGATCGTGCTCGCCAACACCTACCACCTCGCACTGCGTCCGGGCGAGGAGCTGGTGAGGAAGCTCGGCGGTCTGCACGCCTTCATGCGCTGGGACGGTCCGATCCTCACCGACAGCGGCGGCTTCCAGGTGTTCTCGCTGCCGAAGGCGGAGATCTCCGACCGCGGGGTGCGCTTCCCCAACGAGGTGGACGGCTCGAGCGTGGAGCTCACGCCGGAGCGGGCGATCGAGATCCAGCACGCCCTCGGAGCCGACATCATCATGGCCTTCGACGAGTGCACGCCCTATCCGGCCGACGAGCGCCTCGCGCGCACCGGCGTGCGGCGCACGCTCGCATGGCTCGAGCGCTGCGCGAAGGCGCACTCCGGCCGGCGCGACCAGGCGCTGTTCGGAATCGTCCAGGGCAGCACCTACCGTCACCTGCGCGAGAGCTGCGCCCAGGCCGTGGTGGCGATGGACCTGCCCGGCGTCGCGATCGGCGGCGTGTCCGTGGGCGAGGGGCACGATCTGCTGGTGCAGGTGACCCAGTGGACGACGCCGCTTCTGCCCGAGGACAAGCCGCGTTACCTGATGGGCGTCGGGCTCCCCGAGGACCTGCTCGCCGCGATCGGTCTCGGCATCGACCTCTTCGACTGCGTGATCCCGACCCGCTTCGCGCGCAGCGCCACCCTCTTCACGCGCCGCGGCCGGATCCGCCTCACCCACCGCCGCTACCGCCACGACCGCTATCCGATCGACCCCAGCTGCGACTGCGCCACCTGCGCGGGCGGCTTCACCCGCGCCTATCTCCATCATCTCTTCGCGGCGAACGAGATCCTGTCGGCGATCCTGGCCTCGGTCCACAACCTGCGCTTCTACCAGCGGCTGGTCGCCGACGCGCGGCGGGCCATCCTCGAGGGCGGCTTCGCCGAGTTCTGCGAGGCCTTCCTCGCCGAATACCGGTCAGCGGAACGTGGAGCGGCCGGCAAGTCGCGCGCAGGTTAGGTCGCTCCTCCGCGCGCCAGAGGGCGCCGGGCCCGATGTGACGTCCGTCACCTTCCCGGAGCGCCCGCACGCCGATCGTTCAGGGGTCAGGATGGCCGCCGGATGAGGGCCCGGCATCTCCCGGAGCTTCTCCGCCATGAGCCCGCGACGCACTCGATGGATCCGCCGCCTCACACTCGCCGCGGTCCTCGCCGTGCCCGTCGCGTCCCAGGCCGGTGGCCGGGAAGCGGAGCTCCCGGGCCTGCGTCTGGGCTGGAGCGACCTGACGGCCCAGCTCGGGTTCCGCGCCAGCACCTTCACCCCGCGCGTCGAAGTCTGGCGCCTGCCGGTGGTGGTGCGCGGCGCGCGCGCCTCGTCGCGCGAAGTGGCCGGCGTGAAGCTCTGGGCGATGGGCACGGGCTTCGCCGTCGGCCGGCGCGGAGCGGGCTACGGGCTGGCCGCCGGTGCCGCGCTCCCGCTCGAGGACGGCATCGATCTCACCGCGAGCTACCGCCTTACGGGCTACGCGGCGGGCGCTCCGATCGGCACCGAGGTCGACGACGTCCAGGAGCGCAGCGGCGCTCCCTTCCTGGGACTCCAGTTCGACTTCTGACGGGCGCCGCTATGATCGGCCGCCCGTGTCGAACTCGCTGCTCACGCCCGAGGAAGTCCTCGCCCGCTACGACGCGGGGCCGAAGTCGGGCGTGTTCACCGACGGATCCTGCGAGGGAAACCCGGGGCCGGGCGGCTGGGGCATGGTGTGGGTCGAGGACGACGCGATCGTCGCCGAGCGCAGCGGCCGCGATCCCTCCACCACGAACAACCGGATGGAGCTCACGGCGCTAATCGCCGCCTACGAGCTGCTGCCCCAGGACGCCGCCGTCACCGTCTACTCGGACAGCCAGCTGTGCGTGAAGACGGTGAACGAGTGGGCGGCGGGCTGGGAGCGGCGCGGCTGGCGCCGCAAGAGCGGGCCGATCGCCAACCTCGAGCTGGTGAAGCGCCTGTACGCGCTGGCGCTTGCGCATCCCGCGGTGGAGCTCACCTGGATCCGTGCCCACGACGGCTCGAAGTGGAACGAGTACGCCGACGCCCTGGCGAACGGGTTCATGAGGGGCTGATCCGACCCCCCTACGCGCGGTCCGCGAACGTCTCCCAGGACAGGCACTCGTCCACCGACCGGCGCGGGGGCCGGCCGAACTTTCCGCGCGGCCAGCCGATCGGGAGCATCGCGCAGCTCGGCCGCTCCGGAGACAGACCGAGATAGGCGTCGACCTCGGCGTGGTGGGCCATGTGCACCGTCGTGAGCGAGGCGCCGAGGCCCACGGCGCGGCACGCCAGCAGCACGTTCTGGATGCAGGGGAAGAGCGCCTGGTACTGGGTCTCGCCGCGGCGCTTCCAGCCCGCCACGAACAGCAGCACGGGCACCTCGTGCATGTGGTCGGCCAGGTGGATCGCCGCCCGCATGTTGCGGCGCTTCGCCTCCGGGAAATCGGGCGCGCGCGACGCCTCCAGCGCCGGCGCGATGTAGCGGTGGAAGGAGCCGCGGTAGCGCTCGGCGATCCAGGCGCGCCGCTCCGGCTCGGTCACCGCGACGAAGCACCAGGGCTGGCGGTTGCCGCCGCTCGGCGCGAAGGTGCCCGCTTCGCACACCTTGCGGATCAGCTCCGGCGGCACCGGATCGGGGAGCAGACGCCGGATCGCGCGGGCGGTGCGGATGCCTTCGAGCAGCGGCACGTCCTCGCCGATCGCGGCCACGTCGATCTCGCGCTTCCCCATCGCTCTCACGCTCCTCGCAGCTTCGTTCGCCCCAGCACCAGGATCCGCTGGAAGGCCTTCTCGTCGATCGGCATCACCGAGAGGCGGCTCTGGGTGACCAGCGGGATCTTCGCCAGCGCCGGATCGGCCTTGATCGCGGCGAGCGTCACCGGCACGCGCAGCGGAGCCACGGGCGCCAGATCCACGACCACCCAGCGCTCGTCGTCGGTGGTCGGGTCCGGGTAGGCGGTCTTCACCACCTTCGCGACCCCCACCACCTCGCGGCCCTCGTTGCTGTGGTAGAAGAGGACCCGGTCGCCCCGCTGCATGGCGCGCAGGTTGTTGCGCGCCTGGGCGTTGCGGACCCCGTCCCACAGGGTGGAGCCGTCCTTCACGAACGCATCCCAGGCGTATTTCTCGGGCTCCGACTTCACCAGCCAGTGGGAGCGGGCCTTCCGGGCCGGGGCCATGGCTACTTCAGATCCTCCGGCGTCTGGCGCGACGTGTACTCGCGCGCGAGATAGAGCAGCGGGCCGCGCGGCGCGAGCCGTTGCGCGGCGTTCGCCCGCAGCCAGTTGAGCCAGCCCGACACCACCGAGGGCTGGCGCCCGAGGGCGGCGAGAGCCGTCTCGACCACCTCTTCGGGCGACTCTCCCGGGTGCGGCAGCTCGCCCGCCACGTCGTGGAACTCGGTCGCCGTCGAGCCCGGCTCCAGCACCAGCACGTCGATGCCTCCTCCGCGCTGCTCGAGATGGAGCGCTTCCCCCAGCAGCTGGTCGAAGGCCTTGGTCGCGGCGTAGACGGCGTGCAGCGGCAGGGGCTGGCGCCCGGCGACGGAGCCGACGAACACCACCGCACCGCGCCCGCGCTCCTGCATGCGCGGCAGCATCCGGCGCGTGAGCAGCATCGGCGCCAGGCAGTTCACCGTCACCATGTCGCGCAGGCGCTCCGCGCGCACCTTCTCGAAGCGACCGGCGGCGCCGAAGCCGGCGTTGTTCACCAGCACCGCGATCGGAAGATCGGACACGGCGCGCGTCAGCCGCTCGGCGCCCTCGGCGTCGGCGAGATTCTCCTCGACCACGCGCGTCTGCACCCCGGAGAAGCGCTCCAGCTCGGAGGCCAGCTCCCGGAGGCGGTCGCCGCGCCGCGCGGTGAGCACCACCGACATCCCGTCCCGGGCCAGGGCGCGCGCGAAGGCCGCCCCGATCCCCGCCGACGCCCCGGTCACCAGCGCCCACTCTCCGTAGCGCTCGCGCAGCGGCACGCGGTCGGCACCGAACAGCGGCTCCGCCTGCCACAGCGCCCGGGTGAGCAGGGCGAAGGGAACGAAGGCGACCACGCCGAGCAGCACGCTCGACTGGTACAGGATCGGCCACAACAGCATCCCGATCGCGACGCTGCCCGCGTAGAAGGCGGCCCAGGGCCACATCCAGGGGCGCATGCGGTAGAAGCCGTAGAAGCCGGCGGCGTAGATCGCCCAGTGGAAGGGCTCGGTGAGCTTCGCGCCCCAGCCGGTGAAGAGGATCCCCAGCCACACCTCCTCGTCGCGACTCACGGGCTTCCAGAGCAGGTCCCAGGGCACGTAGACGAAGGCCATGAACGCGCAGAAGACCATCAGCGCATTGATCCAGGTCGGGCGGCCGGCGAACACCGTGCTCAGCCACTCGCGCATGGGTGGGTCTCCCGAGGCCATGCTCCGATTCTACTCCCGGGGGTGTCGTGCGGAGGTGCAGCATGCGCGATTCGGCGCTGGCAAGCTACGCGCGGGTCGTCGGATACTGTGACGAGAAGCGAAGGAGAGGACCGTGGCCCAGGGACCGCTCGCCGGAATCCGCATCGTCGACTTGAGCATCGCCCTCTCGGGCCCGTGGTCGGTGGGGATCCTCGCCGACCAGGGAGCCGAGGTCGTCAAAGTGGAGCTGCCGGGGATCGGCGACATCGGGCGCTGGGTGGGGCCCGCGATCGGCGGCGTCAGCGCGATGGCGCAGATCGCCAACCGCGGCAAGCGCTCGCTGGCGGTGAATCTCCAGAAGGACGAGGGGCGCGAGATCGTGCGCCGCCTCGCCGCGCGCGCCGACGTGTTCGTGCAGAACTTCCGACCCGGGGTGATCGAGCGCCTGGGTCTCGGCTACGAGGCGCTCGCCGCCGACAACGAGCGGCTGATCTACGTCTCGATCAACGGCTTCGGCTCCATCGGTCCCTACGCGGGCAAGAGCGCCTACGACCCGGTCGTCCAGGCCTACGGCGGCCTGGCGGCGGTCCAGGCGGGCGCCGACGGAACGCCCCAGCTGATCCGCCACACCGCCGCGGACAAGATCACGTCGCTCACCGCGTCCCAGGCGATCACGGCGGCGCTGCTCGCGCGCGAGCGCGGTGCCGGAGGCCAGCGCCTCGAGATCTCGATGCTGGAGAGCGTGGTCAACTTCGTGTGGGCCGACGCCGCCGGCAACGAGGTGCTGCTCGACTCCGACGGCTCGCAGCCCTCGAGCTTCTCGCGCGACCAGAAGCTGTGGCCGACCAAGGACGGCTTCGTGATCGCGGCGCCGACCTCGGACGAGGACATCGCGCGCATCTGCCGCGGCGTCGGCGTCGACGGCTACGACGACCCGGAGGTCGCGACGATGGCGGCGCGTCGCCGCAATCCTGCGCCGTTCCGCGCCCTGCTGCGCCGCGTGCTGGCGGCGGTCGCGAACCTGACCACGGCCGAGGCGATCCGCGGCATGGAGGCCGAGCGCGCGCCCTGCGGCGTCGTGATCGGCCCGGCCGGGCTCCACGAGGACCCCCAGGTGCGCGCCCTCGGCATGCTCGAGGAGTCGGTGCACCCGAGCGCGGGCAGGCTGCGCCAGCCGCGCCCGGCCGCGCGCTTCGCGGCGACGCCCGCGCAGACCGGAGGCCCGGCTCCGACGGTGGGCCAGCACACGGACGAGATCCTCACCGAGCTCGGCCTGGGCGATCGCATCGCCGCCCTGCGCGAAGCGGGCGCGGTGGCCTGAGGGCTCAGCCCTTCCGCGCGAGGCGCTCGGCGACGATCGCGTACACCTCGGGTGAGAAACCCAGGCCGAGGTGGCTCGTCTCCACCTCGACGTGCTCGACGGCGGGGCTGCGCTCGTCGATGCACGCGCGCCAGCTGACGACCCCGTCCGAGCGCGAGTAGATGGCGGTGATCGGCGTCCGGAGCGGCTTCGCGTAGCGCGCCTCCACCGCCGACTCGACGGCGTCGAGATCCACGCCCTGGCGGCGGTAGAGCTCCGCCACGGCGGTGTACTTCGGACCGCCGACGACGGGGCTGCCGAGGGTGACGACGCGCGACACGAGATCGGGCCGGTCGCGCGCGACTTCCCGCGCGAGGTAGCCGCCGAGGCTCCAGCCAACCAGCGCCACCGGACCGCCCGCACGCCGGACGACGCGCACCACGCGCGCCTCCACCTGCGGCAGCAGCGCCGGCACGTCGCCCCGATTGGTCCCGAGGCCCCAGCCCAGGGCCCGGTGGCCCTGGAGACGCAGGTAGGAGCGCAGGATCGACGTCGAGGCGTCGCCGGCCCCGTAGCCGGGGAGCACCACCACGGTGCCGCCCACGCCGCGGGGCCCGAGCGCCAGCCGGGGCATGCGCAGCAGCAGACGCGGCAGCTCGAGCGCGCCGAGCGCTTCGCGCCACAGTCCGGCGGGGGTGGGAGGAGCGAGGGGCGGACTCAAGGGATCTCCGTTCGTGGCCTTCGAGCAGACTAGCCCGGCCGCGGCGCGGTGCCGGAAGCCGGGCGAGGCGTCCGTCCTAGTCGCGCGGGGGGTCGCGCAGGGGTACGAACCTCACCGGCATCAGGGTGCGCTGCACGACGCCATCCTCGGTCTTCCGGATCAGCAGCAGCTCCTGGTAGGCGCGGCCGCCGACGGGGATCACCAGGCGGCCGTCGGGCGCGAGCTGCTCGACCAGCGCGGGGGGCACCTGGTCGGGCGCGGCGGTCACGACGATCGCGTCGAAGGGGGCCGCCTCGGGCCAGCCGGCGTAGCCGTTGCCGGTGCGGGTGTGGACGTTCGCACGGCCGTGATGCTGGAGCGTCTGCGCCGCGCGGGCGGCGAGGCTGGGCTCGAGCTCGATCGTGTACACCTCGCGCGCCAGCTCCGAGAGCACCGCCGCCTGGTAGCCCGACCCGGTGCCCACCTCGAGCACGCGCTCGTCGCCCTCGAGGGCGACGGCCTCGCTCATCGCGGCGACGATGTAGGGCTGGGAGATCGTCTGACCCTCGCCGATCGGCAGCGGCCCATCCTGGTAGGCGCGGGAGCGGAGGCTCTCGGGAACGAACTCCTCACGCGGAACGCGCCGCATCGCGGCGAGCACCCGCGGGTCGTGCACGCCGCGCGCGGCGATCTGCTCGCTCACCATGCGCTCGCGCAGCGCCGCGTAGTCGGTGCTCGCCGGCTCCCGGGAGCTCACCCCACACCCCAGCACCAAGAGCACACACGCGACCTCCCGAACCGCCTCACACCTCGGCCATCCCCAGGCGCTCACGCGGAGTCGACGGCGGACGCCTCGTAGGCCGCGATCACCTCGGGCGGCGCCTGCACCAGCTCGATCAGCACGCCCTCGCCGCCGATCGGGGACGACTCGCTGCCCTTGGGATGGACGAAGCAGACGTCGTAGCCTGCCGCACCCTTGCGGATCCCCCCCGGCGTGAAGCGCATGCCCTGCTCCTCGAGCCAGCCGACGGCCGCGGCGAGATCGTCCACCCAGAGACCCACGTGGTTGAGCGCCGGGTCGTGCACCTTCGGCCGGCCCTCGGGATCGATCGGCTGCATCAGGTCGACCTCGACGCGGTACGGGCCGTGGCCCGCGGCAGCGATGTCCTCGTCGACGTTCTCGCGCTCGCTGCGGAACTGTCCCTCGAGGCGGAGGCCGAGCAGGTCGATCCACAGTCGCCGCAGGGCCCGCTTGTCGGTGCCTCCCACCGCGATCTGCTGCAAGCCCAGCACGCGGAACGGTCGCTCGGCCATCACCGATCTCCTCCCCGGAATTCCGATCCCAACCAGTAGCGCTCCGTGGTGCCCTTGCGACTGGCCTCCGGACGGAGCGACCGCGCCGCCTCGAAGCGCGCGCGCAGCCGCCTCTCGACCGCCTGGGCCTCGGGGCCCTCCATCAGCTTGAGGACCAGGTGGCCACCGGTGCGCAGCAGCTCGGGCAGGGCCGCCTCGATCGCCTCGAGCAGCGCCTCCTCGCGCGCGCGATCGGTGGCGCGGACACCGGTTAGCTTGGGGGCGGCGTCCGAGAGCAGGACGTCTGCGGGACCCCCCGCCGCCGCGAGGACCTCGGCGCGCACCGCGGGCTCGGACAGATCTCCGCACAGCGCCACGGTGTTCGCGAGCTCGAGGGGAGGATCGACGGCGGCGAGGTCGACGCCGACGACCCGGCCCTCGGGCCCCACCTCCTGGGCCGCGACCTGCATCCAGCCACCCGGCCAGCAACCGAGGTCGATCACGCGTTGGCCGCGGCGCAGCACCCGGGCGCGGCGCTGGATCTCGATCAGCTTGTACGCCGCACGCGAGCGATAGCCCTCGCGCTTCGCCTGCTGGTGGTAGGCGTCCTTGCGCTGGTAGGGGCGGGCCACGCCGGGAGGCCCCCGGACCGCTCAGCCCCGCGCGCGCACCGTGGGGCGCACGCGCACCATGGCGTCGTTGTGGCCGGGCACGCCGCCGCGCACGAACAGCAGGCGCTTCTCCGGATCGACGCGCACTACCTCGATGTTCAGCGTGGTGACGCGCTCGGCGCCCATGTGACCGGCCATCCGCAGGCCCTTGATCACGCGGCCGGGGAACGACCCCGGGCCGATCGAGCCGCCGTGGCGGAAGAACTCGTGGGTGCCGTGGGTCTGGCGCTTGATCGAGAAGCCGTGACGCTTCACCACGCCAGCGGTGCCCTTGCCCTTCGAGGTTCCGATCACGTCGACGCGCTGGCCCTTGCTGAAGATGTCGACGCTGATCTCCTGGCCCACCTCGTACTGTTCGAGCTCCTCGGGGCTGATCCGGCTCTCGCGCAGGTAGCGCTGGGGCGGCACGCCGGCCTTCTCGCAGTGGCCTTTGAGCGCCTTGGTCGCGCGGCTCGGCTTGCGCTCGCCCCAGCCGAGCTGGAGGGCGGCGTAGCCGTCGTGGTCCGGGGTCTTCTTCTGGACGACGCGGTTGGGCTGCGCGTCGAGCACGGTGACGGGGATGCAGACGCCGTCCTCGTCGAAGTACTGGGTCATGCCGACCTTGCGGCACATGAACTCGATCGCCACGGGAAGCCTCGGGGCCGGGGAGGGGGCCCGGACAGGTGAGAGGAAAGGGGGTTCGCGAAGGGCGCGGAATATAGGAAGGGGCCCCGGGGCTGTCGAGTTCTGGGACTTCGCTCGGCTGCGCCTCGCTGCGCGCGGTATCCGGCCGCTTGCCTGGGACTTCGCTCGGGCTGCGCCTCGCCGGGCTCGGCCCTCAGGGGACCTCGCGCACCAGCAGGCCGGTCGTGGAGACCCGCACCTCGTAGGTGGCGGCGCGGTCGGCGCGCTGGAAGGTGCCGGAGCCGTACTCGGCATCGACCAGAGGCGCCAGCCAGGGCAGCCGGCGCCGCCAGGCGAACAGGTCCACCGGCTGATCTCCCGCGATCGCGAACACCGTCCTCGGGAGCTGCTGCTCGTCCTCCAGGCTCGTGTAGCGGCCGCTCACCCGCTCGAGCTGGTAGGCGGTGTGCAGGCCGAGCAGGTTGGCCCACGGGTGCCACTTGAGGATGCGCGCATCCACGACGAACTCGTCGCCGGCGAGGATGTGGTGCTCCTCGCGACCGTCGGGGAGCTCGATGCGCACCTCGAAGCGCTGCGATCCGGCCGGGAACGTGTGGACGGTCGCGGCCAGCTCCTCGTGGGTGAGGGCGCGATAGCCCTGGAGACCGATGGCGACCGTCGAGAACAGCGCCGCCCCGACCCCGCACAGCAGCGCGAGCAGGGCGACGAAGGAGCCGGCGCCGACCCGGGCGGCGCCCAGCGGTCGGCGCCGGAGCAGCGCGACGGCCGCGGCGAGTCCGCCCAGCGCGGCCGCGGCGCACAGCAGGGCCGCCAGCAGCAGCGGATCCGGGGTCACGGGCGCGGATCCCGCAGCATCCGCCACACCGTGGGACCTCCCTGGAAGACGATCTCGCCCAGCACGCGGAAGCCGTGGCGCTCGTAGAACGGCACGTTCTCCCGCTTCGACGATTCCAGGTAGGCGGGAACGCGATCGGCGTCACAGCGGGCGAGGATGGGCGCGAGCAGGGCGCCGCCCACTCCCCGTCCCTGGTGGCGCGGATCGGTGCCCAGCACCGCCAGATACCAGTGCGGCTCGAGCGGGTGGGCCTGCTCGATGCGCGCGAGCTCACGTCCCACCCGGGTCGCGCGGCGTCCGAGCGCGAGGTACCAGCGCCAGATCATGCCGAAGCGCTCGCGCCGCGAGGCCGGCCTCGGATAGGGCGGCACCCAGAGCGCGGCACCCTCGTGGGATTCCGTGGTGAGCACGCCGCTGTTGCGCAGCACGTCGCGCATCACCATCGCGAAGAAGCCGGTGCTGGCGAGAGCCCAGTCGAGCTCTCCGGGCAGGATCCAGCGGTGCACGGGATCGTCTCGGAAGGCGCGCGCGAGCACCAGCGAGATCGGGCGCAGATCGCCGAGGTAGCCCTCGCGCACCTCGCTCATGAGACGGCGGGAGGCGGGGGACAGCGGCGGCCGTCGCGCGCCTCGCGCAGCGCCGCGAGAGAGCCGCCCCACCCGCGCCAGCTCCGCTCGACGAAGTCCCAGCCGGTGCCGGCCACCGTGTCTCCTACGAAGGCGATGGGGACGTCCCGGAAGTGCACGTCGGGACAGCCCTCGGCGGGCTGGGCGGCCACGACGTAGAGCTCGACGCGCACCGCCGACCCGGCGCCCGTTGCGAGCTCCAGCGTGCGCAGCGGAGTCGCGAAGGGGTCGTCGGGATGGCCGGGCCTGCGCACGGGTGCGTCGCCGAGGATCGCATGGACCTGTTCGCGCGACTGGCCCACCTCCACGCGCGCGATTCGCGCGCGCATCGTCCAAGGCTGGATCGTCGCGTCCGCGGCCGGTTCCGCGCCCGCGGTCTCCGGACGACCGACGCAGCCGGGAGTCGCGAGAGCCAGCGCGGCGATTCCGAACCCGGTTACCCTGCGAAGCCTGGACCGCACGGGGAGAGACTGCCATGCGAGACGGACGCGCGCTGCTGGGCGCCCTGACCCTGGTGCTGCCGATTCTGGCCGCGCCGGGCGCGCCGGCGCCCACCGTCGACGTGCTGCTCGCGGAGCGCCTGCGCATTCCGCTGGCCTCGCTCGCGGAGCGCGTCGCTCTGGCCCCGGGCGAGGAGTTCCGGGTGGTGGAGCTCGGACGCGACGGCGGCACCAGCCAGCACCTGGTGGCAATCCGCAGCGCCGAGGTGCCCCACCGCCACGACCGCCACGATCTCTTCGTCGTCATGGTGCGCGGCAGCGGCACCTGGCGCGTGGGGGACGAGACGCTGCCGGTCGGGGAGGGCAGCCTGCTCTACGTCCCGCGCGGTACGGTGCACGCCTTCACCAACGAGAGCGGTGCCCCGGCGGTCGCCTACGCCGTGTACATGCCGTCCTTCGACGGGAGCGACCGGGTGGAGGGGGAGCCGCCTGAGCCGCGCTGAGACCGACGGCGTACACTTCCAGCCCCGACCCTCGAGGCGGACGGTCGCCCGATGCCCGCACCCCCCGACACGAAGTACGCCCCGACGCACGACGGTAGCGTGGCGTATCAGGTGTTCGGCGATGGCCCCCATCCGGTCGTCCTCGTGCCCGACTGGCACAACCCGATCGAGCTGCTGTGGGAAGACCCGCGCGCGGAGCGATTCTTCACCGACCTCGGGAGGTTCTGCCGCGCGATCCTGTTCGACAAGCGCGGCACCGGCGTCTCCGACCCGATTCCATCCGGGTCCGCGATGTCCGTGGCGCCCACGATCGAGCTCGCCGCCGAAGACATCGGCGCCGTGATGGACGCCGAGGAATGGCCGCAAGCCTGCATCGTGGGCATCGGGTGTGGGGGCTGGCCGGCGGCGTTGTTCGCGGCGGCGGCACCCGGACGCGTCGCGCGCTTGGTGCTCGTGGATGGCTTCCCCCGTCTCCATGCCAGCGACGACTATCCGGCGGGGCTCTCCAGCGAAGCCGCCGCGCGCTTCGTGAACTGGATCATCGCGGGGCATGGAACGGGCACGGCACTGCGCGTCACGGATCCAGCCGCGTACGCCGATCCGCAGTTTCGCCGCTGGTACGCGCGCCTCCAGCGCTTTGCCATGCCGAGGAAGTGGATGGAGGCGTTCTGGTCCTCGGTCGCGGAGATCGACATCAGCTCCGTGCTGTCGTCGATCACGGCCCCGACCCTCGTGCTGAATCGAAGCGAGAGCGTCTCCTTCCCGGTCGCGTGGGGTCGCTACCTCGCCGAGCGCATTGCCGGTGCGGAGTTCCGCGAGCTGCCCGGGCGCGACCAGCTGTTCTTCATGACCAACCCCAGTCCGATCCTCGAGGAGCTCCAGGAGTTCCTCACCGGGGTCCGCGAGGCTCCCGTTCTGGACCGCATCCTGGCGACGATCCTGTTCACGGACATCGTGGGCTCGACGGAGCAGCTCGCAGCCCTCGGCGACCGCAAGTGGCGCGACCGGATCCTGCGCCACCACAGCCTCGTTCGCCGCGAGCTGGCACGCTTTCGCGGCCACGAGATCGATACGGCGGGCGACGGGTTCCTGGCCTCCTTCGACGGGCCGGCGCGCGGCATCCAGTGCGCGGTCGCGATCCGGGAGAGTGTCAGGCTTCTCGCTCTCGAGATCCGCGCGGGAGTCCACGTAGGCGAGTGCGAGCTGGTGGGCGACCGGATCGGAGGCATCGCCGTCCACACGGCTTCGCGCGTCATGAGTCTCGGGAATCCGGGAGAGATCCTGGTGTCGAGGACGGTGCGGGAGCTGGTCGCCGGCTCCGGTCTGCTTTTCGAGGACCGCGGATCCCACGTGCTCAAGGGCATCCCCGAGCCCCTGCAGCTCTTCGCCCTGGTGGGACCCTCGTAGTAGGATCGGGCCGTGTTCCTCCTGCACACGGCTCCCGAGCACGCCGACGTCGTCGCGCGGGCCGTCGTCGCGGCGTGCCGCGGCGGCGCCTGGGGCTCGCCCGTGCAGCCACGGCTGCTCCACACCTTGTTCGGCACGCTGCTCGGGCGGGATCTCGACTTCGAGACCTTGGCGCCGCTCCCGGTCGACGAGGTGGCCGCTGCGCTGCGCTCGCCGGAGGAGCGCAGCGAGCTGATCCAGCTGATGTGCGCGGTCGAGGTGCTGTGCCATCCGGTTCCGCGCGACAGGGAGGCGTCGGTCGAGCGCTGGGCGCGCGCGCTCGGGGTGGAGGAGCGATCGCTCGTCTATCTGCGCGACCTCGCGGCCGGTGAGGCGGCGAAAGCCCTCATCGATTTCTACCGCCTGAACTGGATCGGCGACCTCGACCACCGCCGTCCCGGCTTCGACGCGTTGCTGAAGCGCGCCGGCGACGACGCCCTGGCACGGACGGTGGAGGAGGACCCGGAGATCGCGGCGCGTTGGAGCGGTCTGGCTCGCTGCCCCGGAGGCAGCGTCGGACGCCACGTGTTCGAGTTCTACGACCGGCGCGGCTTCGCCTTCCCCGGCCAGCCGGGCGCCGCGAACGAGTCGGTCGCTCAGCACGACTGGATCCACGTGCTCGCCGACTACGGCACGACTCCGCTCGGCGAGCTCGAGGTGCTGAGCTTCCAGACCACCTGCAGCCGGACGCCCGGAGCCACGCTCGGCCTGATCGGTGCGCTCGCGCTCTTCGAGTCCGGCGTGATGTCGGCGAGCCTGATCACCCCCGGCTCCACCGGCGCCCTCTCGCAGCCCGGCGGAGTCGAGCGCATGGCCGAGGCCACCCTGCGCGGCAAGGCGTGCAACACCGACCTGCTCGACGTGAACTTCTTCGCGATCGCCGACGAGCCCCTGGACGCTCTACGGGAGCAGTTCGCGATTCCCCCGAAGAGCGCCCAGGTGTTCGAGCTCGATCCCTACGGCGAGGCGCAGTCGCCCGACTGAGCGCCGACGTGGCTCGCCGGACTCGGACGGTCTCTGCGCGAGCCCGAACGAACTCGACTGGGCTCCCCGTGAATCGGAGCGAGGAGCGGGCGCGCCGGCGCCCCGTCGCCGGGGCGGCTGGACGCCGTACTACAGCTCTTCGAGGTAGACGATCTCCGGCGCGCCGGCGAGCAGGGCGCCGAACTCCTTGCCGACGGCGGCCAGATTCTTGCCGTGCTCCTTCAGCGCCTCGGAGCTGGCGTACTTCTCGTAGAACACGAAGGTGGTCGGATCGTCCTGCCGCTGGTGCGGGAGATAGGCGAGCGTGCCCTTCTCCTTGGCGAGGGTGGAGGCGGCGAGCTGCTTCAGGAAGGCCTTCGCCTCCTGGACCTTGTCCGCCTTCACTTTGATCGTCGCGACGACGCTGGGCATGGGGGGCCTCCCTCTCTCGGGTGGGTGTGTGTAGACGCGACACTCGCAGCGCGGCCGAGGAAGTCAAGCGCCGGGCGCTACCTTTCGCAGACCGACCTCGCACCCCCCCAATCGGAGGGTGTCGGGGTCGTCGTGCGTCCACGCGCGCCCGGGGAGACAGAGAGCGCATCGTGAGCGGAGAGAACCTGGAACACGTCTCCGTCGCGCCGGCCGAACGGCTGGCCGAGGTGGCCGAACGCCTGCGCGAGCGCCGCCGCACGACCCGTGTCCTGGGCCTGCGCGGAGCCGCGCGCGCGGTGTGGGTCGCGCATCTCGCCCGGGCCCACGGCGATCGGCCGCTCCTGGTGATCGTCCCGACGGCGAAGTCGGGCGACGTCTTGCTCCAGGATCTGCGCCAGGCCCTGGGCGAGTCACCCGGGGCGGGTCGCGTCCGCCCCCTCCCCCGCTACGACACCCAGCCCTACGAGCGCTTCTCGCCACAGCCCTTCGTCGTGGCCCAGCGGATGGACGTGCTGTACCGCTGGCTCGCCAGCCCACCGCCGACGGACGCCGGGCCGGCTGCCCACGGACCCGCGCCGATCGTCGTCGCGCCCTGGACGGCCCTGGCGCCGCGCGTCCCCACGCGCGAGCTGGTGCGCGGGCGCTCCGTGCACCTGGAGCTGGGCCAGATCGTCGACCGCGACGCGCTCGTCGCGACGCTCGTCGCTGCCGGCTACCAGCGCGTGCCGCTGGTCGAGGAGCGCGGCGAGCTGGCGGTGCGCGGCGGCATCCTCGACCTGTTCCCGCCGCACCTGGGTCATCCGGTGCGGGTGGAGCTGCTCGGCGACGAGGTGGAATCGATCCGCGAGTTCGATGCGGCCAGCCAGCGCAGCCAGACCCGACTCGGCCGCGTGGTCGCACCGCCGCCGCGCGACCTGCTCCCCGACCGCGCCTTCGTGATCGAGCGCTCCGAAGCGCTGCGCGCCCTCGGCCGCGAGCAGGGCGTGCCCTCGCGCGCCGTCGACGAGCTGGTGGATTCGCTGCTGCGCGGCCACGTGCCTCCCGGGGCCGAGGCTCTCGCTCCGCTGCTCCTGCCCGGCACCGAGACCGTGTTCGACTTCCTGCCCGCGGACGCGATCGTGGTGGTGGACGACCCCGAGGCGGGTCGTCAGCGGATGCTGCGCTATGCAGAGGAATCGCTGGAGAACTACACCCTCGCCCGCGGCAGCGGGCGCCTGGTGTGCGAGCCAGACGCCGTGGCGCTCGGCGCCGACGCCCTCGAGGCTCGGGTGCTCGCGCGCCATCCGATCCTGCTGGAGCCCCTCGACCTGGGCGACCCGGCCGACGGCGCCGAGCGCGTGACGCTGGCGACGCGTACCCACGCGCCGCTGCGCCAGGCGCTCTCACAGGCGCGTACCAGCGAGCGGGCGCTCGCCCCGCTAGCCGCGCGCATCGCCCGCTGGCGTGCCGCGCGCTACCGGGTCGTGCTGTCGACGTCGCAGCTCTCCCACGCCGAGCGGCTCGCCGGACTTCTGGCGGACTACCAGCTGGAGGCGTCGGTGGAGACGGAGCCGCTGCCTTGCTGGCGCTGGTCGGCTCCCGGACGCGTCGAGGTGCGCACGGCCGCACTCTCCGAGGGCTTCGCGCTGCCGCTCGAGCGTCTCGCGGTCGTCACCGAGGAGGAGATCTTCGGGCCGCGCGCCAAGCGGCGCGCCGCGAATCCGGCCTGGCCGGGCAGCGCGGCGCTCGAGTCGCTCGCCCAGCTCGCTCCGGGCGACTACCTGGTGCACGCCGAGCACGGGATCGGGATCTACCGCGGTCTCGTCGAGCTGGAGATGCGCGGCGTCACCGGCGAGTTCCTGCGCATCGAGTACGCCGAGGCGGCGCGCCTGTTCGTACCGGTGCATCGGATGAGCCAGGTCCAGCGCTACGCCGGCTCCGACGGACACGCGCCGCGCATCGACAAGCTGGGAGGCGCGACCTGGGTCAAGGCGAAGAAGTCGGTGAAGAAGGGGCTGCTCGACCTCGCCCGCGAGCTGGTGAGCGTGCACGCGGCGCGGGAGCTCTCCCAGGGCTTCGCCTTCTCGCCCCGCGACCACCTGTTCGAGGAGTTCGAGGCCACCTTCCCCTACGACGAGACGCCCGACCAGCTGGCGGCGATCGAGGAGGCCCTCGCCGACATGCAGCGCGACCGGCCGATGGACCGGATCGTGTGCGGGGACGTCGGCTACGGCAAGACCGAGGTGGCGGTGCGCGCCGCCTTCCGCGCGGCCCTCGACGGCAAGCAGGTAGCGGTGCTCGTCCCTACCACGATCCTGTGTCAGCAGCACGAGGAGACCTTCCGCGCGCGCTTCGACGGCTATCCGATCCGCGTCGCGTCGCTCTCGCGCTTCCAGACGGGGGCGGGAGCGAAGCGCGTGCTGGAGGGGCTGGCCGACGGCTCCGTGGACGTCGTGATCGGCACCCATCGCCTGCTCCAGAAGAGCGTGTCCTTCCGCGACCTCGGCCTGCTCGTGGTGGACGAGGAGCACCGCTTCGGGGTGGCCCACAAGGAGCGGATCAAGCAGCTGAAGAAGACCGTCGACGTGCTGACGCTCACGGCGACGCCGATCCCCCGCACGCTCCAGCTGGCCTTCGCCGGGCTGCGCGATCTCTCGGTGATCGACACCCCGCCGGCGGACCGGCTGGCGATCCGCACCCAGGTGGGCCGCTACTCCGAGGAGGTGATCCGCGAGGCGATCCTGCGCGAGATGCGCCGCGGCGGACAGGTGTACCTGGTGCACAACCGGGTGCAGACGATCGACGCGATGGCGAAGATGCTGGCGCGCGTCGTTCCCGAGGCGGCGGTGATCGTGGCCCACGGGCAGCTTCCCGAGCGCGAGCTCGAGAAGCGCACGCTCGCCTTCATGCACGGCCAATCCGACGTGCTGCTGTGCACCACGATCATCGAGAGCGGGCTCGACAACCCGCGCGCCAACACGATCATCGTCGACAGCGCCGACACCCTCGGCCTCGCCCAGCTCTACCAGCTGCGCGGACGGGTCGGCCGCAGCGCCCAGCGCGCCTACGCTTATCTCATGGTGTACGCGCCCGCCGGCCTGGCCCCGGACGCGCGCAAGCGCCTCGAGGCGATCCAGGACCTCTCCGAGCTCGGCGGCGGCTTCCGGCTCGCCAACCTGGACCTCGAGATCCGCGGCGCCGGCAAC
>CAZZFT010000031.1:0-40783 GCA_964653555.1 uncultured Spirochaetales bacterium | reverse complement strand
CCTCGATCGGGATCAGGAAGTTCACCGGAATCGACGGCACCTCGAGCTCGCGCAGGCGGAAGCTCAGCTCCACGACGTCGTAGCTCTGCTCGCCCATGCCGAGGATCAGGCCGCTGCACGGCTCGATGCCGCACTTCTTCGCCGCCACGAGCGTGTTCACCCGATCCGCGTAGGTGTGGGTGGAACAGATCGCGTCGTAGTGGGACTCGCTCGTGTTCAGGTTGTGGTTCAGGCGGTCGAGCCCGGCGTCGGCGAGGATCCTCGCGTGCTCCTCCTCGAGCAGCCCCACCGAAAGACACACCTCGATCGGAAAGCGCGCCTTCACCTCGCGGACGATCTCGGCGAGCTGCTGCGCGGCGCGCAGCGTGGGGCCGCGACCGGACATCACCATGCAGTAGCGGCTGGCGCCGGCGCGGGCGGCGCGCTCCGCCTCGGCCAGGATCGCCTCCCGGTCCTTCATCGGATACTTGCGGATCGCCGCGGTCGAGTCGCGCGACTGGGAGCAGTATCCGCAGTCCTCGGGACACAGGCCGTTCTGCACGTTGTTCAGCACGTGCACCATCACGCGCCGGCCGAAGTGGCGTTCGCGCGGGACGAAGGCCGCGTGCAGGAGCGGCAGCAGCGCGACGTCGCGACCGTCGAGGATCCACAGCGCCTCGGCTTCTCCGGGCGGCTCGTCGGCCAGCGCGCGCTCGGCCAGTCGCTGGTATCGCTCGAGCACGGCGGTCTCCTTTGCGGGGGCGCCCAACCCTAGAGGGGGCGGATGTCGCCTGTCAACCTGCGCGCCCGATCGGGTTGACGGAACCTGTCCCCCATCGCCCCGCTACCTTCCGCGCGATGGGGCGAGCGCGCAGCGTCTACGCGTGCACCGAGTGCGGGGCTCAGCAGCCGCGCTGGCTGGGGCGCTGCCCCGAGTGCGGGGGCTGGTCGACGCTCGTGGAGGAGCGCGTCGCGGCCGAGGCAAGCGCGCCGCGCGAGCTGCTCGCGGCGAGCGAGACGGTGGGCGCGAAGCCGCGGCGCCTGATCGAGATCGACGCCGAGGCGGTCCCGCGCCTGGCCACCGGCACGGCCGAGCTCGACCGCGTGCTGGGCGGCGGCCTGGTGCCGGGCTCGGTGGTGCTGCTGGCCGGAGAGCCGGGCGTCGGCAAGTCGACCCTGGCGCTCCAGCTGGCCGCCGGAGTGAGTGGCGGGCCGGTGCTCTACGTCGCCGGTGAGGAGAGTCCCGAGCAGGTCCGGCTGCGCGCCGATCGCCTGCCCTCTCTGCCCGAGTCCCTGGTCGTGCTCCCGGAGACGCGAGTCGAAGCGTTGGCGGGGCCCTGGCGCGACACCGCGCCCGCGCTCGTGCTGGTCGACTCGGTGCAGACGCTGCGCAGCGAGCGCGTCGAGTCGGCGCCGGGCTCGGTGGCCCAGGTGCGCGAGTGCGCGGCGCTGCTCGCCGCCACTGCCAAGGCCCACGGGGCGGCGCTGGTGCTGGTCGGACACGTGACCAAGGAAGGGGCGATCGCGGGTCCCCGCGTGCTCGAGCACCTCGTGGACGTCGTGCTCCAGCTCGAGGGCGATCGCTTCCACGCCTTCCGCCTGCTGCGCGCGCACAAGAACCGCTTCGGCTCGACCCAGGAAGTGGGCGTCTTCTCGATGAGCGAGACGGGACTGGCCGCCGTGCCCAACCCGAGCGAGCTCTTCCTCGCCGAGCGGCGCAGCGGCGCACCGGGGTCTTGCATCGTGCCGCTGCTCGAGGGCAGCCGCCCCCTGCTGGTCGAGATCCAGGCGCTGGTCGCGCCGGCGGGCTACGGCACCGCGCGGCGCACGGCGATCGGCGTGGACGACGCCCGTCTGGCGCTGCTGCTGGCGGTGCTCGACCGCCGCGCGAACGTCGACCTGTTGAACCGCGACGTGTATGCCAGCGCCGTCGGCGGCATGCGGATCCGCGAGCCCGGAGCAGACCTGGCGCTCGCGCTCGCCCTCGCCTCGAGTCGTCTCGATCTGGCGCTGCCCACCGACGCCGCGGCGTGTGGCGAGATCGGTCTCGGTGGCGAGATCCGACGCACGGCGCGGCTCGATGCGCGCGTCGCCGAGGCGGTCCGGCTCGGCTTCCGGCGCGTGCTGGTTCCGGCGGGCGCTCAGGCGGCGCTGTCCGAGGCCTCGGGCGCGTCGCTGGTCCCCGTCTCGGACGTGGCCGAGGCGATCGCGTGGCTTCGGTCAACGGGCGTTCACACGCCTGCGGCTAGCCGTTAACTATCTGAAATCACTCGTCTTTTACGACTCCTTTCCTTTGACAGCCGCGTGGCGGACGGCTAGGGTTCGACTGCGATGCCGCACAGCCCCCAGGCCGCCGCGACGGCCGCGTCCTCCTCCTTCGCCGCCGCGACCGCCCGGCTTGGCGAGGATCTCGCACTCGTGGACGTGGCCATGCGCGAGCAGCTCGCCTCCGCCAGCGAGGTGGTCGGTGTGCTCGGCGATCACGTGCTGGGCTCGGGGGGCAAGCGCATGCGCCCGGCGCTGCTGCTGCTCTCGGCCGAGCTCTGCGGCTACACCGGACCGCGTCGGATCCACGTCGCCGCGGCGGTGGAGATGCTCCACACCGCCACCCTGCTCCACGACGACGTCGTCGACTTCTCGCCGCTGCGCCGCGGGCGCCCCTCGGCGAACGCGGTCTGGGGCAATCGGCGCGCCGTCCTGGCGGGCGACTTCTTCTACGCGCGCGCCTCCTCGATGATCGTCGAGGACGGCGACCTCGACATCCTGTGGATCTTCGCGAACACGATCCGCAGCATGGCCGAGGGCGAGCTGCTCCAGCTCCAGTGCAGCTTCGATCCCTCGGTGACCGAGGCCCACTACTTCCAGGTGATCGAGCGCAAGAGCGCCGTGCTGCTATCCGCGGCCTGCGAGGCCGGCTCGATCCTCGGCGGCGTGACCCGGGCCGAGCGCCGTCGGCTGTCCGAGTTCGGCCGCGAGCTGGGGCTCGCCTTCCAGCTGCGCGACGACGCGCTCGACTACGAAGACCGGGAGGCCGACCTCGGCAAGCGACCCTACGACGATCTGCGCGAGGGCAAGGTCACGCTCCCGCTGCTGCTGGCCCTGAAGCGGTGCTCCGGAGCCGAGCGCGACACCGTCGCCGCGCTGCTCAAGGCGGTCGCGCGCGGCGTGGGCCAGGGCGGCGCCGCCCACGACGTCGACGTCTCGCCGGCGATCGACATCGTGCGCCGTCACCGCGGCGTGCAGGACACGGTGCGCCGCGCCGAGGACCACGCGCGCCGAGCGCGCAACGCGATCGCCCCCTTCCCCGACGGAGGTGCCCAGCGCGACCTCCTGGCCGCCGCCGAATTCGCCGTCGCGCGCGATCGCTGACGGCTCCCGAGCTCACCCCCGCTCGGTCCCGGGAGACACTCCCCATGCATCGCTTCCTACGGGTCGCGAGCGCCGCCGTGGCGCTCGCCGGTCTCTTCGCGCTGGCGGCGCCGCCCGCCCTCGCCGAGGAGGCTCTGGAGGGCGTCGTCAACGTCAACACGGCGACGGCGTCGGAGCTGGAGATGCTGCCCGGCATCGGCGCCGCCCGGGCACAGGCCGTGATCGAGGCGCGCGAGGCCCAGGGCGGCTTCAAGAGCCTCGACGATCTCCTCGCCGTGAAGGGGATCGGCGAGGCCAGCCTCGCCAGGCTGCGTCCGCACGTGGTGCTGGAGGGCGAGACGACGGTCCGCCGCGAATAGCGGGCGGGGACGGCCCACGGGCCGGCGGCCGCGCGGCTACCCTGCCGCGGTGCTCGCGCGCCGCCGGTCCCATCGCCGACTCCGTCTGCTGCTCGCCGCCGCGCTCGCCGCGCTTCCGGCGGCGGCGGATCCGCCGCCGCGCGTGGTCTCGCTCAACCCGTCGATCACCGAGACGCTGCTCGCCCTGGGTGCGCAGTCGACACTGGTAGGTGTAGACGACATGTCGGCCCGGCAGGAGCCTCGCGTGCGCGACCTTCCGCGCGTGGGCGGTCTGTGGAACCCGAGCCTGGAGGCGATCGTCGCGCTGGCGCCCTCCTTCGTCGCCCTGGTGCCCAGCGCCCAGCAGCACGAGCTGCGCGAGCGCCTGGAGGCGCTCCGGGTCGAGGTGCTAGTCCTGCCCAATCACCGCTACGAGGAGCTGCTCGGCTCGATCGAGCGGCTCGGGGAGCGCGTGGGCCGCGGTGCGGCGGCCCGGCGCCGGGTGTCGGAGATCCGCGCCGCCTGGCGGGCCGCCTCGGAGCGGACCGCCGGTGCGAAGGGCATCCCGAGCGTGCTGGTGGTGCAGCGCGATCCGCTCTACGTGGTCGGGGGCGGCAGCTACCTCGACGCCATGCTGCGCGCCGCTGGCGCCGAGAACCTGGCCGGGAAGTTCGACGAGGCCTACCCGAGGGTCTCGCTGGAGTGGCTGATCGCCGCCGCGCCCGCGCTGATCCTCGACGCCGCCGAGCCGCCCGAGGAGGCGCAGCAGCACTGGGCGCGCTGGCCGTCGCTGCCGGCGGTCGCGACCGGGCGGGTGGAAGTCCTCGACCGGCGGATCACCCTGCCGGGACCCTACATCGATCGCTCCCTCGAGCAGCTCGCCGAGATCGTGCGGGCCGACGCGCCGTGAAGGTGCTGACGGCCCGCGCCGCCGGGCAGCGGCTGGCGCTGCTCGCGGCGCTGCTCGGCGCGGCGCTCGTGCTCGGGATCGCCGCCGGGCCGAGCGGGATCGGCGTCGGCGATGTGCTGCGCGCGCTGCGGGGCGACGAGGCGGCGGGCCCCGTGGCCGACATCGTGCTGCGCGTGCGTCTGCCGCGCGTGCTGCTCGCCGCCGCGGTCGGTGCTGCACTCGCCGTCGCCGGGGCCCTGTTCCAGGCGCTGCTGCGCAACCCGCTCGCCGATCCATTCGTGCTCGGCGTCTCGGGCGGCGCGGCGGTGGGCGGGATCCTGGCGCTATCCCTCGGGCCCGCGCTCGGCTGGGGCGCCTCCGCAGTGGTGCCGTCGGCCTTTGCGGGTGCACTCGTGACCACGGCCGTTCTCTACGCCGTCTCGGGCGTCCGCGGCCGTGTGTCGGCCACGCAGCTGCTGCTGACGGGGGTCGTGTTCAACGCCTTCGCCTCGGCGGGCATCGTGTTCGTGGCCTCGCTCGCGGGCCTGACCGAGGGCACCAGCCTGTTCCTGTGGCTGATCGGGAGCCTGTCCGCCGTGCGCGCGGACGCCGCACCGATGGTGGCGGTGTTCGTCGCGCTCGGTCTCGCCTGCGCGCTGCCGCTGCTGCGCGACCTCAATCTACTCTCCCTCGGCGAGGAGTCGGCCCAGCAGCTCGGCGTGGATGTCGGCCGGGTGCAGCGCCTGCTGCTGCTCTCCACGTCGCTGATGGTCGGGGCGGCGGTCTCGGTGGCGGGGCTGGTGGGCTTCGTCGGGCTGATCGTCCCGCACCTGCTGCGCCTGCGCCTCGGGCCCGACCACCGCCTGCTGGTTCCCGCGGCGGCGCTCGGCGGCGCGGCCTTCCTCGTCCTGTGCGACACCGCAGCGCGTACTCTGTTCGGCGGCCGCGAGCTTCCGGTGGGCGCGATCACGGCCCTGGCCGGCGGCCCGCTGTTTCTCTATCTGCTGCGCCGCCATCACCTGCGGAGCTTTGCTCCGTGAGCGCGCCGGCCCTCTCCTTCCACGACGTGGCGCTCCGCCTCGGGCCGCGCGACGTGCTGAGCGGCGTGTCCTTCGAGCTGGGCGCCGGCGAGGTGCTCGGTCTCGCCGGCCCCAACGGCGCCGGCAAGACGACGCTGTTCCGCGTGGCCACGCGCGTGTTGCGGCCGGACCGCGGCGAGATCCGGCTCGAGGGCACGCCGATCGCCGCGCTCTCGCGCCGCGCGCTGGCGCGGCGGATCGCGGTGGTGCCCCAGGACGTAGGCGTCCCGTTTCCGTTCCTGGCCGGGGAGGTGGTGCTGATGGGACGCGCGCCCCATCACTCCGGTGTCGGCTTCGAGAGCGCGGCCGACGTGGAGAGCGCGCAGCGCTGCCTCGCCTGTGTCGGCATCGAGGCGCTCGCCGACCGCTCGATGATCGAGCTGTCGGGCGGCGAGCGTCAGCTCGTGCTCGTCGCGCGTGCGCTGGCCCAGGAGCCCGATGTGCTGCTGCTCGACGAGCCCACCGCACACCTCGACCTGCGCCACCGCGCCGTCGTGCTCGAGCGCGTGCGCGAGTTCGCGGCGGCCGGCGGCGCCGCGCTGGTCGTCTCCCACGACCTGAACCTCGCCGCGCGCTCCTGCGGGCGCCTCGCCTTGCTCGCCGACGGCGTGCTCGCCGCCTGCGGCCCGCCCGCCGAGGTGCTGCGCCCGCAGCTCCTGCGGCGGGTGTTCGACGTGGAGGCCGAGGTGCTGGCGGCGCCCGACGGCGCGCCCCTGGTGGTGCCGCGGGGTGCCGGCCGCCCGGTCTGACGCCCGCCGCGCCTGGGGCCTGGTCGCGCGCTAGCCGCGCCGGCCCGCGGAGCTGCGGCGCCGACCGAGCAGCGCGAGGACCGCCAGCCCTCCCGCCAGAGAGGGGAGGCGTTCCGGCTCCGGAAGCGGCTGGACCGGCGGCAGGGTGAAGATCGGCCACGGTCCTGCGGCCACCTCCAGCGAGCTTCCGAGGCTGGATCCCAGCGGCTGGGCGGCGGCAGTGCCGCCAGCGCTCGCGATCGGGGAGCTCCCACCGGAGGCGGGCTCGAGGAACACGGCGCCGCCGGCAGTCGGGTGGGCGGCGCGCACGCGCAGGTGCGCGCTGCCGAGGTCGGCTGCACCGGCGGCGAGCGCCAGGAAGGCGAGGGCGAGGCAGGTCGCGAGGGCGCGGATCATCGTGGTCTCTCCTGTGCGGGTCCGAAGCGGCGGTTCGCTGCGGCCTCGCTCGGGGAGTCGCTGAAGACGTCCACTTCGGATCACGGGGGCGGCTCCGCGGGGTCCGCGATCCGATCCGGCGCTGTTCGCCGACTGCTCCGTCAACCGCGGTGCGACCTGGTCGCCCGCTCCAGGGGAGATCCGACATGACGAGCGATTCCGCGATCCGCCCTTCCGCCTTCCTCCGCCAGGGCGCAAGCCTGCTGTGCGCCTTCACCCTCGCAGCCGCCGGCCTCTCGGGGCCCTTCCCCGCCCGCGCCGACGTCCCCTTCCTGATCGGCTACCAGGGCGCCGTGTTCGACGACCAGGGCAAGCCCGTCTCGGGACCGGTCGAGATCGAGGCGAACCTCTACGACGCCGCCTCCGGTGGAAACGCGCTCTACACGGAGCGGCACGCCGACGTCGCGCTGATCGACGGCGCCTTCGACTTCCAGATCGGCGCCGGCGACCGGACCGACCCGACGAGCTGCAGCTCCTGGGGCTGTGCCACCCAGCCGCCGCTCACGGCCGAGACCTTCGCGAACGACGAGGTCTGGCTGGAGCTCGTGGTCGAGGGCGAATCGATGGTGCCGCGCCAGCGCCTCGTGGCGGTCCCCTACGCGGTGCGTGCCGCCGTGGCGGAGCAGCTCGAAGACACGGCGGTCGTGCCCTACGCGATGCGCGCGGCCGTCGCGGATCGCGTCGAGGGCGGCCTTGCCACGTCCGACGTGAGCATCTCGGGATCCGGCTCCCAGGTCGACGGCGCGCCGCTCGTGGTCGAGAACACCAACGCGACCGACGGAGTCGCGGCCAGGTTCGTGAGCCGAAGCAGCTGGGAGACCGCTCGCTTCGAGAATGATGGGGACGGCGAGGTCATCAAGATCTACGGCCGCGGCACCGGAATCGACGACGCGGCGCTTCGAGTCGATAACGTCGTCAACGACGACAGCTGGGCGGGTTGGTTCCGGGGTCGGACCCGCTTCGAGAACCCGAACACCGGGGGCTACGGTGACGGAAGGCTGCGCGCAGTCGAGATCATCGGCAACGGCAGCTGGAGCGCCAACCCGTCCCTGTTCGTTCAGAACCTGAGCGCCAACCATGGCATCGCGGCGAAGTTCTACAACGGCAGCGAATACGCCTCGACCTACTTCTCCAACACAGGTGCGGGGATGGGCATCTACGTCGCGAACAACGGCTCGGCGAAGGACAACGCCGCGATCCGGGCCGTCAACTCGAATTCGAATCACGGCATGGCGGGCTACTTCACCAACGCCAGCGACTACGCCACGGCCCATTTCCAGAACACGGGCACCGGCGAGGTGCTCTACCTCCAGAACGACGGCGCCTCTGGCACGGGAACGGGAGCTGGAAGCTCCGCGTTCATCGTGGGCGTCGACCCCAACAACGTCCGGCGCTTCTGGGTCGACGCCACCGGCATGGCCCACGTGCGCGCCCTCGAGATCCTCGGCGGGTCCGACCTGTCGGAGCGCTTCGACGTCGCCGCGCTGCCGGACGCGCCGGTCGAGCCCGGCATGGTCGTGGCGATCGACCCGGAGCACCCCGAGGGCAGCTTGGTTCCGAGCCGCGGTGCCTACTCGCGGACGGTGGCCGGCGTGGTGGCGGGCGCCGGCGGCATCGCCCCCGGCATGCTGATGGCCCAGCAGGGCGTGGCCGGCGCCGACGGCGAGCATCCGGTGGCGCTCACCGGTCGCGTCTATGCGAAGGCGGACACCTCGAACGGCCCGATCCGCCCCGGCGACCTGCTGACGACGTCCGACCGCACCGGCTACGCGATGAAGGCCACCGACTGGCAGCGCTCCCAGGGCGCCGTCGTCGGCAAGGCCCTGGGGTCGCTCGACGAGGAGACGGGCCTCGTCCTCGTGCTCGTGGGTCTCCAGTGATCCCGCGGCGCCCGTCGACGGGAGAAGAGGTGAGGGAGAACGAGATGCCCTGCGCGCATTCCAGCCGGACGGGCCGTCGAGCGGTGCGGGCATCGCGATCCGCGGTGCTCGCCGCCGCGGTCCTCTGGGCGGGTGGACTCGCCGCTCCGGAGCGGACGCTCGCACAGGCCTATCAGCCCGGTCAGGCGCACACGCGGTATCTGGGCAACCACCCGAGCGACGACAAGCCCTCCTGGGCGGACAACATGCAGGGCCTCGCTCACGATCGATGGGCCTGGCTGGTGACGCAGACGGACAAGCTGTGGCACATCCCGGTGTACTACGACCTCGCAGGCGGACTCGCCGCGGGCATCTCGGTGCGCTCCTTCGGCGACGACCTGCCCCACTACAACCACTTCGGCGATCCGGACTACGTCGAAGTGGACGGCCAAGGGTACGTGCTGGTGCCGGTGGAGAGACACGCGGACGAGACCCCCCCCGTTCCCGATCCCTACTGCGCGCGCCTCGCCGTGTTCAGCGACCTTCCGGGTCTTCCGTTGGCAAAGAGCGCCTGTCTGGGCCAGCAGGGTCGATCGGCCGCCTGGGTCGCGGTGGATCCCGACCGGGTGGTCTACTCGTCGCGCTTCGACATCGATCCGGCGGCGGATCCGAGCACCGGGGCGACCGGAATCCTTCGCTACGAGGCCAGCTGGTCCGTGCTCGACACGGAAGCAGAGCTGAAGCTGGATCCGCTCGCTCCGCTGGAGCTCCGCGATCGGAATGGAGAGCCCATGGCGCTCGCGCACATCCAGGGAGGCGTGTTCGATCCTTCCGGAGAGCTGCTGTTCCTGGTGAGCGACCGCCGGGGAATCCTCGTCTTCCGCCTGGCCGGGGACCATCTCGATCTGATCGACGAATCGTGCAACCCCCATACCGGCCCGTCCTGCCGCTTCGCCTACGAGTTCGACAATACGACTCCCCTGGCCCCCGACGGGCTCGCCCAGGAGCCCGAGGGCATCGACTTCTGGGATCTCAACGACGGCAGCGCGCCCGGAATCCGAGGCGAGCTGCACGTGGTGCTGGTCGACAACCAGGGCACGCTCACGGGCCAGAGCGACGACAGCGTGTTCGTCAAGCACTACACCGCCTACCAGTGGGTCGATTCTGCTGCGACTAGCGCCGGCGAGGGGAAGGTCGAAAAGCCCTACCGGAGCCTCGCGCCAGCGCTGTCCAGCTCCTGGCCCGGCTCGATCCTCCGGGTGCGCGGCGCCCACGCCGTCCCGGTCGGAACGACCGTGGGCACGCCGCAGCTCCGGATCGAGGCCTGGGACGCGCCGGCGACGGTGAACGAGTGAGGAGAAGGTGACGAAGCGCCCAGGGAGTTCCGCGCGGTCCGATTCGTCGCGCTTCGCCGACTCCCTCGACGGGTGGCACGCGCCCGGCCGCGTTGCCGGGAAGGAGGAGAGAGACATGGCGACACGGAAGCCCTCCCGACGCGGAGTCCTGGCAGGATCTCTGCTCCTCGTCCTGGCGACCGCGGTCGATCGCGAGGCCGCGGCCGGACCGCGATGACCGGGCATGCCGATCCCGCCTTCGCGAGTCTCGATCAGATCGTCCAGCAGTTCCACGCGGACTATCCCCACGGCGGCGCGGTCGCCGTGAGCGAGGGCGGCTGCATCGTGTACCAGCGCGGGTTCGAGGGGATGCCGGAGAACGCGCCGATGCGGATCGCCAGCATCGAGAAGGCCTTCACCGCTGCGATCGTCCAGCAGCTCGTCGACGAGGGCATCCTCCACTGGAGCGACTTCGCCTTCGATCTCGATCAGCCCACCGAGTGGCTCGCGTCCGAAGGGCGCTGGCGCACGGCGGGCATCCTGCCGTACACGCCCTACGGCGGCCTCGGTGACGGTCGCCTGCGCGACGTCACGATCCGGCACCTCTTCGACCACCAGGGCGGCTGGTACCGCAATGAATCTGGCGACCCGATGTTCGAAGGGAACCGTCGCCGCGGCTCTCGACGTTCCCAGCCCGCCCGGCGTGCGCCGCTGGGCCCGGCACAGATCGGCGTCCCCTAAGGCGAGCGGAGGGTCCGCGGGGCCGGCGGGACTGGCGTCCTCCGGCGCGCTCTATTACGATCCATATCTGTATCGTAAACATGCCGCGCCCGTGCCCGAGGAGTGAGCGCTGGAATCCTCATCCCGCTACGTCGCCGTCGTCCTGCTCGAGTTCCTGCCCGCCTGGCTCGCCATGCCCCGACAGGAGCGCAATGCTGCGGTGGCGCGGCTGCGGCCCATCCTGGCGCGGCACCCCGACGTGACGCTGCGCTGGGTCGACGCCGACGCGCTCGGCCACGGCTACACCGACTTCGCGATCTGCGAGTTCTCCGACCTCGAGCAGTATCACTTCCTCTGGGAGGAGCTGCGCGACACCGAGCTCTTCACGCGCCCGCTGGTGGCGATGAAGGACGTGCTGCTCGGCCTGGAAGACGGCTTCCGGCGCTTCGAGGAGAGCGGGGCAGCGGTTGGCACGGGCTCGCCGGTCTGAGGTCTCCCGGGGACGCCCGCGCAGCGGGCGGGCCGACCGCGCGATTCTGGCGGCCACGCTCGACTTGCTCGCGGAGCAGGGCTACGCCGCCCTCTCGATCGAGGCGGTGGCCGATCGCGCCGGCGTGACGCGTCCCACGGTGTACCGCCGTCACGCCTCCAAGGCGGAGCTCGTCGTCGCAGCGGTGAGTCGGGCGTTCGAGACCGCGAATCCCGACGTGCCCGATACCGGCTCGGCGCGCGAGGACCTGCGCTGCCTCCTCGCCAATCTGATCCGCATGCTCGTCGAGACGCCGATGGGCCCGGTCCTGCGCGGTCTCGTGCCGGAGCTGCCCCGGGACCCCGCGCTGCGCGGCCTCGCCGACCGCTTCGACCGCGCGCGCCGCCGCCTGCTGCGCGCCGCGCTGGAGCGCGGTATCGAGCGCGGCGAGCTGCGCCCCGACCTGCGCGTCGAGCTCGCGATCGACGCACTGCTCGGGGCCGTCTATCTGAGGCTGCTCCTGACCGGAGCGCCGCTCTCGACGCGGCTCGCGGGCGATCTGGTGCGCTCGCTCCCGGCGCCGGACTGAAGGGGCGCGCGCCCCGCGCGCGAACCCTCCAGCGCGCTAGCTTTCCGGCTGATTCGAGGGGGTCCCCGTGAGCGAGATTTCGATCGAGGCGTTGCGAGCGCGGGAGATCCTGGACTCCCGCGGCAATCCCACCATCGCGGTGGACGTGCGCACGTCCACTGGCGTCGTCGGCAGCGCGGCGGTGCCCTCCGGCGCCTCCACCGGCTCGCGCGAGGCGCTCGAGCTGCGCGACGGCGACGCGAAGCGCTACCAGGGCAAGGGCGTGCTCGAGGCCGTGGCGAATGCGAACGGCGAGCTGGCGCGGGTCGTCCGCGGGCGCCCGCTCGGCGGGCTCGCCGAGCAGTCCGCCCTGGACCGGGCGATGATCGAGTGCGACGGCACCGATGCGAAGTCGCGCCTGGGGGCCAACGCCCTGCTCGGTGTCTCGCTGGCCTGCGCTCACGCGGCCGCTAAGGCTACTGGGGTTCCGCTCTACCGCTTCCTCGACCCGGAGGCGCGGCTCCTGCCGGCCCCGATGATGAACGTGCTCAACGGCGGCGCACACGCCGACAACACGGTGGATCTCCAGGAGTTCATGCTCTTCCCGGTCGGCGCGCCCACCTTCTCGGAAGCGCTGCGCTGGGGAGCCGAGATCTTCCACAAGCTCAAGGCCCTGCTGGCCGAGCAGGGCTATGCGACGGCCGTGGGCGACGAGGGCGGCTTCGCCCCGAGCCTGAAGAGCAACCGCGAGGCGATCGAGCTGGTGCTGGTCGCGATCGAGGCGGCCGGCTACCGGCCGGGCGAGGACGTTGCGATCGCGCTGGACCCGGCGTCGAGCGAGTTCCATCGGGGGGGCCAGTACGTGCTCGAGGGCGAGGGCGTCACGCACAGCACCGAGGGCATGATCGACTTCTGGGAGGAGTGGGTCGGGCGCTACCCGATCGTCTCGATCGAGGACGGCCTCGACGAATCCGACTGGAAGGGGTGGAAGGCCCTGACCGACCGGCTCGGGAACCGCATCCAGCTCGTCGGTGACGATGTGTTCGTGACCAACCCCGCCATCCTCCAGCAGGGGATCGATCAGGGCGTGGCCAACGCAGTCCTGATCAAGGGGAACCAGATCGGAACCCTCAGCGAGACGCTCGAGGCGATGCGCCTGGCGCGCGACGCCGGCTACGCCGCCGTGGTGTCGCACCGCTCGGGCGAGACCGAGGACACCACGATCGCCGACCTGGCGGTGGGCTCGGGCTGCGGGCAGATCAAGACGGGGTCGCTGTCGCGCTCGGACCGCGTCGCCAAGTACAACCGTCTGCTCGCCATCGAGGCGGAGCTCGGCGATCGCGCCGTGTACGCGGGGCGCTCGAAGCTCGCCGGCCGCGGCGCGTGACGCGCTCGCGCCTAGGCCGGCGGAGCAGCCGGCGTCGCGCCGCGTCGCTGGCTCCGTGGCTCGCGGCCGCGGCCGCGTTCGCGGCAGTCGCGGCGAGCGCCGCGATCCCGACGCCGGAGAAGGTGACGGGGGCAGTCGCCAGCGCCAACGCGGCGGCCGGGCGCGCCGTCCCGCTCCTGCTCCACGTGCGCCTGCGCATCGACGGCGGGGCTCCCTCGGCCGAAGGCGAGCTGGCGGTCCACCCCTCCGGCCTCGCGCGCCTGGAGCTGCGCAACCGGTGGGGGTTCGTGGAGCGGCACCTGCTCCAGGGCAGCTCCTACCAGGCCAGCCGGGACGGCGAGCTGCTGAGCGATCCCCACCCGTTCCTGCCGCCCCTGTTCCTGCTCCAGGCCACCTCCGGCGATGCCCTGGCCGCCGCCCTGGCCAGCTACGGCATCGCGGAGCAGCAGGTGGCGCTCGGTCGCATGGGGACCCACGACTGCTACGTGATCGGAGGCCGGCTGGTCGGGCGCGCGTCCGGCGAGGAGCCCCTGCTGCCGTCCATGTGGGTGGACATGGTGACCTTCGAACCGCTGCGGGTCGTGCGGGCGGACGGCGTCGAGTACCGCTTCGGGCCGAACACCGTCTTCAGCGGCATCCGGGTGCCGAGCTGGGTCGACATCCAGTCCGGACAGGGCCTGCGCGCCCGCCTCGAGATCGTCGACGCGGCCCGGGCCGACGCCCCGGCCGCCCTGTTCCAGGCCGACTGGCTCACCACTCCGCCCGCCGCCCCCGCGGAGTAGCGCAAGCGCCCCAAAGGGCGCGCGCAGCGAGGCGGAGCCGAGCGAAGCTCGTAAGGCCAGATTTTTCTCCCCTGTGCGCAATTCAGGGCTAATGCAATCGCCCAGGAATACCGAATAGGGGACCAGGCACGGCCCAGGTGTCGAAAGCCCAGTGATGCTGGGGAGTTTCGGTACGGCCTACGCACCGGCGATGAACGAGACGCCGAGAGGGAGAACGGAAATGTCCGAGAAGAACCGCCTCAACGTCCTCGTGGTGGATCCGGACGAGGGCACCGTCCTCGACCTGAAGGAGTTCCTGACGGAGCAGGGCTATCGGGTCTCGTCGAACACGGACCCCAACGCCGTCATCGAGGAGATCAAGCACGGCACGTTCCAGATGGTCATCCTGGACGTCTCGCCGCCTGCGGACCCCTCGCTCGAGCTGCTCCGTCGCATCCGCGCCGCCGACTCGGACCTGTGCGTGATCTCGACGACGGCCATGCCCACGGTCGATGTCGCCGTGCGCGCGATGAAGGAGCACGCCTTCGACTACCTCCAGAAACCGATCGAGTTCGAGGAGCTCCGCCACGTGATCGAGGCGGCGATCCGCGAGAAGGGCCTGCTGGTCGATGTCGAGGCGCGGCTCAACCAGGTGGTCGGGGGGCGCCTGCGCGAGCGCCGCTCGGGGGCCGGGCTGACGCTCAAGCAGCTCGCCAACCGGACCGGCCTGTCGGTGAGCCTGATCTCCCAGATCGAGCTCGGGAAGTCGGCGGCCTCGATGTCCACGCTCTACAAGCTCGCCGCCGCCCTCCAGGTACGGATGACCTACTTCTTCGAGACGGTGTAGGCGCGCCGAGCGGCGAAATCCGGCCGGAGCGGGGGCTCGCAAATTAATCAATCGTTGATTAATTTGCGCCCGTGGCCTCCCGCCGCGCTCGCCGCTCCTCCCCGTCGCGCCGACCCGGTCGACCCACCCGATCGCGTCCCCGGCCCGAGGTACGCGAGCGGCTGCTCGAGGAGGCCGGGCGGCTCTTCTCCGCGCACGGCGTGGCGAAGGTCTCGATCCGCCGGATCGCCGACGCCGCGGGCGTGACGCCGGCCATGGTCCACTACTACTTCGGCGACCGGCAGGGCCTGTGCGACGCCATGCTCGGTCGCGCCCTCGCGCGGGTGCTCGCGCGCGTCCGCACCGTCGACCGGCTCGAAGATCTGCCGGGCGTGATGATGGAGACGCTCGGCGCCGAGCCGTGGACCGCGGTGCTGATGGTTCAGGAGGTGCTGTCCGAGCGCGGCCGCTATCGCGAGCGTTTCGTCGGCGAGTACGCCTCCCACATGGCCCAGCTCGTCCCGGACCTGGTCCGGGCGGAGATCCAGCGCGGGCGTCTGCGCAGCGACCTCGACCCGCCGCTGGTGATGCTGTCCGTGATCGGGATGGCGGCGTTCCCCTTCGTCGCGCGGCCGATCCTCGAACGCGTCTTCGGTCTCGACTACGACGCCGCCTTCGTCGAGCGTCTGGCTCAGCACACCCGCCGCCTGTTCTTCGAGGGGGTGCGGGCGTGAAGGGGCGATGGCGGGTGGCATGGCTCGTCGCGCTGGCGGCGGGCGCCGGCGCGGGCTGCGGCGGTGACGGCGCGCCGCGGGCGGTGGGCACGCTGGAGCGCGACCGGATCGAGCTGACCGCCGAGGCGCCGGAGCCGATCCTCGAGATTCCGGTCCGCGAGGGCGACATGGTGGCAGCCGGCGACCGCGTCGTGCGCCTCGACCCGGAGCGTTTCACCGCGCGGGTGCGCATGGCCCAGGGCGCGCGCGACCGCGCCCAGGCGCGGCTCGACGAGCTGGCGCGCGGCCCGCGCCGCGAGCGGATCGACGAGGGGCGGGCGCGCCTCTCCGGAGCCGAGGGGGTCTTCGAGACGGCGCGTCACGACCTCGAGCGGGCGAAGGAGCTCTCCGCCCAGAGCGTCGCCTCGAGGTCCCGTCTCGACGAGCAGCGCGCCCGCTTCGACGAGGCGCGGGCCGAACGCGACGGGGCCCGGGCGGCGCTCGAGGCCCTGCTCGAGGGCACGACCACCGAAGAGCTCGACCAGGCGCGGGCCGGGCTCGCCGAGGCGGAGGCCGCGCTGGACGAGGCGCGCGTGCAGGAGGAACGACTCGACGTGCGCGCCCCGGTTGCGGGCCGCGTCGACGCGCTGCCCTTCGAGGTCGGGGAGCGCCCGCCCACCGGAGCCACGGTGGCCGTCTTGCTGGCGGACCAGGCTCCCTACGCCCGCGCGTACGTTCCCGAAGCCGTCCGGTCCCACGTCGCGCCCGGCAGCGCGGCGCGCGTCCACGTCGACGGAGTCGACCGCAGCTTCGCGGGCCGGGTGCGCAGCGTATCCGCCGACTCCTCCTTCACCCCCTTCTTCGCCCTCACCGAGCGCGATCGCGGCCGTCTCGTGTACGTCGCCAAGATCGACCTGGTCGAGCCCGAAGCCCGGGCGCTCCCGAGCGGGGTCCCGGTCGAGGTGGAGCTTGTCCTCGAGCCATGATTCGGCCGACGTCGCGATCGCCGCGCGCGGATTGACCCGGCGCTTCGGCGCGGTGGTGGCGGTCGATCACCTGGACCTCCAGGTGCCGCGCGGCCGGATCCAGGGCTTCGTCGGACCCAACGGGTCGGGCAAGACCACGTCGATCCGCATGCTCTGCGGACTGCTCACGCCCAGCGAAGGCGACGCGACGGTGCTGGGCCTGCCCGTGCCCGCGCGCGCCGAAGAGCTGCGCCGCCGCATCGGCTACATGACCCAGCGCTTCTCGCTCTACGAGGATCTGACGGTCCGCGAGAATCTCGACTTCGTCGCCGACATCTACGGGCTCGCGCGCGACGCGCGCGCGAGTCGCGTCGGCCAGCTGCTCGACGAGTATCATCTGGGCGACCGCGCCGGCCAGCGCGCGGGTACGCTCTCGGGCGGAGAGCGGCAGCGCCTGGCGCTCGCGGCGGCGCTGGTCCACGAGCCGGAGCTGCTGCTCCTCGACGAGCCCACCAGCGCCGTCGATCCCCAGAGCCGGCGCGACTTCTGGGAATCTCTGTTCCGGCTGCTGGACCGCGGCACGACCATCCTCGTCTCGACCCACTACATGGACGAGGCCGAGCGCTGCCACCGGCTCGCGATCCTGGCGGAGGGGGTGCTGGTGGCCGAAGGGGCCCCGCGCCAGCTGATGGCCGACCTCGACGCGGCCGTCGTCGAGGTCGAGAGCGAAGCGATCCGCGAGGCGCGCGAGGTGCTGCGGCGGGAGGCGTCGGTGCTGAGCGTGGCCCAGCTCGGCACGCGACTCCACGCGCTCGTGCGTCGGGACGTCCCCGAGCCCGCGCGACGCCTCCAGGGTCTGCTGTCCGAGGCCGGGGTCGACGCGGTGGCCGCGCTCGCCCCGGCGACCCTCGAGGACGTGTTCGTGGCCGCCACCCGGGGGCGGGCCCCGTGAGCGGCTCGCTGGGACGCATCCTCGCGATCGCGCGCAAGGAGATCCGGCAGCTGCTCCGGGACCGGCTGACCTTCGGCATGGTGATCGGCGTCCCACTGATGCAGCTCCTGCTCTTCGGCTATGCGATCAACCAGGACGTACGCCACCTGCGCGCCGCCGTCGCCGACCAGGCGGGAACCGGCTGCTCGCGTCAGCTCGTGGCCGACGCCGAGGCCAGCCAGGTGGTCGACGTGGTCGCGCGGGCGAACACCGCTGAGGAGCTCGAAGTCCTGCTGCGCCGCGGCGCGGTGTTGGTGGCAATCCTGATCCCCCCCGACTTCGAGCGCCGGCTGATGGAGGGGAAGCGGCCTCCCGCCCAGCTGATGGTGGACGGCAGCGATCCGATCATCCTCCAGAGCAGCCGTGGCCTGCTCGATCTACCGCTCTGCTCACCCCGGGCGGCTCCGCGGCCGCGGACCGCTTCCTTGGAGCTGCGCGCCTACTACAACCCGGGGCGCCGCTCTCCGGTGCAGATCGTGCCGGGTCTGATCGGCGTGATCCTCACCATGACGATGACGCTGTTCACGGCGGTGGCGATCGTTCGCGAGCGGGAGCGGGGCAACCTGGAGTTCCTGATCACCACGCCCGTGCGCACCCCGGAGCTGATGGCGGGGAAGATCCTGCCCTACGTGGGAATCGGGATGCTCCAGGTCAGCGTGATCCTGACGGTCGGAAGCGCCCTGTTCCGGGTGCCGATCCAGGGGTCGCTGTTGGACGTCTACGCGGTGGGGCTGGTCTTCGTGATCGCGACGCTGACCCTCGGCCTCGTCATCTCCACCGTGGCCCGCACCCAGTTCCAGGCCTTCCAGCTGACCTTCTTCACCTTCCTGCCCCAGATCCTGCTGTCGGGCTTCATGTTCCCCTTCGACGGGATGCCGCGTGCCGCCCGGGCGCTCGCGGAGCTGTTCCCGCTCACTCATTTCGTGCGCCTGATCCGCGGGGTCATGCTGCGCGGGGCCGGCATCGGGGAGGTTTCGCGCGACGTCTGGCCGCTCGCCCTGTTCTTCGCGGTGATGCTGACGATCGCCGTCACGCGGTTCCGGAAGCGGCTCGACTGAGCAAGCCGGCGCAGCGGACGCGCAGCCGGTCGAAGTCGGAAGGCGGCCGCCCGGGCAGATTCGCGGGTCGGCGCGCGGCGAGGCAGCGAGTTCCGCCGCTGGGGCGGTATGCTTGCGCGGACCCGGGCACGCCGGCCCGGCAAAGGAGGTGCCTCTGCGTTCGGTGGAGGAAGCCCGGCCCCGGCCGGGACTGAGCGTACCGGTGGTCACCGTGCTGGATGCGGCGGGCGAACTCGACGCCGAGGGTCAGCGCGCGCTCGTGCGCTACGTCGCCCAGGACGGGTATGGAGCCGACATCGTGTTCGCCGCCGGCACGACCGGTGAGTGGGACCGCATCGACAACGACGTGCGTCAGCGGGTCGTGCAGCTGTGCGCCGAAGAGGTGGCGAAGTGCAACGCCGCTCTCGACCGCAACGAGCGGCCGATCGAGGCCTGGGCCGGCGTCACTGCCCACACGCCGCGCGAGACCCTGGCCAACCTGGACTTCGCGATCGCCCACGGAGCCGACGCCGCGGTGCTCGCGCCGCTCTCGATCGAAGGTGTGGACGACCCGGTGCGCTTCGTCGCCCGCGAAGTGGCGGACCTGCTGGACGCGCGCAGCCGTCGTATCCCCGTGTACCTCTACGACAACGCGGACATCGCCGTAGATCCGAGGGTGCCTCACATCCGCACGCGCCAGGTGAAGGCGATGAGCCGCTACGACTTCGTGCGCGGCATCAAGGTCTCGGCACCGAGGCGGGTGCTGGGCAACTACACGAAGGCGGCGGCGGGCTTTCGCGAGCGCGGCGAGTTCGGGATCTACGTCGGCAACGCGATGCTGATCTTCGATCTGTTCCGTCCGCGCACCGGCTGGGCCGGCGCGATCGCCGAGCACTGGAACCGGCTGCGGTTGAGCGGGGCGCTGCCCGTGGGGGTCGTGTCGGGGCCCGCGAACGCACTCCCGCGCGAGTGGGCGCGGGCGTGGCAGATGTGCCGCTCGGGCGATGCCGAGCGGATGGATCGGGCGCGCGGCGTGGCCCAGGGCTTCGCCCGCATCTGCCGGACGCCGTCGGGGAAGCGGACGATCGCCTGCCTCAAGCGGGCGTTGCTCCATCTGGGCGTGATCGAGTGCGACGCAGTGGCGCCGGGCACCCCCGGGCTCGAGGAGGAGCACGCGTCTGCCTTCGACGCCGCCTTCGACGCACTGCGCGAGTCGGCCCGCGAGGCCCTCGGCCCGCTGTGGGTGTCGCAGTGGTCGCGCGAGCGCGGAAACGTGGCGTGACCGATCTCGACGTCGTCGGCATCGGCAGCATGGTGGTCGACCGGATGCATCGCGCTCCGCGCCTGCTCGGAGCGGACGAGAAGGGCGTGCTGCGGGCACTCGCGACCGGCCGTCCAGTGCAGCCGACGATCGGCGGCGTCGTGCTCAACCACCTCGGCTGGGCGGCCGCTCTCGGTCTGCGCACCGGAATCTTCGGACTCGGCGCCGACGACGAGAACGGTCGGCTCCTGCGTGCGGCGATGGACCGCCTCGGGATCGCCCGCTCGATCGACCTCGACGGAAGCGCCAGCTCGGTGGCCGAGATCTTCGTCGACGACGCCGGCGAGCGGACGATCTACATGGCGCCGGGGGCCACCGCAGAGACGACACCAGAGCGTGTCTGCTCCCACGCGCGCTTCGTGGGCCGGGCCCGGCGCCTCACTACCGAGGTGTCCCAGCTGCCGCTGGCGGCCGCGGCAGCGGCCCTGGACCTCGCCCGGGCGATGGGCGCGGCCACCGTCGTCGACCTCGACGTGCCGCCCACGCTCGCGCTCGCCGAGGGACTCGGAGACGAGGCCGCTCTCGAATCCGTGCTGCGCGGGGCCGACCTGCTGAAGCCCTCGAAGAGCGCCTGCCGCGAGCTGGCATCCGGATCCGGACACGATCCGCTCGCTCTCGCCCGCGCGCTGCGGGCGCGCTTCGGCAACCAGGCGGTGGTCGTCACGGACGGCGACGCCGGCTGCGCGATCTCCGCCGCCGACTTCGAGGGCTTCGTTCCGGCGCGTCCGGTGAAGGCGGTCGACACGACGGGAGCGGGCGACGCGTTCCTGGGAGGCCTGCTCGCCGCGCTCGCGGCGGGGCTGGACTGGGAGCAAGCGGCGCGTCTGGCCCATGCCTGTGGCGCCGCCTGTGTCGAGCAGCTCGGCGCCTTCCCCGAGGACGCCGCGCGCGCGCGCGCGCGCGTGCTCGAGCTGTGCCCGGCCGCCGCGGCGGCGATCCGGCCGACGCTACCGGGTGTCTGGGAGGCGGCCGCCGGCGACGAGGCGCTGTCGAGCTTCGCCGTCGGCGTCGAGGAACTCGACTCCCTGCGCCGCCGTCTGGATCGCGAGGCCTTCTCCCGGGCCCTCGCCCTGCTCGCCCGCACGCGCGACGCGGGCGGTCGCGTGCACGTCACGGGCGTGGGCAAGCCCGAGCATCTGGCCCACTACGCGGCCTCCCTGATCTCTTCGACCGGCACGCCCGCGACGTTCCTGCACGCGACCGAGGCCGTGCACGGCAGCGCCGGCCAGGTGGTCTCCGGGGACCTCGTGATCGCGATCAGCAACAGCGGAACGACCGTCGAGCTGCTCGCCACCGTGGAGGCGGTGCGGGCGATGGGCGCCTCGGTCGTCGCCGTCACGGGAGGTCTCGATTCGCCTCTCGCGCGCGCGGCCGACGCCGTGCTGGACGCCGGGGTCGCGCGGGAGGGCGGTCCGCTAGGCCTTGCGCCGCGCGCCAGCGCCGCCGCCGAGCTGCTGGTGCTGGCCGCATTCGCGGCCGGGGCCGAGCACGCGGTGGGTCTCGACCGTGACGAATATCACCGTCGTCACCCGGCGGGAGCGCTCGGGAAGCGCTCCCGCGGCGAAAGCTGACCCGGGAGCGCTCGGGGAGCCTTCAGATCCGGGCTGCCGGCGCCGATGCAGTGGCACCCACCGGGGTGTTCCGCCTCGGCTGCAGCGGAGCACCCGAGCGCATGGCCCAGCCCCCGCCGACTCCGGCGCAATCCGTCGACACCGAGCTCGACCGGATCCTCACCTCCTTCGACACGCATTACTCGTGGCGTTATGGATCGGTGAAGGAGGGGCTGCGCGAGCTCTACGAGAAGGCGAAACGCGAGCAGTGGAACGGTGCCACCCAGCTCGCCTGGGACACGCCGGTCGACCCGGAGAGCGAGATCGTCCCGGCGGTCTTCAACCCGCTCGAGGACTACGGGCCGTTCAAGCGCTGCTCGGCGAAGGAGCAGGCCCACTTCCGCCACGCCACCCTGGCCTGGCAGCTCTCCCAGTTCCTGCACGGCGAGCAGGGCGCGCTGATGACGGCCTCCCAGCTCGTCGCCTGCGTGCCCTGGATCGACGCCAAGTACTACGCCTCGACTCAGACGATGGACGAGGCGCGACACGTCGAGGTGTTCGACCGTTACCTGCGCGAGAAGCTCGAGTGGGAGTTCCCGATCAACGAGAATCTGCGCAAGCTGCTCGACGTGATCCTCACCGACTCGCGCTGGGACTTCAAATACCTGGGCATGCAGATCCTGGTCGAGGGGCTCGCGATGGCGGCCTTCGGCAACCTGTACCAGCTCGCCGAGGAGCCGCTGATCAAGGAGCTGATCCACTACGTGATGCGCGACGAGTCGCGGCACGTGGCCTTCGGCGTCATCTCGCTGGAGGGCTTCTACCGGGACATGCCCCGGAGCGAGCTGCGTGATCGGGAGGACTTCATCATCGAGGCGAGCCTGCTGATGCGCGACCGCCTGATCGGCGACGAGCTGGCCGACGTGCTGGGCTTCGACCGGTCCGAGGTGAGGGACATCATCCTCGCCTCACCGATCATGCAGGCATTCCGCCAGCAGCTGTTCGCGCGCGTCGTGCCGAACGTGAAGCGGCTGGGCCTGCTGACTCCGCACGTGCGCGCCGCCTTCGAAGAGATGAAGATCGTCCAGTTCGAGGACGTCGACCCCGCGTCCCACGACCGCGCGCTCGGGCTGTAGCAAGGAGGCCGACTCGGAGAGTCGGGCGACGCGCAGCGAGCCGAAGGCGAGCGAAGGCGGGCCCCCGCGCGAACGAGAGGCCGACTCGGAGAGTCGGGCGACGCGCAGCGAGCCGCGGGCGAGCGAAGTTCGTCGCGGGCTAGCCCGCCGAGACGGTCTTGACCGTCAGCACCGGGCAGGGGGCCTTCTGCACCACGCGCTCGGCGATGCTGCCGAGCAGCAGGTGCTTGAGGCCCGACAGGCCGTGGGTGCCGATCACGATCAGGTCGGCCTCTCGGCGCTCGGCCTCCTCCACGATCACGGTCGCCGCGTAGCCCTCGCAGACGACGGTCTCCACCTCGATCCCCCGGGCGCGCACCGACTCGGCCAGCTCTCCCAGCTGCTCCTGGGCCTCCGCCTTCACGCTGGTCCAGAAGTCAGGGGGCAGGTAGGCACCCTCGAGCTGCTGGAACTCCACCGGCAGGTGGTAGGCGTGCAGCAGGACGATCCGGCTCTCGTGCTCCTCGGCCAGGTGCGTGCTCCAGTCGAGGAGCGCCGGGGTGTGATCGGAGAAGTCCACCGGCACCAGGATGCACTGGATCTCGATCTTCATCGGGGAGAGACTGCGCCCCCGCGCGGGGAAAGACAAGGCCGCCCGCCCCGTGGTGCGGGTCGGGAAAGCGACAGCGAAACGCGGGTTTGACGCCCGCCCGGGCGGACTCTACCGTCCCGATCCCGATCGGTTCGGGGCCGTAGCTCAACTGGGAGAGCGCTGCGTTCGCAACGCAGAGGTTGGCGGTTCGATCCCGCTCGGCTCCACCAACCGAATCCCTGCGCCGCCCGCTCGGGAGCGCGAATAGCCATCTTTCTCAGAGCCGGCGAGACGCGGCCTCGGGCGATGCGCACCAGCTGTGCCTCGCGACGATCGCGATCCGCAACAGCGTCGACTCGGGTCCCAGCACCGGCACGCGGGCGTACTGGGGATACTTCTCGCGCAGCGCGGCGACGGCCGCGGCCTGCTCGGAGATCTCCGGATCCACCGGGGTCCGCACCACGGCACGGCCCTCGATGCGCAGCCACCACAGCAGGGTCCAGTCCTGCTGGTAGTCGTGGAGCAGGAGCGTGACGAGCGGGTCGCGGCGCACGTGGCGCACGCGCGCGAGCTCTCCGCCCTGCTTCGGCTTGCCGTCGACGGCGGTCCAGATCACATCTCCGACCCGCGCGAAGACGATCGGGACGAGATGAGCGCGCCCGTCCTCGCGTCGGGTGGCGAGGTCCGCCACAGGCCAGCGCGCGAGGATCCCCTCGATCGCGCGCTCGGGAAGCTCCATGCTACGCAGGATACGCGCCGGGAGGGCCGGGTTGGACGAGCGTCTCCTCATCGAGATCGAGTACTGCACGCGCTGCCGCTGGCTCGCGCGCGCGGCCTGGCTGGCCCAGGAGCTGCTCGGCACCTTCGAAGAGGCGCTGGCGGGCGTGGCGCTCGTGCCCAACCAGCAGGGCGGCGTGTTCGAGGTGCGCCTGGCGGGCGAGCGCATCTTCTCCCGCGCCGACGCGGGGCGCTTTCCCGAGGCAGCGGAGCTCAAGCGGCTCGTTCGCGACCGGGTCGCCCCGGACCGCGATCTGGGCCACGTGGACCACGGAAGCGCGGATCCGCGAGAAGGGAGGTGACGGTGTTCGAGACGCTGCGGGTCGAGGCCGAGGGAGCGGTGGGCCGGCTCACGCTGGACCGGGCTGAGAAGCTGAATCCGTTGTCGAGCACGGCGCTCGCCGAGATCGCGGCGGCCGCGCGCTGGTTCGACGAGCGGCCCGAGGTGAAGGTGGTGATCGTGGCGGGCGCCGGGCGCGCCTTCTCCGCCGGGGCGGACCTCGGGAGCTTCAGTGGCAAACAGCAGATCCCGATCCGCGATGCCGCCGATCTGGGCCGCCGCATGGCCGACGCGATCGAGGCCATGTCGGCCCTCGCGATCGCGCGCATCCAAGGCTGGTGCGTCGGGGGCGGCGTCGTGCTCGCGGCCGCCTGCGATCTGCGCGTCGCCAGCAGCGACGCGCGCTTCTCGATCCCAGAGGTCGACCTCGGGATCCCGCTCGCGTGGGGCGGGATCCCGCGCCTGGTGCGCGAGATCGGCCCGGCCCTCACCAAGGAGCTGGTGCTCACCTGTCGCCCTTTCGACGCCGCGGAGGCGAAGGCGGCGGGCTTCCTGAACCGCGTCGTGGCGCCCGAGGCTCTCGACGCCGAGGTGGAAGGGGTCGCGGCCGAGCTCGCCGGGAAGGCGACCCACGCGCTCTTCTCCACCAAGCGTCACGTGAACGCGGTGACCTCCGAGTCGCTCGGGGTAGCGCGCAGCTGGGCCGACGCCGACGGACTGGTGACTGCCTTCTCCGACCCCGAGTGCGCCGAGGCGCGCCGCACCTATCTCGCGACGCGCAAGCGCTCGTAGCCGGGAGTTCGGTCTACACCACCCCGTAGAGCCGCGCGGCGGTGCCGTGCAGCACCCGGGCGACGGTTTCTTCGGGCACGCCGGCCAGCGCGCGGGAGGCGTACTCGCGCGGGTGCACCGCCGCCGACTGGGGACCGACCGACATCGAGGTGGGATGGGGATAGTCCGTCTCGAAGAGCAGGTTGTTCGGATAGAGCTCGAGCGCCTTCGCGAGGCCGTGCTCCTCGAACCAGAAGCAGCCGTAGACCTGACGCCGGAAGTACTCGGAGGGCAGGAGGTCGTACTCCGGGTGCTCGCGGAACACGCCGCCGTTGATCCACTGCCAGTCGAAGGCCTCGAGGGCGAAGAGCAGCCAGCCCACCCCGCTCTCGACGGAGACGAAGGCGAGCTCGGGGAAGCGGTGGCAGATGCCGCCGAAGAAGATGTCCGCGAGGCAGCGCTCGTTGTCGAGGAACAGGTTCGCGCCCATGCGCGCCATCTGGGCACGCACGCCGATGTCCTTCGCGGCCGCGAAGTCCCAGGAGTCCCCCGAGCCGATGTGGAAGCTGATCGGGAGACGGGCGTCCTGGGCGGCCGCGAAGATCGGGTGCCAGTGGGGGCTGGTGAGCGCGGGCTCGCCGAAGTCCTGGGGCTGGCTGCCGAAGAGTACGCCCCGGTGCCCGCGCGTGGCGCAGCGCTCGATCTCGCGCACCGCGGCGGCGACGTCCCAGAACGGGATCGCCATGATCGGAATCAGCCGGGTGGCGTCGGCCGAGGCCCACTCGGCGATGAAGTCGTTGTAGGCGCGCACGCACTCGAGCATCAGCTCGGGCTCGCGCAGCTTGAGGAACGCCCCCGACCCGAAGCCACCCACGTTCGGGTAGAGCACCTGGCCGTGGATCCCCTCGCCGTCGAGGTAGGCGAGCCGTGCGCGGGGGTCCCAGGCGCCGCGCGGACAGTCGGCCATCGTGTCCGGGCAGTCGGGCAGAGTGCCGTCGAAGGCCGCGATCGCCGTCATGCCCACGGCGAGCCCCGGCTGGCCGCCGATGAACCAGATCTCCTTGCCCGAGGCGGGGTCGCGGCGAATGTGGGGCACGGCGTCGCCCCACTTCTTCGCGACCCGCGACGTCCACAGGTCGGCCGGCTCCGAGACGTGGCTGTCGGCGTCGATCACGCGATGGCGGTCGAAGAGGTCCCCCATGGCTTCCCTCCGCGCGCCGGAGACCTGCCGCGCTTCCGGCTCCGGTCGATTGTACGCGTCCCGACGACGGCGGGGGAAGCGCACGCTTCAGGGCGCGCCGAGCTCCTCCTCGAGGAAGCCGAGCACGGCGCCGGTGAACACGTCGTTGCGGTCGCCCGCGACCATGTGCCCAGCACCGGTGATGTCGGCGAACTTCGCGTGGGGGGCCTGCTCGCGGAACACGCGCACGCCCTCCTCGGAGAGGATGTCGCTCATCCGGCCGCGCACGAGCAGGGTGGGCAGGCGCAGGCCCCGCGCCGCGGCGTCGAGCTCGAGGTGCTCGCGCGGCGGCTCGGCGGGCTCGCCGCCCCCCATGAAGCGCGGATCCCAGTGCCAGCGCCAGCGGCCGTCCACGCCGAGGCGCAGGTTCTTCTCCAGGCCCGACAGATCCTTGGGCCGCGGCCGGTGGGGGTTGTAGGCTGCGATCGCGTCGGCCGCCTCCTCCAGGCTCGCGAAGCCGTCGGGACGAGCGCGCATGAACTCGAAGATGCGCTGGAGGCCCGCCGGCTCCATGCGCGTCGCGATGTCGACCAGGACCAGCGCGGCGGCGAGGTCGGGCCCGCCGCGCTGGATGGCGAGCAGCGAGGAGATGCCCCCGAGCGAGGCGCCGACCAGCACCGGGGGGCGGGTGAGCGCTCGCGCGACCTCGACGACGTCGTCGGCGAAGACCCCGCGCAGGTAGTTGCCGTCGGGGGCCCAGTCGCTGTCGCCGTGGCCGCGCTGATCGAGGGCGATCGCATACCAGCCGCGGCGCGCGAGAGCGGCGGCGGTTCCCGCCCAGGCATGGCGGGTCTGGCCGCCTCCGTGCAGCAGCACCACGGGCGCGCGCTCCGGGCTGCCCCAGGCGTCGCCGACGAGCGTGAGGCCGGCGCCGACGCGAAAGGAGACGCGCTGGGCGCCGCCGTCGGGTGCGACGTCGGCGGACTCGGGTCGGGACACGGGGCCCCACCGTATCCCGGTTCGGAACGGCTCGCCGCCGCCCCCTGCCACGAAGACGGCCGGATCCGGCCAGCTGCCTCCCGCCAGCCGTGCGAAGCTGGTCCTTTGAGGAGGAAGTCGGTGATCGTCGTGACCTTCCGCAACCGCCTGGCCGCTGACCTCGACGTGGAGGAGTACCAGCGGCGCTCGGCCGCCCTGTACGACATCGCGTCGCGGCTGCCCGGCTTCCGCTCGTTTCGCAGCTACACCGCCGCCGACGGCGAGCGACTCGCGTTGATCGAATTCGAGTCGCGGGAGGCGCTGAAGGCCTGGCGCGAGCATCCCCAGCACCGGGAGGCCCAGCGTCTGGGACGCGAGCGCTACTACACCGAGTACCACCTCCAGGTGTGCGAGACGGTGCGCGAATCGCATCACCCGGCACGGGCCTGAACGCGCCGCACGCCGCCTCAGGCGGAGCCGCCGAGCCCCGGAAAGCACGACACGACGGCGAGGTCGTCGCCGTCGCGGATCCGCGTGTACTTGTCGAAGAAGGCTGTGTCGATCGGATGACCGACCCGGCTGCGCCAGCCGCGTCGGTAGCGGTCGAGCCGACGCGGACCCGCGTTGTAGGCGGAGTAGGCGGCCCGCGCGAGGTCGTCGCTGCGTCCGCGCACCTCGTCCTCGTGTCGCGCGATCGCGTAGTCGACCAGGTAGTGGTGCAGGATCTCGCTGCCCGCCACGGCGTTGTACTTCATGCTCTTGCGCAGGGAGGCGACCTCGTAGAAGCCGCGCCAGACGTGAGGGTTCACCTGCATGATGCCCAGCGCTCCGGTCGAGGAGGTGAGCGGCTGGAGCGCGCCTCCCCGGCGCGTGAACTGCCGCCAGCAGCTCTCCTGCCACGCGGTCGCCAGCATCAGGTTCCGGTAGAGCGCGGCGTGTCGCGCGGGTAGCACCTCCTTGCGCTGGGTGCGCAGCGCCGCCGCGAGCAGCACCTCGCGCACCCGGTCGAGATAGGCGGGGAGCTCGCGGCGCGAGGGAATCCAGCGGTCGAGATCGGGCTCCGGCTCGCCGCGCACGAGCTCGAGCGCGAAGCCGGGCGAGCGCCGCGAGAGCGGAGCCTCCTCGCCCGTCGGAGGCGGGGTCGGCGGCGGTGGTGCCTCGGGCTGCGCGGGCGTCTCCTCCGCGGGCGCAGGCGCCGGACCGAAGCCGAACAATGCGCGCAGCTCGGGATCGATCGCCTCGTCGTAGGCCGTGGGATCGACGAGCGGCGCGGGCTCGATCATGCGCGCCATCCGGCGCAGTCCGTCGGTCGAGAGCTCGACGCCGTACTCGGGGCCGAGCTGCTCGAGCGCTGCGACGGCGTCGGCGGCGGCGATGAAGCTCACGTACTGGAGCGCGGACGCGCCGGGCAGGCGCGCCGACAGCCGCCGCAGCACCGGCGCCAGCTGCTGCCAGGTGTCCAGGAACAGCGGACGGACCGGGTCGGGCGTGGTCGCCTCGGGCTCGGCGAGGATCGTCACGAGCTGGTACCGCGCATCGAGCAGGACCGCGACCAGGTCGCGGCGCAGGGCCTCGTCGCCGTCGCGGCCGCCGTGCTTCACCACGAACGTGAGGAAGGCGTCCCAGCTCTGCCAGGCGGACTCCCAGCGGGCGATTTCCTCCGGCGTCCAGGCGGGCTCGGGTCGCGGCGCGGCGCGCGGGGCCGCCGGCGGCTCGGGCACGTCGAGGCGCACGCCCACGCGCAGCGCGTCGGCGGCGACGCTCACCCCGAAGAGCGAGATCACGGCGGTCCGCGGCGAAGCCCGCGCGGCGCCGCGCTGGAAGAGCAGCAGCGGGAGCAGCGCCTCGAGCTCCGCGATCGGCTGGCGCAGGTCGACCCGGAGCGTCTCCAACCGCGGGTGCACCTGGGGCTTCACCCAGTCCCACAGCGCGCCCTCGAGGCTCGACGCGCCCTCGGGCCCGAAAAGCCTGGAGTCGACGACGCGGAACTCGACGACGGCGAGGCCCGGGCGGAGTCGCGGTGCGAGATCCGCCTCGAGGATTCCCGACCGGCGGGTGACTCCGAAGCACCAGCCCGCGGTGCCCGCGCCGAGCTTCGCCGCGAAGCGGGTCCGCAGCCGCAGCCGGTCCTCGCTCCCCGACACGGTCGGCTGCGAGAGCACCACTTCGCTGCATCCGCTCGCGTCCCGGATCGGCTCGCTGCTCTCGTCCGGGCCGCGGAACAGCTCCTCGACGATCCGCTGGCGCAGGAACTCGTGGTCGAGCGTCAGCGGGAAGGCGACCTCCCGGGCGCGCCCCGGCGAGGTCGCCGCCACCCCGAGCAGAGCGGTGCAGACCAGAGCGATCCGGCGCGCGCTCACGGGCATCCTCTCAGCGGGGCGGTCCGAAGGGGCGCGGAAGTCGGGCAGGGGGACCTCGAAGTGGTCGAGCGCCACGAAGGCGGCGTCGTCCAGCTGCGGCGCCTCGTGCGCCTCGTACCCGGCGGCGTAGTCGGCGAGCTCGTCGGCAAAGGCGCGGTAGTGGGGGGATAGGTTCGCACCCGCAGCACGGGAACCTCGGGTGAGGTGTCGAACTCCAGCAGCCGCAGCCAGCCGTCGCCAATCGGTGTCGGGTCTCCGCGCACGAGCGGCGCGCCCGCGTCGCGCGAGGCCTGCCCGCGATCCCGGTAGTCGGCGAGCATCTGCACGACGCGATGGCCACTGGCGTTCTCGTCCACCCGGGGCGCGGTGCCGTGGTGGTGGCCGCACAGCACCAGGAAGATCTGGTCGCGGCCGCGGATCAGCTCGCGCCACACGTCCTCGGCGCCGTTGTCCTCCGGATCCGCCGCGGCCAGGTCGACGATCGGATTCGCGCGCCGCTCTCCCCGGGCGTCGAGGTAGTCGTGCGTAGTGAGGATCGTCGGAACACCCGGGTTGGCGTCCATCACCTGCGATGCCCAGACCAGGACCTCGTCCGAAGGCGCCATCTCGAGGGTCAGGTGCAGGAACGAATAGCCTCCCGCGACGAAGCGCTGGGCGCTGCTGGTTCCGCCGGCGTAGCTGGCGACGTACCAGGGCTTGTCCGCGAAGAACGCGCTCTCGGCGCCGAAGACGCCGCGGAAGTTGTCGAGACGGCCGATGTGGAGCATCCCGAGCGTCTTGGGCGTCATATCGATCCGGCTCGCGTCGGCCGTCGGCGGCCAGCGCGCGTCGCTCCACATCGCGTCGTAGTCGTGGTTGCCCGGGGCGACGCCGAAGGGGCGGTCCGCGGCCGCCAGCCGCTCGTAGCCTCGGCGCGCCAGGGGGAGCTCGGCGGAGCGTGTCTTCGGAGAGACCTCGAGCTCGCTGGCGAACCAGGGATTCGCGATCGCGGAGAAGCCGCGCGCCGCATGGGCCGGATCGATCGCGAGGGTCTGGTGCTGCCAGACATCACCGACCGCCGCGACGAACGCCACGTCCCCGCCGCGCGAGGCGGAACGCCCCGCGATCCACTCCATCTGGGCGAGGAAGTGCGCGCCGGGGTCGAAGGGGAACCCCGCGCTCTTCTGGTGCCGGTCGTCGATCTCGTTCTGGGTGTCGGGAAGCACCGCGATCGCGAAGGTGCCGCCCCGGCGTGGGCGGGCTCGGCGGCGACCGCGGCGAGGGCGAGGAGGATCCGAACGAGCGCAAGCGGCGCGCTGCGGCGCACGGCCGGGCGGAGCCCTCGGTGGATCACCGCGCCAGAATACACGGCGCCCAGCTCCCGTCCGCACTGGTAGAATGACCGCGCATCGATCGAGGGCGGGTGACGCGCCCTCCGACTCCGGATCTCCCGCCCGCCGCTCGTCACACAGGAGGTCAGCGTGCCGATCCGCCACTTCGGTCCCCGTCCCTGGGTGCGCGCCGAGCGGGAGCGGCTCGCCGCATTGCGCTTCGAGCGGATCGACGTCGAGCCGGTGGGCACGACGCTCGGTGCCGAGATCCGGGGTGTCCATCTCGGACGGCTCGACGACGCCACCTTCGCGGAGGTCGAGCGTGCCTTCTACGAGTACAAGGTGATCTTCTTCCGCGACCAGGACATCAGCACCGAGGAGCACCTCGCCTTCGCGGCCCGTTTCGGCGAGCTCGAGGAGCACCCCTTCCTGAAGGCGAAGGAGGGCTACGGACAGATCGTGCAGTTCGCCAAGGACGAACGGGTGGTCGGCGTCGAGAACGTCTGGCATCACGACGTCACCTGGCGCCTGCGGCCGTCGTTGGGATCGGTGCTGCGCTCCGTCGACTCGCCCCGGGTCGGGGGCGACACGCTGTTCGCGGACATGACGGCCGCCTACGAGGGCCTCCCCCAGGAGGTGAAGCGGCGCGTCGACGGAGCCGTGGCCGTGCACGACTTCACCCACAGCTTCGGCCAGATGATGTCGCCCGGGCAGCTCGCCGAACAGCAGGCGAAGTTCCCTCCGGCGCGCCACCCGGTCGTGCGCACGCATCCCGTCACCGGCCGCTCCTGTCTCTTCGTCAATGCCATCTTCACCAGCCACGTCGAGGGCATGTCCGAAGAGGAGAGCAAAGCGCTGCTCGATCAGCTCTACCGCCAGGCCGACGTCCCCGAGTACCAGTGTCGCTTCGCCTGGCAGAAGAACAGCGTCGCCTTCTGGGACAACTGTGCGGTCCAGCACTACGCCTCTTCCGACTACGATCCCCAGCCGCGCGTGATGGAGCGCGTCACGATCATCGGCGAGCCGCCTGGTTAGGCAGGCGTGTCCACCCGGGCCGTCATCTGCCTGTCCGTGTGCCTGCTCAGCGGCTTCGCCTCGGGCTGCCCCGGGCGCGGCTCCGCCCCGCGTGCGGCGGGCCCGCCCGATCCCGACCACCGTCTCGAGATGCGTCCCTGCTGGTTCGAGTACGAGCCCGAGGACCCGAAGCTCGGCGTCGAGTGCGCCGTGCTGCGCGTCCCCGAGCACTGGGACGGTGCGCGCGGAGCCGAGGTGCGCCTGCCCGTGGTCATCCTGCGCACGGGATCGCGGGCGGGCTGGGCCACCCTGGTGCCCGGCGGCGGCGGGCCGGGGGGCTCGGTCGGTCTGGAGCCGGACGACGCGGCCTCCACCCTCGCCGGTCTGGAGGAGATCGCTGCGGGCTCGGGCGGCGATCTGGTGGTCATCGACCAGCGCGGCGCCGGTCTCGCGCAGCCGGCGTTCCGCTGCGACGAGATCCGCGAGGCGACACTGCGCTGGCTCGCGGCGGTCTGGTCGGTGGAGCAGGAGGCGGAGCTGTGGTCCGACGCGGCGCGGCGCTGCCGCGCGGGACTGATCGCACGCGGCATCTCCCCGGACGCCTACGGCGCCGCCGCCGTCGCGGAGGACATCGAGGCCCTGCGCCGCGCGCTGGGCTTCGAGCGCTGGAACGTCTACGGCACCTCCTACGGCGGCGAGATCGCGCAGGTGTACGCCCGCGCCCATCCGAGCTCGGTGCGGGCGCTCGTCCTCGACTCGCCCAGCGTGCCGGGCGCCGACATCGTGTCGCCGTCCTGGTTCGAGGACGTGCTCGACGCCCTGTTCATCCGCTGCGCCGCCGACGAGGCCTGTCGGCGGGATTTCCCGGATCTGCGCGCCGCGCTCACCCGGGTGCTGAAGCGCCTCGGCGCGCAGCCGCTCACGGTCACCGTCTCCCATCCCGACACGCTGGAGCCGATCCCCGTGGTCCTCACTGCGCCGCGCTTCCTGGACCTGCTCTTCCAGGCGATGTACGACACCGACCTGGCTCACCAGATTCCGCTCCTGATCACCGCGACCGACCGCGGCAGTCAGGATTGGCTGATCCAGTTCACGCGCGACTACGTGTGGTCGCAGCTCGACGCGCGCTTCGCCGACGCCATGCTCGACGCGATTCCCTGCCGCGAGTCGGTTCCCTACGGAGACCTCGCGCGCGTCGAACGCGAGGCGAGGGAGCACCCCTGGGCGCGCGGCTTCGTCGGCATCGAGCGCGTGACGACCGAGGTGTGTCGCGCCTGGCAGGTGGGAGCGAGCGATGCAGGTGCCGCGCGCGCCGTCCGGATCGAGGCGCCGACCCTTCTGCTCGCCGGGCGTCTCGACCCGGTGATCCCGCTGCCCAGCGTGGAGCAGGCCGCTGCGGGCTTCGCCGCCAGCACCCTGATCGAGCTGCCCGCGACCGGACACAGCACCGAGGCGTGGTGGTGGGACTGCCTCGACCCGCTGATCGAGGACTTCCTCGCCGAGCCCGAACGACCGCTCGATGCCGAGGCGATCGCGGACTGCCGCCGGGAGGCGGACACCACCCCGTTCACGACGCTGCGGCCGCGCGAGTCGTCGCTCGGCTCCACCGCGATCGGCGGCCTCGGCGGCACGCGGGGACGAACGCGGGATCACAGGCGCGCGATCACGGCGTCGGCGAAGGCGCGGGTGCCCAGCTTCCCGCCGACGTCGCTGGTCTTCTCGCCGTCCCGCAGTGCCCCGTCGTACGCCGCCCGGATGCGGTTGCCCACCTCGCGGTAGCGCTGCTCGCCCTCGCTCTCCGCCAGGTGGTTGAGCAGCATCACCGCGCTCATCAGGAGTGCCAGCGGGTTCGCGCGATCCAGGCCGGCGATGTCCGGGGCCGAGCCGTGCACCGCCTCGAACACCGCGGCGGCGTCGCCGATGTTCGCGCCCGGGGTGACGCCGAGCCCGCCGACGAGCCCGGCGCACAGGTCCGAGACGACGTCGCCGTACAGGTTCTCGCACAGCAGCACGTCGAAGACCGAGGGATCCTGCACGAGCTTCATGCAGCCCGCGTCGATGATCCGCTCCTCGTAGGCGATCTCGGTGCCGGCGAACACCTCGCGGGCACAGGCGAGAAAGAGGCCGTCGGAGAGCTTCATGATGTTGGCCTTGTGGAAGGCCGTGACCCGCTTGCGGCCCCGGGCCCGCGCGTAGTCGAGCGCGAAGCGGGCGATCCGCTTGCAGGCGCGTTCGGTGGCGACCTTGAGCGAGGTGACCACCCCGTCGGTGATGACGTTCTCGATGCCCGAGTAGAGCCCCTCGGTGTTCTCGCGGATGATCACCAGGTCGACCCCTTCGAAGCGCGTCTCCACGCCCGGCAGATTGCGCACGGGGCGCACGGCGGCGTAGAGCTCGAGCTCCCGGCGCAGGGCGACGTTCACCGAGGAGAAGCCCCCTCCGATCGGCGTGGTGCAGGGACCCTTCAGCGCCACGCGGTGGCGGCGGACCGCCTCCCGCGTCGCTTGCGGGAGCACCTCGGACTCGCCGGCCTCCAGCGCCGCGACGCCCGCCAGCCGCCGCTCCCAGGCGATGTCCGCTCCCGCGGCCTCGACCACGCGGACGACCGCTTCGCACACCTCCGGGCCGATTCCATCTCCCGGGATCAGTACACAGGTTCGCACCAGTCGCGGTCCTCTCGCCCGTGCGCGAAAGATAGGGCAGAGCGATCGGCGTCGGGGTGTCGCTCTTGAAGACGTCGAAGTACATTGGGTCCGGGAGAGCACAGATCTTCGCATGCCCGTTCCCGCGATCGTCACGGCGGGGGACCGGAAGGCGTCCCGCGCGATCTACGGCGAGAGCAAGGCCTATCTGGTGGTGGCGGGTCGCCCGCTCGTGGCTCACGTCGTGACCACACTCCAGACGGTCGCCGAGGTCTCCGAGGTCTGGGTCGTGGGCAACGCGCCTCGGTTGGAGGCGGCACTCGGCGATCTCGCGTCGCGCGGCGCGCTGCGCAAGCCGCTGCACGTGGTGCCGCAGTTCCGCAACCTCTACGAGAACGGCTGGGAGACCTACCGGCGTGCGCTGCCCGGGGCGCCGCCCGAGGGCCGGGACCCCACCTACGAGGACGGCGCGGCCCTGTTCCTCTCGACCGATCTTCCCTTCGCGACCCCCCAGGAGATCTCGGAGTTCATCCGCCGCTCGCTGGAGACGGGGGTCGACTACGCCGTCGGGCTGGTCACCGAGGAGTCGATGAAGGCCTTCTACCCCGAAGCGCCGGGGAAGGGCGGCATCCATATGGCCTACTTCAACCTGCGGGAGGGGCGCTTCCGCCAGAGTAACCTGCACCTGATCCGGCCGGGGCGGGTCAAGAACCGCTACTACGTTGAGGAGATGTACGAGCACCGCCACCAGCGGGAGTTCTGGGCGATCCTCGGCCTCGCCTGGCGGCTGCTGCGCAGCGAGCGCGGCGGCTTCGCCGTCGTGGGCTACTACGGACTCATGCACCTCGCCGGCATGCTCGACCGTCGGGGCCTCAGGCGACTCGCAGACCGCGTGCGCCGCTGGATCCCGATCACCCGGGTCGAGCGCGGGATCTCGATGCTGCTGGGTGGAGACTTCTGCTTCGTCATCACCGAGGGCGGCGGCTGCGCCGTCGACATCGACAACGAGCACGACTACGACGTCGCCGCGCAGCGCTACGACGAGTGGCGCAAGGATCAGCTCGCCCGCGTAGAGCAGCTATACGGCCCGATCTCGGTTCCCGCGGCGACCCGGACCGCCGAGGAGCCGGGATGACCGAGACCGCCGAGCGCGCCGCACGCGTGCGGCGTGGCGCCGGCTGGTTCGCGCGCCCCGATCGCGGTCTCGTGTGCGTGCGCGGCGCCGACCGCGTGCGCTGGACCCACGGCATGCTCTCCAACGACGTGACGGGTCTCGCGCCGACCCCGACCCGATCGGGATGTTATGCGCTGCTGCTCACTCCCCAGGGCCGCATCGTCGCCGACCTGCACGTGCTGTGTCGTCCGGAGGAGCTGTGGCTCGACGTCGCGGCCGAGGCGATCCGCAGCGTGGTGACGCGGCTCGAGCGCTACGTCATCGCCGACGACGTCGTCCTCTCGGACGAGAGCGCCGCGTGGCGACGCTTCGCGATCGAGGGCCCGCGAGCCCGGGAGATCCTCGAGCGTGCGGTCGGCGCACCGATCGCGATCGCGCCCGACTGCGGGGCGCCGGTTCCGCTCGCGGGCGTGGAGGTGGTGGTCGCGGCCTGGGGCGAGAGCGGAGAGCGGGCCTACCAGCTCAGCGTCCCCGCTGCGGCCGCCGAGGCGGTGAGCGAGGCGATCGCCCGGTGCGTCGGCAGCGACGGGCTGGAGATCGGCGACGCCTCGGTGCTCGAAGTGCTCCGCGTCGAGGCGGGCACTCCCCGGCTCGGCAGCGAGCTCGGGGAGGACGTGCTGCCCGCCGAGGCCGGGCTGATCGGGCGCGCCGTGGATCTGCGCAAGGGCTGCTACACCGGTCAGGAGATCGTCGCGCGCATGGAGTCGCGCGGGAGCGCGGCGCACCGGCTGGTCGGCTTCCGCTTCGAGACCGCCGCCGGGGCGGAGGCGCGAGCGCCCGTGGGCACCCCCGTGCGGGTGGATGGGACGGACGTCGGTGAGCTGACCAGCACCTGCTATTCGCAGCTCGCCGGCGAGATCGGTCTCGGCTTCGTGCGCCGTGCCCACGCCGCGCCCGGCACCCCGGTGACGATCGGCGCGGCGCGGGCGCAGGTCGCCGCGCTGCCCTTCGTGTCCGGCCGGCCGTGATGCCTCACGGCGTGCTGGTGGTGTTCGCGAAGCGGCCCGTGCCCGGCGCCGTGAAGACCCGGATGTGTCCGCCGCTGCGCCTGGACCAGGCGGCGGCGCTCTACGCGGCGATGCTCGAAGACGTGCTCGCCACCACCGCGGCGGCGGCAGCGACCGCGCAGGCCGACCTCTGGCTCCAGGTCTTCCCGGCCGACGCCGCGGCCGAGATGTCTCTCCGCTGCCCCCCCGGCTTCTCGGTCCGCGCCCAGCACGGCCGCGACCTGGGTGAGCGGATGGCCCACGCCGTCACCAGCGCGGCTGCGGCCGGCTACCGGCGGATCCTGCTGCGCGGGAGCGACAGCCCGGCCCTGCCGCGCGAAGAGCTCGTCGAGGGACTCGCGGCCCTCGCCCATGCGGACCTGGCGGTCGGTCCCGACCTCGACGGTGGCTACACGTGGATCGCTCTCCGGCGCCCGGTACCGGGGCTGTTCGACCATCCGATGAGCACGAGCCGCGTCCTCGAGGACACGCTGGCCCGCGCCGCCGCGCACGGCCTGGCCATCTGCCGCTGCGAGCCCCGCTTCGACCTGGACACCGCCGGGGATCTGCGCCGGCTCGCCGACCTGCGCCGGCGCGGTGGCGCCCTCGAGTGCCGGCGGACGCTCGCCTTCCTCGACGAGCGGGCGCTCTGGCCGACCGGGTCCGAGGGGGAGCCCATTGCCTGTTCCGAAGGCAAGGTCCTGCCCGGCTCCTGAGCAGGAAGCGGGCACAGCCCGCCGATTCGGGCCCGCCGGGGCCCTTCGGCGCACATCTCCACGGCACGCAGCTTGCTTCGGAACAGGCAGCCGCCGTGCCCTCCCGACCGGATTTTTCCCATGCCGACGGGCCGGTGGGGTACCTTACCGTGCCGCGGAGCTGCCCCGGGGGACCGGATGAGTCCGCCGGGATGTGCTCCGGGCTGACAAACGGCGCGGGAGCGGAGGAGAACCGGCCCCATGAAGAAGATCGAAGCGATCGTCAAGCCCTTCAAGCTCGACGAGGTCAAGGAAGCCCTACAGGGAGTGGGCGTCCAGGGAATGACCGTGACCGAGGTGAAGGGTTTCGGGCGCCAGAAGGGCCATACGGAGCTCTATCGCGGCGCCGAGTACGTGGTCGACTTCCTGCCCAAGATCAAGATCGAGCTCGTCGTGAGCGACGAGCTGGCCGACAAGGCCGTCGCCGCGATCTCCGAGGCCGCCAACACGGGCCGGATCGGCGACGGGAAGATCTTCGTGCTGCCGGTCGAGGAGGCGATCCGCATCCGCACCGGCGAGCGCGGCGCGGGCGCCGTGTAGTCCGCACCCGCACCCCCGAGTACGCTCTCCATGACGCCGTCCCCCGGCATGCGCCCGGGAGGGCGCTGAACCCCCAATACAAAGATCGCGAGGAAATTCCTGGATGAACGCCAAAGAGGTTCTCGAGTACGCCAAGAAGAACAACGTCTCGATCGTCGATCTGCGCTTCACCGACTGGCCGGGACAATGGCAGCACTGCTCCTACCCGATCGGCGAGATCACTGAAGACGTCTTCGAGGACGGGATGGGCTTCGACGGATCCTCGATCCGCGGCTGGCAGGCCATCAACGAGAGCGACATGTTGATGGTCCCTGACCCCGAGACGGCGTTCATCGACCCCTTCTTCGACCACCCGACGCTCGTCCTGATCTGCAACATCGTCGATCCGATCACGCGCCAGCCCTACTCGCGCGATCCGCGCTGGATCTCCCGCAAGGCGGAGAAGTACCTGGCGTCGACCGGCTTCGGCGACACCGCCTACTTCGGCCCGGAGGCGGAGTTCTTCCTGTTCAACGACGCGCGCTTCAGCACGGGCCCCGACCACGGCTTCTACAGCATCGATTCGGCCGAGGCCGCGTGGAACTCGGGGCGCGAGGAAGGCGGTCGCAACCTGGCGTACAAGCCCCGGCACAAGGAGGGCTACTTCCCGGTGCCGCCGCTGGACAGCCTCCAGAACATCCGCACCGAGATGGTGCTGACGATGGAGAAGCTGGGGATGCCCGTCGAGGCACACCACCACGAAGTGGCGACGGCGGGACAGTGCGAGATCGACATGCGCTTCACCACGATGGTGCAGATGGCCGATCAGCTGCTGAAGTACAAGTACGTGGTGAAGAACGTCGCCCGAAAGCACGGGATGACGGCCACCTTCATGCCCAAGCCGCTGTTCAACGACAACGGCTCGGGCATGCACGTCCACCAGTCGATCTGGAAGGGTGGCAAGCCGCTGTTCGCCGGCGACGGCTACGCGGGTCTCTCGGAGCTCGGCCTGCACTACATCGGCGGTGTCCTGAAGCACTCGCGGGCGATCGCGGCGTTCACCAACCCGACCACGAACTCCTACAAGCGCCTGGTGCCGGGGTTCGAGGCACCGGTGAACCTCGCCCTGTCGTCCCGCAACCGCTCGGCTTCGTGCCGGATCCCCATGTACTCGTCGAGCCCGAAGGCGAAGCGCGTCGAGGTCCGGTATCCGGACCCGTCCTGCAATCCCTACCTGAGCTTCGCCGCGATGCTGATGGCCGGCATCGACGGGATCGAGAACAAGATCGATCCGGGTGCGCCGCTCGACAAGAACATCTACGCCCTGAAGCCCGAGGAGCTGGCGGGCATCCCGACGATGCCGGGCAGCCTCGACGAGGCCCTTTCGGAGCTCGAGTCGGATCACGAGTTCCTGCTGAAGGGCGACGTGTTCACCGCCGACGCGATCTCGACCTGGTGCGAGTACAAGCGCGAGAACGAGACCAACGCGGTGCGCATCCGTCCGCACCCGCACGAGTTCGAGCTGTACTTCGAGGTCTGAGCCGGGGGTCGAGGCCCATGTGACCTCGGTCACGCTCCGGCGACGATTCGGTTCCGATCCGGCGGACCCCGGCGGCATTGCCGTCGGGGTCCGCTATCTTTCGCGCGTTCGATCTCACGTCGGTCGACCGAACGACCGATGCCCCGAGGAGAACGGTGCCAGCGCGGGACGGCGGACGTCGCCTGCAGCGTGCACCGAGAGCAGAGGGGTGACCCGTGCAGACGTGTACCGAGCCGAACGAGGATGGACGCGGGGCCGCCGCGGCAGGCCCAGCGGACGCGCTCTACGCCCGCTGGGACGAGTGGCTCGAGCGGTGGACGGAGCTGCGAGACTCGGTCGGATCCGAGTGGAGCGCGGCGCGCCAGGCGCTGTCCGGGCCCGGCACGGCTCCCGCACGCAAGTGGCTCGGCTGGGCGCTCTATCGGCTGGCCACGCGGGTGAACCCGGAGATCCGGGACTAGGCACCCTCTCGCCGTTGGCCCGTCTCTTGCTTCGCCGCTCCTGCGGAGGAGCTCCCCGATGCGCGTCTACGTCCTGCACTTCGAGAACATGGGTCGCCTGACGCGCGCCTTCGACTGGGTGCTCGAGGACGCCGACGTCGAGAGCTCGATGATCGAGCCCGAGGGCCTGCGACTGCGCTTCCTCGGCCCGCGCGCGCTGACCGACCGGCTGGTGGAGAGGATCTACCAGGACGGCGGCCTGGTCTGGTGCAGTCGTCACGACGTCGTCGAGGGCGCGAGCCGCTCGCTCGCCGCGAGCGAGACGCCGCGGCCCACCTCGGGCGCGCCCTAACCCGGCAGGGGCCCGCCTCCGCTCGACTTCGCCTCGGGGCGCGTCGGCCGACTCGTGAGTCGGTCGGCTGGCCCCGACCGCGGCGGGTCGCGCGCCCACCCCGCTCGAGCACCTTGCGCGGCGCCAACGCGAGAGCGCCCGGATCCCGCGAGGGATCCGGGCGCTCTCTTCTCACACCCGGGAACTCGGGTCCCGGTTCAGCTCAGCGCGGTGTCTCCGCTCTCACCGGTTCGAATGCGGATCGCATTCTCGACGGTCGTCACGAAGATCTTCCCGTCGCCGATCTTTCCCGTCCGGGCCGCGTCGCTCAGGGCGACGGTGACCTTCTCGACGAGCTCGTCGGGTACCACCACTTCCAGCTTGATCTTGGGCAGGAAGTCCACCACGTACTCCGCTCCGCGGTAGAGCTCGCTGTGCCCCTTCTGCCGGCCGAATCCCCGGACCTCGCTCACCGACATGCCCAGCACGCCGACCTGGCCCAGGGCCTCCTTCGCATCGTCGAGCTTGAACGGCTTGATGATCGCTTCGATCTTCTTCATGGCGGGCTTCTCCTCACTCGTTGGTGGCGAACTGGGTCGCCAAGGCTGCGCTGCCCGTGCCCCTCGAGGACGGTGCGGACAAGCCGCCGCTGGCCAGGCCCAGGTCGTAGGCGTGCATGC
>CAZZFT010000030.1:0-40915 GCA_964653555.1 uncultured Spirochaetales bacterium | reverse complement strand
GTACCGCCCGGGGCCTTACGCCCGCGCGCGGCTACGCGAAGCCGTGCTAACTTCGCACTGGCATGCGGCCCGAGGCCGCGCGCCGCGACGCGGATCAGTCGAAGCGCAGACCGGTCGGCGCCTCGGGCGCGTGCTCGAGCAGCTCGATCACGTTGCCGAAGGGATCGCGGCCGTAGGCGAAGCGCGAGGGCGCGGCGCCGAAGAGCTTCGTGTTGAAGACGACGCCGTGGGCGGCGAGGTGCTCGTAGTCCTTCGCGATGTCGTCGCTGGCGAGCGCAAAGTGGGTGATCCCCGCCCGGTTCACGGGACGCTCCGCATCGCCGGGCTCCCCGGCATTGAACTCGAACAGCTCGATGCAGGAGTTGCCCTTCTTGATCATGCGTACCTTGCATCCCGCGTCGGCGACGCCGAAGGCGTCGTTCATCGGCGCGATGCCGGACGGGAGGTCCGCCGACATCACGGCCTCGAAGCCGATCACGCCGCAGTAGAAGTCGAGGGCCTTCTGCATGTCGGGTACGGCCAGCGCGGGGTGGTGGACTCCGAGGATCATCGTCCGGTCTCCTTGTCGACGGGCGCAACAGGATAACTGCATCGCCGGCAGCCGCCCGCGACGACGGGCAGCGCGGGTGCGCGAAGGCGAGACCGGACGCCGTGGCGCTCTAGAACTCGCCGAGAGGCCGTTGGAAGACGTAGTGGCTCGGCTCGAGCACGAAGAACTCGAGGGCCTCGTTGATCGGGTCCATGCCGCCCGGCGAGGTGAGCGCCGCGGCCGGGACGAACAGGCCGGCTCCGACGAGGACCGCGATCATCCCCACGGGCCGCACCAGGGCGGCGTCGAAGGTCCGGTCGGCGTAGTACTGGAAGCGGGACTTCTCGGTCTCTGCTGCGCACGCGGCGGCGGAGTGCAGCAACGCTCCGACCAAGGCGAGCAGCGCGATCAGGCCGGTCCGTCGCTTGGCGCGCATCCGTTGCATGGCGACGCATTCTAGCAGAATGGAGCGCTAGGCTGCGGCTCGATGGAAGCCCGACCCGCAGCTGCTCCCCTCCCGGAAGGGCGCCGTTCGTGGCTCGGTCCCGCGCTGGTCGCCGGCCTCTGCGGGGTCGCCTACCGGCCCCTCTGGCTGGGCTGGACCTCCGTCCACCTGGACCAGCTGATCTTCCGGCCCGGCCCCGTGCCCGTGCCGCTGGTGTTGGCCGTCGCCGGCTTCCTGCTCTGGAGGCGGCGGGAGCGGCTGGCGGCGCTCCCCGAGCGCCCCGCTCCGCTGCTCGCGATCGCCCTGGCGGCGATCGGCACCGCCCTCTTCGTGTGGTCCCACCTCACCGGCAAGACCGACCTGCTGATGATCTCCCTCGCCGGCAACGGTCTGGCCCTGGCCGCGGCGACGCGCGGCCGGGCCGGCTGCCGTGCCTGCCTGATGCCCGCCTGCGTGCTGCTGCTCGGCGTGGCGATTCCGCTGCCCCTGGAGGACGAGCTGGTCTGGCGGCTCCAGGTGGGATCGGCCCACGGTGCGGGCTGGCTGCTCGACCTGCTCGGCCGGGACTTCCGCCAGAGCGGGGTGATGCTGCGCAACGGGAGCCATTCGTTCCACGTGATCGACGGGTGCAGCGGCATGACCGGCATCGCCATCCTCCTCCTGGTCGCGTTCGTCGTGCGCGACCTGTTCGCGGACGCGGGCTGGCGATCATGGCTGGTCGTCGCGCTGGCTCCGATCCTCGGCTTCGCGCTCAACGTGGTGCGCGTGACCTACGTCGCCGCGAGTCCGAACCCGGAAGCGCTGGCGGGCTTGCGGGGCAACCACACGCCTCAGGGCATCGCGGTGCTGATGGCCGGCACCGCGATCCTGTACGCGCTCGGCTGGGCCATGCCGCCAGCCGTCCGCGGCGACGCGCCGGACCGGACCGGCGCGCCGCCGTCGGCGCCGCGCCGGAGGACCTGGACCGTCGCCGCCGTCGGACTCGCAGTCCTCGCGGCGCTTCCCCTCGCCCTGCCCCGATTCTCGACGCCGCGGCCGGCATGGATCCTCCACCGGCCCGAGTGGCCCGCCACCAAGGCGGGTTGGACGAGCGAGCCGACGGCGCCCGATCCGCTGTTCGTCGGATCGCTGCCCGGCGGCCTGCAGGCTCGCTACGAGCTCGAGGAGTCGGAGAGCCCGGTGCCCGAGATCGTGGACGTGCTGATCGCCTACGACGTTCCCGCGATTCCCGCGTCGAGCCGCGTCGTTTCGTCGAAGCTCGAGCTTCCCGGCCCCGACTGGGACCTCGTTCGGACCCGCTCCGATCGGGTGTGGACCCTCGATCAGGACGCGGAGCTCTCGCTCGCCTCCTGGGGAGAGAAGCCCGAACACGCTGTCGTGTATACGTGGAGGCTGCGAGATCGGGGCGTGTCGCGCGAGTCCCTGCGGTCGTTCCTCGCCCTCGAGTCGAGCCCTTTCCGCCGGGACAGGCCGCGCGGGATCGTGCAGCTCGTGGCCTATGCGCCCCACGACGGACAACTGGTCCTCGATTGGGCGAAGCAGCGACTCGATCGCTTCGCTACGGCGTTTCGGGAGGAGCTGGAGGCGCTATGAGGTCGGCGCCGGTGCCCTTCGGGCGGCGACCCAGCGCCTTGGCCACGCGGACTTCGAGGCTCCGGTAGTCGTCTTCCGGCAGCTCCCGGGCGAGCTCCAGGATCCGGTCGCCGAGGACGCGCCCGTGCCGGTTCACCACGAGCTGCTCGATGACACCGAGGAGCGATCCGCGCGCATCCTCCACCCGCCCGGCGGCGATCGCCGCCCGCGCTCGCAGCAGGGCGTCGGCGGGGCTCCAGGCGCGGGCGAGCAGCGTCTGCGTGATCGCCTCGGCCGCAGCCGCCTGCTCCGGGACCCCCGTCGCGATCAGGCCCTCCACGCGCAGCCGCGCTGCGGCCTCGAACAGGGGATCTTCCGGCCCGATCCGGGCGAGCACCGTCTCCAGCGTCGCGAGCTGCTTGCTGTTGCCTTCCTGAAGAAGGCGCCAGCCCTCGATCACCGCGGCGTAGCGGGGGTCGATCTGCCGATCGTCGATGCCGAAGATCTTCTTCTGGAGCATCACGTCGAGCAGCCCGCTCGCGACGACACCCGCGATCGCGGAGTCGTCGTCGGGCGCGAGAGCGAGTGCGCGCTGGAAGTGTCGCGCGGCCCGGTTCGAGCGGCGTTGGCCCAGCTCCACCCAGCCCAGCGCCACCTCCTGCTCGTTTCCCTCGGTGGCCAGCGCCAGGTCGGTGGCCCGCTCCGGCTGGTTCCTCCTCAGCAGGGAGCGGATCAGTGCCGGCCGGTCGAGGGACGTGACGCCGAGCAGCGGGTCGTGATCGCGCATCAGTGCGCGCGCCGCCTTCGGGTCGAGGCGGTCGTCGCCCAGCCGCGCCGAGCGCGCGGCCAGCAGGTTCCGATCGTCGGTGTTCGGCGGCGCTCCGCCGGCCAGCGCGCGCACTCCCTCCTCGTCCAGCACCCAGGCGCTGGCGAAGTCCTCGACGCTGTGGAGCCCGAGACGGTCGTAGTCCTGGGGAGCGGCGGCGAGCGCCTGAGCCGCTCCGGCCAAGGCGTCGATCGGGGCCGCCGAGGCGACGAACAACAGCCCGTTCACCTGAGGCTGGAACAGCTCGACGTGGGGGAACGCCTCGAGGAGGGCCGCCAGCAGGGATCGCAACAGAGCCTCGTCGACGAACACGAGCCCGATCCACTGCACGAACACGCCGTCGGGCTTCAGCCGCGAGCGGGCCAGCGAGAAGAACTCGCGCGTGTAGAGATGGGAGGCTCCCGCGGTCCAGGGATGCGAGGGCTGGGAGACGATGGCGTCGTAGCGCTTGCCGGTGAGCTGCAACGTGCCGCGCGCGTCGCCGATGTGGACGTGAACACGCGGATCCGAGAGCGGGTCGATCGCGCGCAGGTCGGAGATGCGGCGGTTCGCCTCCAGCACCTCGGGCTCGATCTCGATCACGTCGATCGATTCGATCGTCCGCGGGACGAGCTCCAGCGCCACTCCCCCGCCGAGCCCCACGACGAGCTCGTCCCGCGCCTCGGGTCGCACCAGGGCGGGCAGCGCCCCCAGCCACTGGGCGACGTTGATGTCCGCAAACATGCCTCTCGAGGCGATCTTCGCCTCGGGCAGTCCATCGGTGAGGATCTGATAGCGCGCGCCCCAGTCGAGGAGCATGACGGTCGTCGTGCGTCCGACCGCGCTGTACGCGATCTCCGCCTGCTTCGCATTCACCGCCATCGGCGAGGAGGTGAGCAGGCTCCACGGCGGGCCCAGGGGCGCGAGCACCAGGGCGAGGAAGCCCGCGAGCGCAGCCGCCGCCGGAACCAGCCGTCGCGGCGGCATCGCGAGGGCCGCCAGCAGGGCCAGCGACAGACTCACCGCGATGCCCAGCATCGCGAGGCCGTGGAAGCCGAGCTCGGGAAGCAGCACGAAGCCCGCACCGAGAGCGCCGACGATCGCGCCCACCGTGTTCCAGGAGTAGACGCGGGCGGTCGCCGCGGCGGTCTGCTCGGGATCGCGCGCCAGCACGCGCACGGCGAAGGGGAACGTGGCGCCGATGCAGAGCGTGATCGGCAGCAGCGCGACGACGGCGACGGCGAAGCTGGCCAACGGGGCACTGGGGCCCGCTCCCCAGTGGGCGGCGAGCTCGGGCAGGCGGTCCGAGAGCGCGAAGGATCCGTAGGAGGTCAACGCGATGCCGAGCTGCACCAGCGCGAAGCCGAGCACGGCCCGCTGGCGGCTCGAGGCGAGGCGCGCGGCGACGGCGCTGCCCAGCGCGATCCCCAGCAGGAAGCTGGCGAGCATCGACGCGAAGCCGTGAATGCTCCCACCGAGCAGGTGGCCGAGCAGGCGCGTCCAGAGCACCTCGTAGGAGAACGAGACCATTCCAGAGACGGCGATCGCCGGCAGGATCCAGAGCGATCCGGTCGCTACCGCGCGCGTCGCGGCGCGCTCGGACGGGGGCGAGAGCGGCGCGCTGCGCGCGAGCAGCGCGGCGAGCGTGAACACCAGCCCGTTCAGCGATGCCCCGACCCATTCGGTTCCGCGCAGCCCCACCTCGGGCATCAGCCAGAAGGCCGCGCACAGCGTGCCCGCGATCGCCCCCGCCGTGTTCACCGCGTAGAGGACACCCACGCGGGAGGCGATCTCCTCCTCCTTGTGCACGGCGTGGCGCGCGAGAAGCGGCAACGTCGCGCCCATGAACGCCGTCGGCGGCAGCAGCACTGCGAAGGCACCCGCGAGCTGCAAGAGCGTGGCCGCGGCGGACTGGGCGTCGGGAAGCGCGTCGGCGCCGCCCAGGATCCCGACGTACAGCGCGTTGACGCCGCGAATGCCCCAGGGCACCAGCAGCGCGCAGACCGCGATCGCGAGCTCGAGCAGACCGTAGGCCAGCACCGGTCGGCGCAGCCGCTGGGCGTAGCGGCCCGCCGCTGCCGCCCCGAGCGCCAGACCTCCCATGTAGGCGGCGAGCACGGCCGCGACGGCCAGCTCCGAGGTGCCGAAGACGAAGCTCAGCTCGCGACTCCAGACGGTCTGATAGAGCAGGGCCGCGAACCCGGACACCAGGAAGCAAGCGAGCAGCAGCGCAAAGCGCAGGTCCATGAGGATCCGGGGTCTCCGAGCGTTCTTTCGGGGGCCTGACTCTATCCCGCCGAGCCGGCCGACTCCAAGCGGATCGATCGTCAGGAGCGGCATCCGGGCGGCCGCGCGCGGTGCTCGCTGGGTTATGCTCGGCGCCCCATGGAGAAGAAACGCCTGCCGAAGATCCCGATCGCGCTCCTGGGCGCCGCTCTCGCCGGAATCGGGCTCGGCTGCGACGCGCCCGACAGCGCGGGTGGGCCGTCGACGAGCGACGCCGGCCAGTCCGAGGTCGCCCGGGAGCTCGGCGCGGCGCTCCGGGAGCCGGACGCCTTCCTCCGAGCCCGAAGGCTCGCCGAGCTGCTCCCCACCCTGGGACCGGAGGCGCTGCCGGACATCCAGGAGACGATCCGCCGTAGGCGGCGCGACATGGGGGAGGCCGACTTCGAGCTGGTCATGCGCCGCTGGGCGGAGCTGGATCCTGCCGGAGCGGTTGCGCGATCCCTCGAGCTCGAGGCGACGCGCCACCGGACCGTGGCGTTGCACATCGCGGTGGAGACCTGGGCCAAGGCCGATCCCGAAGCCGCTCGAGAGGGCATCGCCGAGGCGCTGCAGAGCCCGCTCGCAGACGTGGCCCAGACGGCGCAGCAGGCCCTGGTGCGGGGCTGGTTCCAGACCGACCGCCCGGGACTCGAGGCCTACATCCAGAGCCTCGGACACGGCCCCCTGCAGCTGATCTCGCTCTCGCGCTTCGCCCTCGACCTGAGCCAGACCGAGGGAGCCGACGCGCTGATCCGTTGGGCGGAGGCGATCCCGGAGTCCGCTCCGGCCTACAAGCACTCCGCGTATTCGGTCGTCACGGCCGCGCTGATCTCCGCCCATCCCGACGCCGTCGACGCATGGTGCGAGGCCCAGTGCGACAGCCCCTACGGAGGACCGGCGATGCGCGCCCTGGTGGCCGAAGACCGCCTGAACCGCGGCGTCGACGGGGAGTCTGTCATCGAGTGGCTGGCACTCGACACGAGAGGTGAGGCCGGCCGGAAGTCGCTGGTCGGCGCCTTCCGACGCTGGGCCCGAGGCGACCGCGATTCCGCGCTGGCGTGGATGCAGGGGAAGCTCGCCGAAGGCACGGCCCCCTGGCTCCCGGTGCTCTACGACGCCTACGGCCAGGAGCTCTCCCAGACCCAGCCCGTCGAGGCGATCGAGTGGACGGAGCACATCGCGGACGAGAGCGATCGCGAGGACGTGATCGTCGGCATCCTGACCCAGTGGCTGAGCCGAGATCCCGAGGCGGCCGAGTCGTGGCTGAGCCAATCCTCGTTGCCCGAGCAGACGCGACTGCGCGCGCACGCGGGCGCGCATTCCGCACCGGCTCCCCAGCAGGCTCCGGAGCCACAGGCGACCGCCGCGGAGGCATCCGCGCCCTGATGCGGTGGCGGGTCACCAGCGCGGCGCGTAGCGCGGACCGGTGATGCGGATCCTGGCGCTGGTTCTGACGGTCCTGACCGGGTTCAGCGGCCTGGTCTACGAGGTGACCTGGCAGAAGGCGCTGTCCATTCTGCTCGGATCCCACAGCGAAGCGACCGCCGCGGTCCTGGCCATCTTCCTGGGAGGCCTGTCCCTCGGCTACTCGTTGTTCGGCCGGGTCTCGAGCCGGGTCGCGCGAGCTGCCCCGGTTGCGGCGAGTGGCCGGCTGCTGCTGCTCTACGGCGCGGTCGAGGCGGGGATCGGCGTCTGGGCGCTGGCCTGGCCCTCCCTATTCCAGCTCGCCCTGGCGCTGTCGGCGGCCCTGCCCGTGCACTCGGAGGCGGCGAGCTTCGCCTTCGACGTGTGTCTCACCGCGCTCCTGATTGGACCCCCGACCGTCCTGATGGGCGGGACGATCCCCCTGCTGACCCAGGCGCTGGCCCGCGACCTGCAAGACGCCACCCGCTTCCACGCGTTCGTGTACGGATTCAACACGCTGGGTGCGTTCGCGGGAGCGCTCGCGGGGGGCTTCTTCCTGATCCCCTGGCTCGGGATCCCCGCCGCCCTGCGCGCAATGGGCGTCGTCAACCTGGTCGCCGGCGCGAGCTTTGCGGGGCTCTTCTGGATCGCGCCGCGAAGCCCGGAGGCGACGGCTGCGTCGACCACCGCCCCGAAGACGCCCCCCTCCTTCGCGCTCTTCGCGGTGGTCGCGCTGCTGCTCGGCTTCGCGATGATGTGCCTGCAGACGGTCCTGATCCGCGTCGGCGGCCTGGCACTGGGAGCGTCGCACTTCAGCTTCGCGATGCTGGTCGCCACGTTCGTGCTCTGCATCGCCATCGGCAGCCTCGCCGTCTCGCCCTGGCAGCGCATTCCGCGCTGGGTGGTCGCGGGCTGTCCGATCGCGCTGGGCCTGCTGCTCGCCCTGCTCTATCCCTTCATCGACTACGCGCCCTACGCAACGCATGTCCTGCGCAGCCTGTTCCAGAGCGTCGACCAGGCCTTCTATCCCTACTTCTTCTCGGTCTCGATCGGGATCCTGATCGTGTTCGCGGTGCCGCTCGGCCTGTCCGGCGCCGCGCTGCCGCTGATCTTCCACGCGCTGCGCGACGAGATGGGAGAGCTCGGCGGGCTGGCGGGACGCATCTACGGCTGGAACACCGTCGGCAGCCTGCTCGGCGCCCTGCTGGGGGGCTACGTCCTGCTCTTCTGGCTCGATCTCCACCACGTCTACCGCATCGCCGTCGCAGCCGTGCTGATGGCGGGCGGCCTGCTGCTGGTGAGGATCGTCGAGCTTCCGCGCCTCGCAACCGCCGTGGCGACGGGCCTCGCGATCGGAGCGATCGCCCTGCTCCCGCCCTGGGATCCGCGCCTGATGTCCGCCGGCTTCTTCCGCCAGCGGACCGCCACGCCGGTGACCTGGCAGGGACCCGAGGCGATGCTCTCGGCGTCGATGGCCCTCGACATTCCGTTCTACGACGACGATCCCACCGCCACCGTCAGCGTCGTCAAGTACCACGTGGGCAATGCGAATACGCTGGCGATCAAGACGAACGGAAAGCCCGACGGCTCGCTCGTCACCGATTATCCGACGATGGCGCTGGCGGGACTGATCCCCTGCATGATGGCCGAGCGCTGTCGGAAGGGCTTCGTGATCGGCCTCGGCACCGGCGTCACCGCTGGGGAGCTGGCCGACCTGGACGACGTAGAGCGCGTGCTCGTTGCCGAGATCTCGCCGGGAGTGATCGAGGCCTCGCCCCTCTTCGACCGGGGCAACCGCGGGGCGTCGAAGAACCCGAAGGTCGAGTTCGTGCGCAGCGACGCCTATCGGGCGCTGCTGCACAACGACGAGAGCTGGGACGTGATTGTCTCCGAGCCGAGCAACCCCTGGGTCGTGGGCGTGGAGATGCTGTACAGCCGCGAGTTCCTGGAGGCGGCTCGCGACCGGCTCGCCCCGGGCGGTGTGTACGCCCAGTGGATGTATGCCTACGAGATGAACGACGAGACGCTCGACCTGGTGCTGCGCACCTATTCGACGGTCTTCGACCGCGTCGCGGTCTGGTATGCGCAGTCCTCCGATCTGCTGCTGCTCGGCTTCAAGGACGAGCGCTCCGCACCGGATCTGGAACGGATCACGAAGCGCTTCGGGCGGGCCGACTTCGGAGCGGGACTCCGGCGTTCGCGGATCTCGAGCCTCGAGGAGCTGCTCGCCCACGAGCTGCTGCCGGTCGGCAGGATCCGGCGCTCCGCCCTGCCCGGGGAGGTGCACACGCTCCTCCATCCTCGTCTGTCCGATCAGGCGGCGCGCGCCTTCTTCACGGGTGGGACCGCCAGGCTCCCGTATCTGCCCCCGCACGGCCCCGACGCCGTTCCCAGCCTGCTTCAGCAACTGCGCGACAAGCGCGGGCCCGACGACGAAGAGACGCGCGAGCGGATCGTCCGCCACGTGTGTGCGTCGCGGAAGCGGGAGTGCGCGACCCTTCTGGCGCGCTGGATGCACGACGACCCCGACTCTCCGGAGCTGGCCCGGGTTCTCGCCGAGCAGCGCAAGCTGGGAGGGAACTACGAGGACCTGTCGCAGTCCAACCTGACGGTGCTGGCCAGCCTGTTCGGAGACGGGCTGGGACGTCTCGACCCGCACGGGATCGAGAAGATGACCAACCTGTACCTCGACTACTACTACAACGCCGAGCCGTTCCGGATCGAGGCCCTCCGCTCGTCCTGGCTGACTTGCCTGGGAGCGGAGTGCGCGCGGACCCGGGAGGCGTCGGAGCGGCGGCTCGACGGTCCCGGAGGTGGCGGATAGCGGATCGAACGCCCGCCGGCGTGGGTTATGCTCGCCGCCGATGAAGCAGGCCACCACTCCGACGATCCGGATCCCCGCTCTCTGCGGCACCTTGTTCGCGACCTTGGCACTCGCCGGCTGCGGCGACGCGGACTCCGCGTCGCCGGCGCCGTCCGAGAGCGCGATGCCCGCCGACTCCGCCGCGGCGGTCGGCACGCTGTCGGAAGCCCTGAGCCTGTCGGATCCCTACGCCCGGGTGCACGCGCTGGCGATCCTGCTGCCGACGCTCGGCCCGGAGGTGATTCCCGAGCTGAGGGACGCGATCGAGCAGGCCATGCTCGGAATGGGAGTCGCCGAGCTGGAGCTGCTGGTTCGCACGTGGGCGTCCCACGATCCCCGGGCCGCGGCCACCTGGGCCTTCTCGATTGCGGCGCCGCGCTTCCAGGCCGCGGCCCTGGACGCGTCGATCGAGGTCTGGGCGCGCAGCGACCCCGCGGCCGCGACGGCGGGCGTCTCCAAGGCGACCGAGGACCCGATCCTGCGCGAGCTGGCCCAGACGGTGCAGGTGGCGCTCATGCGGGGTTGGTTCCAGAAGGACCGAGCCAGCCTCGAGCAGTACATGCAGGGTCTCGGATCGGGCATTCAGCAGCAGCGCGCGCTCATGGCCTTCAGTCTCGCTCTGGAACGCGCCGAAGGCGGGGAGGCCGTGGCGCGCTGGGCCGAGGCGATCCCCGACGACAACGAGCGCTACAAGCTCGCGGCCTATCGCCAGGTGGCCGCAGCGCTGGCCTGGTCGGATCCGGCCACCGCCGAGCGCTGGTGCGATGCCCAATGCGAGGGCCCCTTCGGAAAGTCCCTGCGCAGCGCGATCGTGCGGATGCGCCTGGGCAACGGCGACGACGGACGGGACGTCGTGGAGTGGGTCTCGCGCGCGCCCGAGGGACCGAGCCGCAACCACGCGCTCGGCACCGCTTTCGAGATCTGGGCGCTGCGGGACCGGGAGTCCGCCTTCGCCTGGATGGAGGAGCAGATGGCCGGGGAGCCCCCGCCCTGGCTCCACGTGCTCTTTACGCCGTACGCGCGCCAACTCGCCGCGAGCTCGCCGCCCGACGCCCTGAAGGTGGCGGCCCGCATCGACGGCGATCTCCAGCGCGAGGAGCTCATGGTGCGCATCGCGCGCAGGTGGCTCAAGCAGGACAAGGAGGCGGCACAGGCCTGGCTCGAGAAGTCCCCGCTGTCGCCGGCCGCGCGCGCCAGGGCCCGGAATCTGAGACTGCCGGACTATCTGCCCGAGCCCGTCACCTCCTGAGGCGCGCCCCCTCCCGCTGGCTGGCTGGCACTGGATCTCTCACCAGGGCTTCGGCCAAACCACCTCGTCGCCCACGGCATAGAGGCGGCAGGCCTGCTGCATCCGACGCTCCAGGCGGCGACGGGCGCACTCCTGAAGAGCTGCAGTCTCGGCCTCGCCGGGCGTGGCATGACCGCCGGAGGCGCCGGCAACCCAGCGGTTCTGCCGCAGCTCACCCGCGATCGCGAGGGCGCGCTGCTCGGGCAATGCGCTGTAGTCGCGCCAGACGCGCGTGAGCTCGCCGTGAGGCGCCCCTCGCGTCGCACACGCGAGGAGGAGCCCGGCGAATGCGGCGAGCGCCGCCACGGTCGCCACACGGAGGCGAAGGCAGACGAAAGGAACCGGGGCGGGCCGACTCTCATCGACCCGCCCCGGCTGCACGAACAGATCTGCTTCTAGCGGATGGACGCTTACCGCGAGCGGCGGCGCACCAGGCCGTGGCAGATGCCGAGCATCACGAGCGCAGCCGCCGCACCCAGCGCCGCGGTCGGCTCCGGGAGGGTCAGGCTCAGCCAGCCGCGGTTCGCGTTGGCCTTCGACAGAGCCCGCTGGCTCAGCGCCCCGGACACGAGGGAGACGTTGCCGGCGCCGGCAATCCGCATGTCCGTGCCCGAGAGGAAGAAGATCTCGGGCGGGGTTCCGGGCGCCGACACCGTGATCGCGCCCGTGGTCCAGGGGAAGCCCTGCGTCGCGGTAACCATGTTGCTCGGGAAGCCCGCGGTCACCAGGGTCGACATCGTGAGCGCGCCCATCGGCGTGGCTCCGATACCGACCGCGACGCCCTTCGTGAGCGCACCGAACATGGTCGTGGCGATCGTCACGCCCGGGGCACCCGGCGCAGCGACGCCGAGCGGGTTCGAGGCGCCGACGACTCCGAGCTTCGTCGCGCTGGCGGGAAGCTTGCCGAAGGCGTTGATCCACACCGTCGCGACCGGCGCCTTGCTGCCCATCGTGCCGCCGTTCGGGATCTTGCTCGGCGGAGTCAGCGTACCGGCGATCGGCCCGGCCTGGATCGCGAACTGCGCCGGACCACCGAAGGCCTTCGCGCCACCGCCGTAGGTGATGAAGCCACCGGCGGCAGGAGGACCGGGGAAGACGACCGGCGTCGGACCGGGGATGCCGGGAGCACCACCGGGGGAGAACGTCGCCGTCGCGGCGGGCCAGGCGTAGCTGATGGTCGTCCGGACCTGGAACACGGCCGGATTCGTGGTGAACACGCCGATCGGGATCGGCGGGGCACCGGCGATCGTGTTGCCGAGCACTCCGGGCGGAACGGTCATCTTGCCGCCCTGGGCCGTCGTCTGGTTCTGATTGATGATTCCGCCGCCGGGGATGGCCGGAACGAGCAGCGGGGGCCAGAAGGCCGTGCCCGCGGTGGCCGGCGTCATGCCGCCGAGGAAGATCCCCGCGGTGCCGACCGGCAGCGGGAGGCCGGTTCCGATCTGGAGCTCGCCGGCGCTGTTGCCGGTGAGCGACCATGCCGTCTGAGCCTGGGCGGCAGCGCCCCAGGTCAGGGCGAGTAACAGACACGCCAACGGAAGCGTGCGGCTCTTGTTGAAGAGCATGGGCACTTCTCCTTGCGCTTCGTTCATGCGCATTTCGGTCGTGGAGCCGGACACACGACTCGATCGTGCACACGACGCCACATTCCTTGTCGGAGCACGATAAGGCCAGCCGAGCGGAGAGATCAAGCGAAAAGTTCGGTAGACCGGACGAGTTCCAGAGCGGCGCGAAGAGACACAGGATCCCCGAGGGAAATCCGGTCAACCCTCTGACGTGGATTCCTGCTCGCTCTGCCGGTCCCGCAGGATGCGGGCCCGCTTCGCAGCCTCTTCGGCCAGCTTCGGCTGCTCGAGGCGCGCGTACACCTGGCTCAGCTGCTCGTACGCCTCCACCCCGCCGCCGAAGCGGGCGGCGCGCCGTGCCCAGTCGACCGTCTTCTGGGTCACCCGTTCCCGGCGGAGATCGAGGGCCACGAGCTCGGCGGCGGCCTCCCCTTCCATCGGGAACTTGCCGAGCAGCAGCATCAGGCGACGCTCGGCCGGCTCCGCCTTCCCGGCGGACAGCGCGGCGCGCGCACCGGCGAGCAGGTACTCCGGCTCCGTGGGATCCGCGGCGGCGGCCCGATCGAAGAGCGCCACCGCCTCGGCCGGGTCGCTCGCGACCGTCGCGCGGCCCAGGCCGGCGAGGGCCCAGGCGTCGTTGGGATCGAGCTCCACGGCCCGCGCGTAGGCCGCGCGCACCGCCTCCGCAGCGGCGCCGGAAAGCTCGCGGTGGAGACCGCGGATCGCGTGGAAGGCCGCGGCGTCCGGATGCGCCTTGAGGGCTGTCTCGACGGCGCGCTCGGCCTTCTTCGGCTGACCCGCCGCGTGGGCGTAGCGGACCAGGTCGCGCAGCGCGGGGGCGAACTGCGGATCGGTGTAGTCCACTCCAGGTGCTCCGCTCAGCAGCGTGAGCGCGGCGCCCGGTCCGGCGAGGTCGGCCGCGCCTTCGGCGCTGCGGGCCAGCGCCATCGGGAGCTTCTCCGGATTGCGGGCGCGCAGCGTCAGGAGCGCCGACTGGATCTGGCGGGGATTCGCAACCCGGGCCATCAGGTACATCGAGAGCAGCTCCCCTTCGGGCTCGAGCGGATCGTTCCCGATCTCCAGGAACAGGAGCTGATAGGCCATCAGCGGCTCTCCCTGGGCGATCAGCAGACGGGCGGCGCGGGTGCGCGCGTCCGTCGTACCGACGGAGATCCGGATCGCATACCGGTACTCCTCGAGCGCGCGGTCGAAATCACCGACCTGCTCGGCGGCGAGCGCCGTGTAGTAGTGCGCGTAGGGATTGTTGGGCCAGACGCGCAGCGCCTCGTCGAAGGAGGCGATCGCCTGCGCCGGCTGGCCCCTCTCTTGAGCGACGCGCGCGCGGATCAGCGCGCGCAGGGCGGGAACCGAGAGGTCCTCGGCGACCTTCTCCGCCCGATCGAGCTCCTTGGCCAGGACGAGCGCGTCCGCGTACTGGAAGAGGATCTGCGGGTTCGGCTCCGGGTCGACCTTCCGCGAGATCTCCACGACGCGTTCGTAGGCCTCGGCGGCGGCGGGATACTCGCGCATCGCGGTGCGGTACTGAGCGAGGTCGATCCAGGCGGCGGCCTGCTGCGTGGGCTCGTCCGCCTGGGTCGCCTCGAGCAGCAGGGCCTCGCCTTCCTCGGGCTTGCCCGCGAAGCGCAGCCGTTCAGCGAGGCTCGAGCGGAAGCCCCGGTGGTTCGGGGCCTCGGCGAGCGCGGCGCGCAGGACCTCGGTCGACCGATCCAGCTCTCCGTGCGCCTCGTAGAACTTCACCGCGTTGAGCACCACGGTCTCGTTCGCCGGGTACTTCTCGAGGCACTCCCGGTAGGTCTCCCGCGCCTTGTCCGTTTCTCCTCCCTCGTCCTGGAAGATCGCCGTGGTCGAGCAGTGCCAGGCCAGGACGGCCTTCGACGTCTCCGTCGTCGAGAGCTTGCGACCCGCCTCCGCGAGCGACTCGGAGGCCTCGTCGTGACGATCGAGCTCGAGCAGGGCCAGGATCCGGGGCTCGTAGGCTTCCAGCATGTCCGGCTGCAGCTCCAGGACGCGATCGGCGTCGCGGAGGGCGGCCTCGGGATTCTCCTTCCAATGAGCATTCGCCTGGGCCCGGTACAGCAGCGCTTGGACCTCGTCGGGGTGCTCGTCGAGGATCCGCGTAGTGGCGGCCACGGCCTCGTTGAAGTCGCCGGTGACGAGCGCGGCCTGGGCGAGCTGCATACCGGCGGGGATCAGCCAGTCCGGGTCGTCCATGGCCTGGAGCAGCGGCCAGGTGGCCAGGCTCGGCTGGTCCGTCGCGGCGAGCGCGGCGCCGTAGAGGTAGTTCACCTCCGGGTCCTTCGGATGTTCTTCGATCAGATCCCGCAGGCGCTCCAGCGAGCCCTGATAGTCCCCCGCCGCCTGGCGCTGTCGGGCCAGCTCCAGGGGATCGGTGGGCTCGCAGGCCTGGAACACGAGCAGGCCTGCAGTCGCGGCGACGATCGCGCGCAGAGCCGAGCCGGCGAGACGGGTCGTGGAGTTCATTGGCCGAGTATAGACAGCAGCCCGCCGTGACAACCAGACTCGTGCGCTAGCCTGCCTCGCCATGTCCAAGCGCCTGGTCGACCAACGCTGGCCCTGGATCCTCGCCGCGAGCTTGATCGTCATCGTCTTCCTGTCGACCTTCGTCGACGTCCACCTCGGAGACGACGACTGGGACTCCCGGCCTACCGGATCCGTCCAAGACATCGCCAAGCTCCGCGATCGCAAGGACCTGAACGTCCTGTTCGTGCTGATCGATACGCTGCGCGCCGAACATCTCGGCTGCTACGGCTACCAACGGGACACCAGCCCGGTGCTCGACCGGCTCGCCAGCACGGGCGTCCGCTTCGGGCGTCACCTTTCCCAGTCGTCGTGGACGAAGGCCTCCATGGCGTCGCTGTGGACCGGTCTCTACCCCCTGCACACCGGCATCACGCGTTTCGACCAGGTGCTCCCGCCGCAGGCCAACATGCCGGCCGAGATCCTGAGGGAGGCCGGCTTCCAGACCGTCGGGCTCTACCGCAACGGCTGGGTCGGTCCGACCTTCGGCTTCGACCAGGGCTTCGACGTCTACCAGCGCCCGGTCGGAACGGCACCGCCGGCGAGCGTCCGCCGCGACAATCCCACGATCTCCGAGGCGGGGACCGACGAGCCCACGATCGCGGCCACCCGCGAGTTCCTGCGGCTGCGCGGACACGACCGCTGGTTCCTGTACCTGCACCTGATGGACCTGCACGAGTACGTGTACGACAGGGAGTCGGCGCTGTTCGGCGTGCACTACAAGGACATCTACGACAACTCGATCCGCTGGACCGACGGGATGATCGACATCCTGCTGAGCTCCCTCGCCGACCAGGGCTACCTCGAGAACACGCTGGTGATCATCGCCTCGGACCACGGCGAGGCCTTCGGCGAGCGCGGCTTCGAAGGGCATGCCCGCAAGGTCTACCGGGAGACGACGGAGATCCCGCTGCTGATCCTGTTCCCGTTCCGTCTGGAGCCCGGCGTGGTCATCGAGAGCCGGACGCAGAACATCGACCTCTGGCCCACCGTCCTCGATCTGCTCGGTCTCGAGATGCCGGGAACCGACGGGCACTCTCGCGTGCCCGAGATCCTGGCCGCCGCGCGCGGCGAGCCGCTGCCGGATCCGGGGGATCCGGCGATCGCCTTCATCGACCAGACCTGGGGGCGGCCCAAGGATCCGCCCCAGCCCGCGGTGAGCGTCACCGAAGGCACGCTTCGCTATGCGTGGATCGACCAGAAGCCCGCGCCGGTCGAGCAGCTCTTCGACTCGAGCGACGACCCCGCCGAGTTCCGGAACCGGACCGCGGAGAATCCGGAGGCGGTGAAGCGGCTGAGCGCGGTGGCAGAAGCGTACCGCGAGATGAAGCCCTCCTGGGGCGACGTGCCGACGCGCGAGCTGAGCGAACTCGAGCTGATGCACCTCCGGGCCCTGGGCTACGCCGTCCCCTGAACGGAGGGCGGTTCAGAAGGTCACGACGAGGCTGCCTCCGTAGGTGCGCGGATCACCCACGTAGTAGATCGTCGTCCTGCGGAACGTGCTGCCGTCGAAGGCAAAGGTCTTGTACGCCTCGTTGGTGAGGTTGCGGCCCCAGCCCGCGATCTCGACGCGTCCGCCCGGCGCCCGCCAGGCGAGGCGGATGTTGTGCACCCAGAAAGGGTCCTGGGCGATCGTGCTGTTCGGAAGGAAGTAGTTGCCGTTCTCGTCGCCGAGACCGACTCCCTTCGAGGCGTCGTAGTAGCTCTTGTCGGTCCATACGACGTCATAGCGGCCGACCAGGTACCCGTAGCGCCCGCCCGACCCGAGCGGGAGCGTCTGCTCGGCCGTGATGCTGACCTTGTACTCGGGCGAGTTCAGCAGCGGATTGCCCGAGTTCTGGGTCTGCTTGAAGCGGACGATGTCGCCACCGCCTCCCGTGGTGTTCAAGAACTGGTCCGTGCGAACGAAGTCGAGGAACTGGCTCTTCAGCCAGGAGAAGCGGACGTTCAGGAAGAACCCCTGCCAGGGGCGCCCGATCGCGTCGATCTCCGAGCCGTAGACCTCGGCGTCGTTGGCGTTGAGGATCACGAACTCCGGGTTGCCGCCCAGGTACTGCTGGGCCGTGAAGATCTGGTAGTCGGAGTAGGAGTAGTAGAAGAGCGAGGCGTCTATCCCGATGCGACCGCCGAGCCAGACCCCGCTCAACCCGGTCTCCCAGGCGTCGAGCGTCTCGGGATCGGCAATCGAGGGACCCGTGTTCTGAGACGCGGTGGCGTTGTAGGTTCCGGGCTTCCAGCCGCGGGTGTACTTCCAGTAGGCCTGGGTGTCCTGACGGAATCGATAGGTCAGGCGAAGCGTGCCGGTGGGAGCCTGCCAGGTGTCGCTGAGCGGGCACTGGACGTCACCGGCCACGACCATGCAGTTCGTCGGGGCAACGCCGGCGCCGGTGGACCCGATCACCCGCATGTCGAATTCCTTCTTCTCCCAGTTGTACCGGACACCCCCATCGAGGGTGAAGTCGTCCCAGAAGTCGAAGGAGAAGTATCCGTAGCCCGCCGTGCTCCAGGTGTCCTGCGAGTACACGCGACCCGTGACGCCGGTCGCCTGGAGCTGGCCGAAGTCGTTGTCCACGGTGGCGTCCAGCTTCTCATGGAGCAGGTAGGCGCCGACCTCCCAGTCGACCCGGTCGAGGAGTCGGCCCTTGAGGCTCGCGTCCTGGTAGATCTGCCAGGCGTTGTCCTTGGTCTTGATGTGGAACAGGGTCACCGGCGAGAAGTCGAGATCGATGGCGACCGAGCGATCGTAGTTGTCGTAGCCCGTGGTGGTGCCGAGCTCGAGCCCGTAGGGAAGCGCCAGGTTTCCCTTGAGATAGCCGCCGTAGGCGTCGAAGTGGGTCGGCCCCGTGTAGTTGTAGTCGCCCTCCCAGGGTCGGGAGTCGAGGTGCTCGGCGAGCTCCTCGGACAGCTGGATCTGAGCCTTGTTCGCCTGGAGCCGCACGGCGAGGGGCTGGCCCGCCTGGCAGTAGGTTCCGCTGCCGAACAGCGCGGGGACGTTGCAGGGCAGAAGCTCCTGCAGGCGCGCCTTGATCTCGATCGGCTGGTAGTTCGAGGCGGGCGGCGATCCGGGCTCCGAGCCACCCAGCCAGCCGGACGTCTGGAACGACCGGTTCGCCGGCGGGAAGCCTGGCGGCTGGCAGACGGCGTTGGGATCGATGCAGTAGCTGCCACCGGTGGGGATGGACTGTCCGAGTCGCGTGATCTCGTCGCGGCGAGCGCCGTGTGCGTTCACGAGCCAGGTCATGTCGAGCGTGGGCTGGAACAGGAGCGTTCCCCGTGCCGCCCAGTTGTTGGTGTCGTTGACGTTCTTCTCGAGACCCACAGGGATGTCCGAGACCGCGTTGGTATTGGGAACGGGCTCGCCGCAGATCGACCACGGCAGCGCCGTCGGGGCCTGGCCGGGTGGATGGACCGCGCGCGCCGAGAACGGGGGTGCGTCCGCGCAGCGGTTCGAAACGATCCCGTCCCGCTGGGTGAGACGAAAGGCAAAGCGCCCCGAGAGCAGGTCCTCCCAGATCGGGGCCTCGACGGCGCCCTCGTAGTCGTGATAGTTGAAGTTGCCGAAGTCGGTGCGGAAGAACCCGCCAAACTGGCCGGTAGGCTTGCGGGAGTAGACCTTGATCGCCCCCGCCGAGGCGTTGCGCGCCAGACCGGTCCCCTGGGGCCCGCGCAGGACGTTCACGCCCTCGACGTCGAAGAGCGTGGGGAGCTGGATGGCCGGCGCGTTGATCGCCACGTCGTCCTGGTAGATCGCGACCGCCCCGGTAGAGTTGGGGTTGAAGTCGTTCAGGCCCACGCCGCGGATGAAGAAGGTGGGCGTGGTGGCGTTGGCCGTCACGATCTCGAGGTTGGGGGTGAAGCTCGCCAGGTCGGCGATGCTCTGGGCGCCGAGAGCCGCGATGTCCTCGGCGCCGAAGCCGGTGACCGAATCCCCGGCTGCGAAGTCGGAGGAGCTGTCGGACTCGCTGCCGAGAACGACGATCTCCTCGATGTCCGAGTCCGGGGGCTCCGCCCGGGTCTTGGCCGCCTCGGGCTGCTTGGCCTCGGGCCGCTCGGGGCTCTTCGACTCCGGCTGGTTGGTCTCCGGCGGATTGGTCTCGGCCTGGGCCACGCGCCTATCACCCTCGGCTCCGGCCGGCGCCGCTAGGAGCAGCGCCAATAAGAGAACCCTCCAGAGAACCGGCCCTCTCAGAGGCGACAACCGGGATTCCATCGGATAGCGTGTGTCCCCTGCGCGCTGGCGCGACCGCTTTCGTGAAGATTCCAAGTGCGGTTAAGCCTCTGTAGTGAGATAATACTACGCTTCGATGCGTGCCGCGGTCAACGATTTCGCACTGCTCTACGCCCAGCTGCTCGCGGCTTTGCTCTGGGTTGGCGTGGCCGCTGCCGATGATTCGGCGGCTCCCCGACAGGCGGGAGCCGAACAGTGGGTCCCCTCGGTTGCGGTGATCAGCGGCATCACGATCCAGAGCTGGAACGGAGCGGTGACCAGCCAGGTCTGCGAGGGGTGCACGACACCGACGGACCTGCGAGCTCCGGAGACCGGCAGCGACAACGACGTCACGCCCTTCGTCGGTGGCCAGCTCGAAGTGATGACACCCGAGCTCTCGCTGCCCCTGTCGCCGCGTTTCTTCGTCGGGGCCGATTTCTCGGCGAGCTTCGGCACCGAGCGCTCCGCGGCTGGCCAGGGAGATCCGAGCACCCTCGAATCCCCTCTGCCGCCCGGTGGCGGCGGGACGCCCTACGGCCAGAACACCGTGCTCGGTCAGGGCAGCCAGACGCAAGCGGAGCTCGACACATTCCTCGTCACCGCGCGGGCGGGGGTCGCGTTTCCGCTCGAACTGTTCGGACGCGCGATGCGGATCAAGCCCTCGGTGGGCTGGATCCGCTACGAGGTCAAGGTGAACGGCCTCGTCGTGAGCGCCGACTGCTCGACGTCCCTGTCGGGCACCAACTGCAACCCCGCGGGCGGCGGCACGACGCGCGAGATCCGCCTGTCCGATAGTACGAACGAAAGCTTCGATGGGATCGGTCCAGGTCTCGACATCGAGATGGACACCGGTCGCATCGGGCCGCTTGGTACGTCCCTGTTGATCGGGGCCAGCGGCTACAAGATCCTGGGCAACCGGAATGTCGACCTAACGACCTCGGCGTCGTACCCCGACACGGGCATTCCCGGCATCGGTGCCTCGACGGCGAGCGCGCGGTTCCACTTCGACGTCGAGGACTGGGCGTACCGTGCGTTCCTGGGCCTGCGCTTCCAGTGGCTGGGATCCGAGGAACGCTGAAAGCCGGCGCGGCGGGGCTTCAGGCGTCCGGGTCGTCGGACGCGCGCGGCGTCGTGACCGAGAACTCGGTCCGGGCCGCGGTCCCGGCCCGAAGGACCGGCTTCCCGTCGCCCGCCGCAGGGAAGTGCGCGAGGAGCCCGGTCACCGTCTGACGCACGCCGGGCGAGCTGCCGTCGCTCGGAAACCGCTCCTCCAGCGCGCCCTTCCAGACGATCCTTCCGCTGCGGGGCTCGACGGCGAACACGACCAGGCGGTAGCGCTCGTAGGTCTCGACGCGTGTCACCGTCGCCTGGACCTCGAAGTTGGGCGACGAGTGCAGGCTCGAGATCTGCTCGATGGCCCGGGTCTCCATCACGTTCGCCTCTTCGCGCCGCATGTTGAGCAGGGCGCCGAGGCGCAGGTCCGCGCCGTCACGGACGCGCCGGAACCCCCGCCGGGCGAGCTCGCGCTCGACCAGCTCCGCCAGCTCGCGGTCGAGACCGACGGCGTAGGGGGTAGGAGCATCGATGGTGCGCGCCGCGCTCGGAAGCCAGTCCCAGGTGCGGTAGTTCCCGAAGTCCTCGGCCCCGTCGAAGTAGATGTCGACGGGGGAGGTACATCCGATCCAGAGGATCGGCGCGACGACGACGGCGAAGGTCGCGACGGGCGTGATCCGCATGAGCGCTACCGCCTACCGGACCCGCGGGCCCGGACCCGGCCAGCATAGCACCCTCGGCTCTGGAGCGGGAAAGAGTCGCTCCCGGCGCTCAGGCGGCGGCGACCGGAGCCCCCTTAACGCCGGGTCGGCTCTCGACGACCATGCCCGCCTTCCGCCACTGCGGCTCGGTGCGCTCGGTGAGGAGCCCGAGACCGCGCAGGTTCGGAACCACCGTGTGCATGTAGGGCAGGCTGTTGAGCGTCGCCCAGTTCTCCATGCCGAGCATCGCGCGGGTGATCTGCTCCGGATCGATGCCGTACTTCGGTCCCAGCGCGTGCAGCATGTCGAGCTGTTGGTTGGCGTTGAGCGCCTCGAGGATCGAGAACGCCCAGTCCTCCATCTCGTGCTTCTGCTCGGTGCTCGCCTCGCGCACCACGCGGCGCATCATCAGCACGCCGAAGGCGGCGTGGCGCGCCTCGTCCTGCTCCACCCGACGAAGCGTCTCGACCAGCAACGGGTTGCGGCACTCGGTGCGCAGCATGTCCATGATGCCGACGGCCATGCCCTCGAAGAGCGTCTGCATGCCGAGGGTCTTCTTCTGGGCGGTGTCCGCCCGGAGCAGGATGTCGAGCAGCACCTTCAAGGTGCCGCCGATCGGATAGATCGTTCCCATCTTGCGCTGCATGAACTTGCTGAACGCCTCGACGTGTCGCGCTTCGTCGATCACCTGGCTCGCGGCGTACCATTTCTCGTCCATCTTGTCGCAGACGTTGGTGAGCTGACCGCAGAGCTGGAGCGCGGCCTGTTCTCCATGGAGCAGCTGCGAGAGGAGATAGTTGATCTCGTCGAAGGCGGCGGCCTTCTGGGTCGCCTCGTCGCGGCCCAGGAGCCGGGTCGCCTGGGCGAGCAGCGACGTCTCGGGGTTGACGATGAAATCGTCCTTCGAGCACGGAAGCGACCAGTCGAGGTCGGTCTCCGCGTTCCACTGATTGACCTTTCCCTTCTCGTAGAGATTGCGGAGCTCGGCCACCTCGCTGCCGTAGTTCCAGGTCCAGTGCAGCTCGACGGGAGCGGCCACGTCGGTCTGAGCGCGCAGGGACTCGATCTGCTTCTCGTCGACGAACTCGATCACCTCGAAGTCTCCGAACCGCTTGCGGTGATCCTCGATCAGCTTCTTCACGTGGCTCCTCCTTCCCCGCTGCTTGCGCGGGGTGCTCTCGGTGCGCGCTCGAACAAGCCGTGGCGCAGCAGTCCGATGACCTCGCGCTTGCGCCGGGCGACCTCCTCGGCGGAGAAGAGCGGGCGTCCCAGGATGCCCTCTCCCACCTCCGCCGAGGCGAAGTGATAGACGGTGGCTCCGATCAGGGTCTGGAGCGTGTGGGGCGCCGAGACGCGCCGCAGCTCGCCGCAGTCGACACCGCGCTGGATCAGCCGCTCGGCGCCGCTCAGGACGTCGGCCAGCATCGCCTCCGTCGCCTCGGCCTCGGGCGCGGCGGCGTCCTCCTCCTCGAAGAGCCCGCGCAACAGCAGGCGCGGCACGGTCGGATGCTCGGCGAACAGATCGATCAGCTGGCAGGTCCAGCGCTCCAGCTGCCGACCCGGAGACGCCTCGGCGGTCAGGGCGTCCATGCGCTCCCGGATCAGCCGCAACATGCGCCGCAGCACCTCGTGGTAGAGCTGCTCCTTGCTGCGGAAGTGGTGGAACAGGGAGGACTTCGAGAGACCCGACGCGTCGGCCACCTCGCGCAGGCCGATTCCGGCGTAGCCGCGTCGCGCGAACAGGGACTCGGCCACGTCGAGGATCTTGTCGCGGGAGCTCGGGAGCTCGTTCGTCACGGGATCGACTCCGCGGGGTCTTGGGGCCGGTGGGCCCGAGCGAGCCGACCGATCGGTCGGGCTCTCGTACCCTAGCCGACCGATCGGTCGGGGCCAAACGGTCTCCGGGTGTGACCGGATCGGTCACAGGCCTCGCCGATGCTCGGCGCCACCGGAGGTTCCGCATGGAGACAGTCCCGCTCTCCGTCCTGTGCTTCTTCGCCCCCGCCGCCGCCCGCGCCCTCGCTCTTCCCTCCCTTATAGGAGGGACGTCGCCCGCGGCGAGCTTCCTGAGCGGGCTGGCCGGGTCGGACGGGTCCGGCCTCGCCCCGGGTTGGCCCGGCTGGCTTCTCGGGCTGGCCCTGCTCGGCGCGGGTGCGCTGCTGGGCTCGGCGGGCTTCGCCCTCGGCTTCGCGGCGGGGAGGTCGGCGCTGGGTCGGGCGCGCGACGCCTTCGCGGCCCTCGCCGCCGATGCGCTGCGCGACAACACCGAGGGGTTCCTGGCACTGGCGAGCGAGCGCTTCCAGCGGCTGGAGGACTCGTCCGACGCGGAGTGGAGCGTCCGGCGCAAAGCACTGGACGAGGCCGTCGGCCCGCTGCGCGAGGCCCTCGACCACTACCGCCGCGAGACCCTGGAGCTCGAGCGCGTGCGCGCGAGCCAGGCGGGGGAGCTCGGTGAGCAGCTCCGCTCCCTCGCCGGAGAGACCGCCCGGCTCGCCGGTGCCTTTCGGGGTCCAGCGGCGCGCGGCCGATGGGGCGAGCTGACGCTTCGGCGCACCGCCGAGCTCGCGGGTCTCACCGAGCACTGCGACTTCGCGGAGCAGGTCACCGTCGGCGGGCCGGCAGGAGCGCAGCGGCCCGACATGATCGTGCGGATGCCGGGCGGCCGCGAGCTGGCCGTCGACGCCAAGGCGCCGCTCGACGCCTATCTCGCCGCCGCCGAGACCGGCGACGACGACGTCCGCCGCTCCGCGCTCGACAGCCACGCCCGCCAGGTGCGCCGGCACGTCGACGCCCTGGCGTCGCGCGATTACGCGTCCCGGCTCGAACGCGCGCCGGACTTCGTCGTGCTCTTCCTTCCCGACGAGGGATTCCTCGCCGCCGCCGTCGCCTGCGATCGCGGGCTGGTCGAGCACGCGCTGGGGCGAGGTGTCGTGATCGCCACCCCCGCGACGCTCTACGCGCTGCTCGGCGCCGTCGCGCGAGGCTGGCGCGAGGCGCGCATCGAGGAGAGTACGCGCGAGGTGCTCGCTCAGGCCCGCGAGCTCGACGATCGCCTTGGTCTGTTCACCGAACACCTGGCGCGGGTGGGTACCGGCCTCGGCCGCGCGGTCGAGGCGTACAACCGGGCGGTCGGCTCCTTCGAGACGAGGGTCCTCCCCCAGACTCGGCGCATGCGCGAGCTCGGCGTCGAGGGACGCCGCCAGGCATCGGCGCCGGAGCGCGTCGCGCTGTCGGTGCGCGCTCCGGCGAGCCCGCCCGAAGATCCGGGTGGAGTCGCGGTGGAGCGCGGCGACGCCGATCCGCCTCGCTAGGGCTCCACCACCTCGTAGGGGCCCAGCCCGTCGAGCTGCGGCGTGATCTGCTCGGCGGGTCCTACCAACACGATGGCGGCGCGCTCGGGGTGCAGGTGCTCGCGCGCAACGGCCGCCACCTCGTCCACGGTGACGGCGCGAACCCGACCGCGGTAGGTGTCGAGGCTGTTCTCGGGCAGGCCGTACACGTCGAGATCGACCAACGCGCGCGTCACCGCATCCGAGGTCTCGAGCTCCATCGAGAAGCTGCCGGTCGCGAGCGTGCGCGCCCAGGAGAGCTCGTCCTCTCCGGGCGGGTCGCTGCGCGCCCGCTCCAGCTCGGCCAGGAGGATGTCGAGCGCCGGACGCAGCTCCTCGACGCGCGTGAACGTCGAGACGAAGAAGGGCCCGGGGCTGCGGCGCAGCGCGAGGCCCGAGCCCGCGCCGTAGGTGAGTCCCGGACCGCGCAGCGCCGCCATCAGGCGCGAGGAGAAGCCGGATCCTCCCAGCACCAGGTTGAAGAGCGACAGCGGGATGCGGTCGTCGTCGGTCCGCGAGATCCCCTCGTGGCCGACCACGATGCGGACCTGCCCGAGATCGGGGCGGTCGACGACCAGGATCTTGCGTTCGGGCGGTGCGCGCTCCGGAGGCGGCGGCCCGGGATCGACCGTCTCTCCGGGGGACCAGTCGCCGAACCGGCTGCGCACGGCAGCGATCGCCTGCGCCGGATCGACGTCTCCGGACACGCTCAAGATCGCGTCGTTGGGCAGGAAGAACGCCGCGTGCAGCTGGCGCGCCGTCGCCGCGTCGAGCCGCGCCACCGTCTCCGGCGTTCCCTCCACGGGGAGCGCGAAGCGATGCGATCCGTACAGGGCGCGATTCGCCCACCAGCTCGCCAGGGTGGCCGGGTCGTCCTTTGCCTGCTCGAGGGAGGCCAGCAGCGCGCCGCGGGCCCGCTCCGCCTCGCGCTCGTCGAAGCGCGGGCGCAGCGCCGCGTCGGCGAGCAGATCGAGCAGCGTGTCGAAGTCTCGGGACAGGCCCGACACCGCGACGCTCACCGTGTCCCAGTCGGCGCCGGAGCCGAAGCTCGCGCCCAGGGCATCGACGGCCTCGGCGAAGGCGAGCGCGTCGCGGTCGCCGGCGCCGCGCTCGAGCAGGTCGGCCATGAACGCCACGGATCCCGCCCGGTCGGGCGACTCCACCGCGGCGCCGCGCCGAACCACCAGCCCGATCGAGACGCGCGGCAGACGGCGATCCTCGTGGATCAGCACCCGCAGCCCGTTCTCCAGGTCGGTGCGGTCGACGGCGCCCTTGGTCACCACCGGGCGGTCGATCGGCGACGGTGCGGGCAGCTCCCAGGCCGGCTTCGGCTCCCAGAGGGAGGAGATCGTCCCGCAGCCCGAGGAGAGGATCGCGCAGGCGAGCAGGGCGGAGTGCGCGAACCCGAGACGACCGCTCACGCGTCGCCTTCCACGGGCGGCGCCACCACGTGCACGACGCTGCGCTGATCCTCCACCAGATAGCGGTTGGCGACCCGCTGGACGTCCTCGGCGGTCACGGCGCGGATGCGATCGAGCCGCTCGTCGAGCGGTCGGATGCGACCGAAGGTGGTGATGTCGCGGCCGATGCGCGCGGCCAGGGCGTGGCTGGTGGCGAGATTGTCCACCAGGGACACCTCCAGCTGGCGCTTCGCCTTCTCGAGCTCAGCTTCGCTCACCCGCTCGTTGCGCAGGCGATCGGTCTCGGCGAAGAACAGCCGCTCCACTTCGTCGACGCTCTCTCCCGGCCGGACGCCGGCGATGGCGAGGAACGCCCCGGAGTCCTTGAGCTCCCAGTAGCCTCCCGAGGCCGACAGGGCGATCTCGTCGTCGTGGACCAGACTGCGGTAGAGACGGCTCGAACGCCCGTCGGAGAGGATCTGGGACAGCACGTCGAGCGCCTCGCCGTCCTCGCTCCCGGTCGCCGGTGCGTGCCAGGCGGCGGCCAGCACCGGGCTGCGCAGATCGAAGTGTACGATGGCGCGCCGCTCTCCCCGCTGCTCGGGCTCCTCGGTCGGGCTGCGGGGGATCTCCTCGGCGGGGGTCAGCCGCCCGAGCGTGCGCCGGATGTGCGCGAGCGCCTCCTCCGTGTCGAAGTCACCGGCGATCGCGATCACGATGTTGTTGGGCGCGTAGTAGGTGTCGAAGAATCGCCGACAGATCTCGACGGTGGTCTTCTCGATGTCGCTGCGCCAGCCGATCACGGGCGTGCGGTAGGGGTGCGCCTGCCACAGGAGAGCGAGCAGCGACTCGTAGGCCCGGCCCATCGGCTGGTCCTCGTTGCGCAGGCGCCGCTCCTCGAGCACCACCTCGCGCTCGCGCGCCAGCGTCTCGTCGCTGATGTCGAGGTAGGCCAGTCGTTCGTACTCCAGATCGATCACCAACGGCAGCGTCTCGCGCGTGACATCCTCGAAGTAGACCGTCTCGTCGTAGCTCGTATAGGCGTTGACCATGCCGCCGCGCGCCGTGATCAGCTGCGCGTGCTCCTCGGGGCCCAGGTGCTTCGAACCGTTGAACATCATGTGCTCGAAGAGATGGGCGAGACCGGTGTGAGCGGTCTCGTCGCGCGAGCCGACCTTCACCCACATCTGGAAGGAGACCACCGGCGTGGTGGTATCCTCGAGCGTCACCACGACCAGACCGTTGTCGAGCTCGGTCACCTCGGCGCGCGCCGCCGGATCTTCGAGCGCTCCCGCGGGCGGGCCCGCCGCGATCCAACCGCACGCGAAGACCAGGAGGGCCCGGATCAGCGGGCGGGTGTTCGGCATGGCCGGGTACATTATCCGCCACCCAAACCAGTGTCGAGGTGACGCCGACGTGACCATCGAAGCGGACCCGGCTCTGCGCGACCTGCTCGCCGGCGCGCACGCGATCGCGGTCCTCGGAGCGAAGGCGGATCCCGCGGCGGAGGCGCAACGCATTCCGCTTTATCTGGAATCGGCCGGCTACACGGTACTCCGCGTGAATCCGAAGCTGTCGCGCCGGGGGGAGGCATCGTTCCTGTCACGGCTCTCCGACCTGCCGGCTCCCGTCGACCTGATCGACGTGTTCCGGGCCAGCGCAAACATCCCCGCCCACGTCGAGGAGATCCTCGCCCTGCCCTGGCGACCGCGCGCCGTGTGGCTCCAGCTCGGGGTGCGCGACGACGCGAGCGCCGCGCGCCTCGAGCAGCACGGGATCGCGGTGGTGCAGGATCGCTGCATCCTGCGGGAGCACCTGCGCCTGCTCGGCGGTGAGGAGGACCCGGACCGATGAGCCGCGACCGCACCGTCTACTCGAGCCGCCACGGACGCACCTGTCCGTCCTGCGGACGGCCGGTGAAGCAGTGCGCCTGCCGGGCGAACCCCCGCGCCCCGCGCGGGGACGGCGTGGTGCGCGTGCGGCGCGAGGTCGCCGGGCGGCGCGGCAAGCCGGTCACCACGATCACCGGCCTGCCTCTCCCCGACGACGCGCTGCGCGAGCTGGCAGGCGAGCTCAAGCGGCGCTGCGGGAGCGGCGGCACGGCGAAGGACGGGGTGATCGAGATCCAGGGGGATCACCGCGAGGCGGTGATCCCGGCCCTCGAGGCGAAGGGGTATACGGTCAAGCGCGCGGGAGGGTGACCGCGAGCGACGCGGTCGGCCGCTGCGCGCGGCTTCCCTTGCGATCCCGGCCTCAGGCCCGTACCAGCCAGCCGCCGTCCACCACCAGGTTGTGCCCGGTCACGTACGCCGCGGCGTCGCTGACCAGGAAGACGGCCGCGCCCTTGACGTCGTCCGCGCCCCCCGCGCGCGCGAGGGGGATCTGGTCCAGAAATCGGCGCAGGGTCTCCGGATCGCCGCGAACGTAGTTGAGCATGTCGGTGTCGAAGGCGCCCGGTGCGATCGAGTTCACCCGGATGCGGTGGGGTGCGAGTTTCACCGCCATGTCCTTGGTCAGCGTGTTCACGGCGCCCTTCGCCGCGCTGTAGGCGATCGCGGGCTCCTTCTCCTCCAGCGAGCCGCGAAAGCCCGAAATCGACGACACGTGCACGATCGCGCCGCCGCCGTGCTCGGCCATGTGGCGCGCGACCCGCTGGGAGAGCTGCCACAGGCCGCGGACGTTGACCGCGAAGGTCTTGTCCCAGCCGGCCATCGGGTACGAGAGGGTGGGTGCGCCCCAGATCACGGCCGCGTTGTTCACCAGCACGTGGAGCCGGTCCACCCTCTCGAGGACGGCGTCGGCGAGCGCTTCGATGCTCGAGGGGTCGGCGAGATCCACGGGCAGCGCCCAGGCGCGGCGACCCAGGGCCTCGAGCTCGCGGGCGGTCTGCTGGCAGTTCGCGAGCTTGCGCGAGGCCACGATCACGTCCGCACCCGCCTCGCCCAGGCCCACTGCGATGTGGCGACCGATGCCCCGGCCGCCTCCCGTGACCAGCGCCGTGCGCCCGCTGAGGTCGAAGAGCTGCTGGACGCGCACGTGGCTTCAGTCTTCCCGAACCAGCACGAACCAGCTGTCGACATCGCGGCCGTGGCGAGCGGCCGAGCCCACCGTCACGTGCTCCGAGACGCGACGCAGCGTGTCCACCATGAACCCGTACACGAGCCGCGCGAGGCCGCGCTCGTTCGAGCGGAGGGCAGGCCAGCCCTCGGGCACCTCCTCGGGCCGCTGCGTGTAGTCGATTCGCACCTCGGCCGCGGCCGGATCCTCGAAGGCCACGAAGTAGCCCGGACCGGTGAGCGGAGCGAGGCGCTGGAAGTTGAATCCGTACAGGCGGAGCGGCTTCCCCCGGTCCTCGCCCGCAGGTCGACACAGGCGCTTCTCGAAGTGGGTGAAGAGCGGCAGGGAGTTGACGCCGTGGTGGCGCACCGTGACCCCGTCCGCGATCTCCGCGGGGACCAGGTCCGCGAGTCCGAGCGGCAGGAAGCCCCGGACGGACCGGTACAGGGAACGCTGCTCGGCGCGGCGCAGACCCCGCACCGCGGCGACCCGCTCGGCGTGGGTCGCCGCGTCGAGGCGCGCGCGAATCGCGGCCGCATCGGGCTTCGCCTCGCGCAGTCTCCGTCCCAGCTCGCTCGCGAGATCGCTCACCCGAGGCACCTCCGAGGCCCCGGAGGGTACCCTCGATCGCCGGCTCGCGAAGCCTGCCCGAGGTCCCGACGCTTCGTGTCGGAGCGGTGGCGCTCCGCTAGACTGCCGCGGGCTTCATCCGATCCGATCGGGAACCCCCTTCAGCTCTGCGCGACTGCCGGAGAGACGCGCACGGAGCCGAGACCCACGAAACTCGCGAAAGGATCCATCCATGGCCGATACGGCACAGCTGCGCGTCGGTGATCAGACTCTCGACCTCCCCATCGTCGAGGGCAGCGAGGGCGAACGCGGAATCGACATCGCGAAGCTGCGTGCGAAGACGGGCCTGATCACCCTCGACCCGGGCTATGCCAACACCGGATCCTGTCGCAGCTCGATCACCTTCATCGACGGCGAGAAGGGGATCCTGCGCTACCGCGGCGTTCCGATCGAGCAGCTCGCCGAAAAGAGCACCTTCCTCGAGGTCGCCTATCTGCTGGTCTACGGGAAGCTGCCGACGAAGGAGCAGCTCGACTACTTCGTCGGGTCGATCACGATCCACACCATGCTGCACGAGGACTTCAAGCGCTTCTTCGGCGCGCTGCCCAAGGACGCCCATCCGATGGCGGCCTGCTCGGCGGCCGTCGGAGCGCTCTCGGCCTTCTACCCCGACTCCCTCGATCCGCGCGACGATCGCCAGGTCGAGATCTCGGTGCACCGCCTGATCGCGAAGATGATCACGATGGCGGCCTATGCCTACAAGCACTCGATCGGCCAGCCGTTCATCTACCCGAAGAACGAGCTCTCCTACGCCGGCAACTTCCTGCACATGATGTTCGCCAACCCGTGCGAGCCCTACGAAGTGGACCCGGTGGTCGAGAAGGCGATCGACCTGCTGCTGATCCTGCACGCCGACCACGAGCAGAACTGCTCGACCAGCACGGTGCGCCTGGTCGGCTCCTCGATGGTCAATCTGTTCGCCGCCATCTCGGCGGCCATCAACGCGCTCTGGGGACGCAGCCACGGCGGCGCGAATCAGCAGGTGATCGAGATGCTGGCCCAGATCCGGGACGAGGGGATCAGCGCGCGTCAGTTCGTCGAGCGGGCGAAGGCCGGCGACGACACCGCCCGCCTGATGGGCTTCGGTCACCGCGTGTACAAGAACTTCGATCCGCGGATGAAGATCATCAAGCGGGCGTGCTTCGACATCCTCGAGAAGCTGGGCGTGCGCACGAAGCTGCTCGAGATCGCCGTCGAGCTGGAGGAGATCGCGCTCAAGGACGACTACTTCGTCGAGCGCCGCCTCTATCCGAACGTCGATTTCTACTCGGGCGTGATTTACAACGCGATCGGAACGCCGGCGAACATGTTCACCGCCCTGTTCGCGGTCGGCCGGCTGCCGGGGTGGATCGCCCAGTGGATCGAGCTGCACGAAGACCCCGATTTCAAGATCGGGCGCCCGCGCCAGATCTACACCGGCCCGAACCTGACCGACTACGTGCCGCTGGAGAAGCGCTGATCGCGACACCGGACCCGGCACGCGTCTGCTGGGTCGACGGCAGGCTGCGTCCAGCAGCCGCCGCGGCGGTGCGTGCCGACGACTCGGCCTACTCCGAGGCGCGCGGCTGCTACACGAGCGTCCACATCCGGGCGGGAGATCCGCGGTTCGCCGAGCGGCACGTCCGTCGCCTGGAGCGCGACGCCCGCGCCCTCGCCCTGCCCGCCCCCGACCCGCGCCTGCTGCACCGCGCCCTGCGCGAGCTGGCCCGCGCGGCCTTCGCCGACGGCGACGGCGTCGTGCGCCTCCAGCTGTCGCGGAGCGGCGACGGCGCGCTGCACGTCGTCGCCGTGCCCCGGGCGCTCGGGGACGATCCGCCCGAGTGGCGGGCGGTGACGGCGCCGTTTCCCCATCCGGGCGCCGCCCTGCCCGGCGGCCCGAAGCTCTGCCACCGGCTTCCGCTGGCGCTCGCCACCGACTCCGCCCGCGCCGCCGGCGTCGAGGAGGCGCTGCTCTTCGACGCGGCGGGCCGCCTGGTCGAAGGGTCGCGCTCCAACGTGCTGGTCGAAGCTGCCGACGGGGCCCTCGCCACGCCGCCTGCGGAGCGCGGCGCGGTGGCGGGCGTCGCCCTGGAGGTGGTCGCCGCGGCACTTCCCGCGCTGCGGCGACGGGATCTGTCGCGGCGCGGCCTGCGCGCGGCGCGCGGGGTGGTGGTCCTGAACGCGGTCCGCGGCGCGCGCCCGCTCGTGGCGCTCGACGGCGAGCCGCTCGGCGAAGGTGCCCGGGATCTGGCCCGGCGACTCGCCGCGATTCTCGACGCGGCCTGAGCGCGCCGGCGCGGCCGACCGCGCTCGAGCGTGTACCCTGTCCCGCCCACCGAATCACGAGGAGTCTCGGAAGATGCAGATCGAAGCAGCGACGGTGTTCGTCACGGGAGGAGCCTCGGGCCTGGGAGAGGCCACCGTCCGCGCCCTGGTCGAGCGCGGCGCGAGCGTCGCGATCTACGATCTGCCGCGCTCGAAGGGCGCGGAGCTCGAGAAGGAGCTCGGACCGGCGACCCGCTTCCTGCCCGGGGACGTCACCGACGAGGCGCAGGTGCGGGATGCGATCGACGCCGCGCTCGACGCCTTCGGACCGCTGCGAGGGCTGGTGAACTGCGCCGGGATCGGGAGCGCTTCGCGCACCGTCGGCAAGGACGCCGCCCCCTTCCCGCTCGACGTGTTCCGACGCACGATCGAGGTGAACCTGATCGGCACCTTCAACGCGATCCGTCTCGCCGCCGCGCGGATGGTGGGAAACGAGCCGGACGCGAACGGCGAGCGCGGAGCGATCGTCAACACCGCTTCGATCGCGGCGTTCGACGGCCAGATCGGGCAGGCCGCCTACTCGGCGTCCAAGGGCGGCGTCGTCGGAATGACGCTTCCGATCGCCCGCGATCTCGCGCGCCACGGCGTGCGCGTGTGCACGATCGCGCCCGGGCTGTTCAAGACCCCGCTGCTGATGGGCCTGCCGGAGCCCGCGCTCGAGGCGCTGGGCCGCTCGGTCCCCTTCCCGCCCCGCCTCGGCGAGCCCGCGGAGTACGCCGACCTGGCCTGCCACATCCTCGAGAATCCGATGTTGAACGGCGAGACGATTCGCCTGGACGGCGCCCTGCGCATGGCCCCCCAGTAGGAGCCGATGACGGCTTCCGGCTCCGCAGCGGGGACTCCCGAGAGCGCCGTCCTGGTGACCGGGGCGACCGGCCTGGTCGGGCGGCGTCTGGTGGCCGCGCTGGCGGAGGAGGGGCGCGACGTGCGCATCGCCTCGCGGCGCGCCGATCCGCGCGGCTTCGATCCGGCGGTCGAGCCGATCCGCTGGGACGGACGCAGCCTGCCCGGTCCGGCGCTGTCCAATCTGGGAGCGCTCGTGCACCTGGCCGGCGAGCCGGTGTTCGGCGGTCTGCTGACCGCCTCGCGCCGGCGCCGCATCCGCGCCAGCCGGGTGGACTCGACCGAGTCCCTCGTGGCCGGCATCGCGGCGCTCCCCGAATCCGACCGACCCGCCTGCTTCGTCTGCGCCTCGGCGGTCGGCTACTACGGATCGCGCGGCGACGAGCAGCTCGACGAGAGCGCGGGACCGGGGGACGGATTCCTCGCCGAGGTGTGCGAAGCCTGGGAGCGGGCCGCGCTGGCGGCGGGCGATCTCGGAGTCCGCACCGTCTGCCTTCGCATCGGAATCGTGATGGCCCGAGAGGGCGGTGCCCTGCCGCTGATGGCGACCCCCTTCCGGCTGGGCCTGGGCGGCCGCCTGGGCGACGGTCGCCAGTGGTTCCCCTGGATCCACGTCGACGACCTGGTCGCCATGATCCGCACCGCGATCGCGGAGCCGCTGTGGTCGGGTCCCGTGAACGCGGTGGCCCCGGAGCCGGTGACCAACGCGGAGCTCACCCGGGCGCTCGGGCGGGTACTCGGGCGGCCCACGCTCCTGCCGGTGCCCGCGTTCGCCCTGCGCGCCGTCCTCGGCGAGCTCGCCCAGGAGCTGCTCGGCAGCCGGCGGGTGGTCCCGCGCGCCGCGCGCGAGCGGGGCTTCGCGTACCGCCATCCGCGCCTGGAATCGGCGCTGGCGGCAGCCCTGTCTCCTTCCTGACTCAGTCGGGATCGGAGTCGATCATCTCGCCTCCGGGACCGCGGCGGTGGTCCGCGTGGGAGGGGCACAGCCCCCGCTCCGAGGCGCGCAGGAAGGCGAGGTACTCGGCGACGATCGGGCGGTCTCCGCGCGTCTCGAGCTCGCGCAGGGCGCGTCGGAACGGAAGGCCGCGGCGATAGAGCACCTTGTACACCCACCGCACGTCGTCGATCTCCGCGCTCGCCATTCCCGAGCGGCGCATGCCGACCAGGTTGACGCTGCCCGCGGTGTTGTGTCCGGTCAGCGTGAAGAAGGGAGGGAGATCCTTGTTCAGCCCCACCGCCCCGGAGAGCAGGGCGCCGCGACCGATCCGGCACTGCTGGTGGATCGCCGTGTTACCGCCGATCACGACGCCGTCGCCGAGCTCCACCGAGCCGCCGAGCAGCACTCCGTTGGCGATGATGCAGCGATCGCCGACCCGGCAGTCGTGACCGGCGTGGCTGTTCGCCATCCAGTAGTTGTGATCGCCTACCCGGGTGGGCGTGTGGTCCGACGCCGCGCGCGACAGGGTCACCCCTTCGCGGAACGTGTTGTCGCTGCCGATGACGAGACCGGCCCCGGCACGATCGGGGTCCCAGGCCAGGTGCTGGGGGGCAAAGCCCAGCGCCGCGAAGGGGTAGACGGTGTTGCGCGCGCCCAGCTCGAGCGGGCCCTCGAGATGGACGTGGCCGACGAGCCGCGTGCCCGGACCCACCCGGACGCGGCCCCGGATCACGCAGTAGGGCCCGACCACCACGTCGTCGGCGAGCAGCGCCTCCTTCCCGACGACCGCCGTGGCGTGGATCTCCGGCATCGAGCGCGCAGTCTACCGGCCGCGCCTCGGGGCCGCCGGCGCGCCGCGAGGTCAGTGCGCCTTCGGCGGACCCGCGAACAGGGTCGGAAGCACGCTCTTCACGGAGACGTCGATCGTCTCGGGCCCGACCTCGAAAATCCCGACACCCACGGTCGGCTCGGTCGGCGACGGGAAGTGCTCCCGGTAGTCCTCGAGCAGCCTGTGCACGATCTCCGAGGCTCGGTGCGCGTCGACGTCGGTGAGCAGCAGCACGACGCGCTCGCGGGTCATGCGGAACACCGAGTCGTCCACGCGCAAGGCGCTCTCGATGTAGTCGACGATCTGCGGGAACGCGGCGTCGCCCTCGAATCCGGCGAGCCCCACGATCACCGACCGCAGCCCGTGCTCGCGCGCCAGCAGGCCCGCGCGCTCCACCAGCTCGCGCAGCCGCCGGGGGTCCTGGGAGTGGATGTGCTGCACTTGCGTGTCCATGCCCCTGTTCATCGACCTGCGGGGCCCGGGGCTGTAGACCCGGCTACCCGCGCGTGCCCCGGTCGAAGGACCAGACCGCGACGAAGACCGACAGCACCGTCAGCACAGCGAGCAACGCGTAGGAGCGCAGGAGCGGCAGCTCGTTCACCCCGAGCAGGGCGTAGCGCAGCAGATCGACGCCGTAGGTGAGCGGGTTGCACTGGGCGATCCAGCGGGTCGGCGCGGGCAGCGTCGAGACCGGGTAGAAGATCCCGGAGAACAGGTAGAAAGGAACGGTGACGAGAGCGGCCACCAGTCGGAAGGATTCGAGACGGCGCAGCCGCGCCGCGAGCGCCACGCCCAGGGCGACGAAGATCGACGTGATCGCCGTCACGGAGAACAGCGCAGCGAAGGGATCGCGAATGCGCACCGGCGTGAACGACGCCAGCAGCACGCCCAGTCCCGCCACCAGGACGAGCGAGACCAGCACGCGCGCGCACAGCTTCGCCAGCACCAGGTGGGCGCGGGAGACCGGCGCCACCAGCAGCGCGCGCAGGAAGCCGCTCGATCGGTCCTCGATCAGCGAGAAGCCGCCGCCCACGGCGCCCGACCCCACGAGCATCGCGAGCAGCCCCGTCGCCAGGTGGCCGACGTAGCTGGTTCCGCTCGGCAGCCGGATCACGTCGTTCAGGCCGAAGCCGACGAAGGCGACGAAGGCCAGGGGAAAGACGATCTGACCCACCCAGTACGCGCGGTCGCGCGCGTAGCGCCGCAGCTCGCGGCCGGTGAGCACGCCGAGGTCGGAGAGCCCGCCCGTCACGGGGCGTCCTCGAAGGCGTGGCCGGTGTGGTGCAGGAACACGTGCTCGAGGGTGGGACGTCGCAGGTCCACCTCGACCACGCCCGCCTCGCGCGCGCAGTCGAGCAGGCCGGCCAGGCGCCGGGTGCCGTCGCTCACCGTGACGCGCAGCGCGCCGGCCTTGTCGGGGCCGTCGGCGGCCTCCAGCACGACGCTTCGCACGCCGGTCTGGGCTGCGAGCGCTTCCGCCGCGAGCTCCGGGCGCTCGAGGACGAGCGTCACGACGTCGCCGCCCAGCTCCGCCTTCAGCGCTTCCGGAGATCCCGCGGCGACGATGCGACCCGCGTCCACGATCGCGACCTCGTCGCACAGGGCGTCGGCCTCCTCCATCGAGTGGGTGGTGAGGAAGATCGTCGTGTCTCCGCCCCGGCGCAGCGCCCGCAGCTCCTCCCAGATGCGCGCGCGCGCGGCCACGTCGAGCCCGGTGGTCGGCTCGTCGAGGAAGAGCACGCCGGGCCGGTTGAGCAGACCGCGCGCGATCTCCACCCGTCGGCGCAGACCGCCCGAGAGCGCGCGCACGGGACGGTCGGCGTGCTCGCCGAGTCCGAGGCGGTCGATCCAGTCCGCGGCGCGCGCGGCCGGCGACTCGAGGTGGAACAGCCGAGCGTGCAGGACGAGCTGCTCGCGCGCAGTGAGCTCGGGATCGAGCGCCGATTCCTGGAACACGACGCCCAGATTGCGGCGCACCGCCGCGCGCTCGCGCACCACGTCGTGACCCAGCAGGGTCGCGGAGCCCGCAGTCGGCGTGATCAGCGTCGTCAGCACCCCGACCGTCGTGGACTTTCCCGCGCCGTTGGGGCCCAACAGGCCGAAGCAGGCCCCGCGCGGGACCGCGAGGTCGATCCCGGCGAGCGCCTCGCGGTCGCCATAGCGCTTGACCAGGCCGACCGCCTCGACGGCGGTGTTTGTGGAGGATCGGGCCATTCCCTAGCGTGGCTCGGGTGGGAGAGGCGGGCATGCTAGACGAGGCCGCGGCCGGAAGCGACGCGGCGCCCGGCCCCTCCGCGCATCCCGCCGCCGCGGGACCCGCGCAGCTCGCCCCGGGCTTCGCGCTGCTGGTCGCCCTGACCTACGGGCTGATCGTCCTCGGAGCGCTGGTGCGGGCGCACGGTGCCGGCCTCGCCTGCCCGGACTGGCCGCTGTGCTTCGGTCGGGTCGTGCCGGAGATGAACCTGCGCGTGGCCTTCGAGTGGTCGCACCGGGTCGTGGCCGGCAGCGTCGCGATCACCTTCCTCGCCCTGGCGGCGGCGACCTGGCGCCGGACCCGGGCCGGCGACCCGGTGCGCCGGCCATTGGCCGCGGGAGTCGCGCTGCTCGGAGTACAGATCCTGCTCGGCGCCCTCACCGTCTGGCACCTGCTCGCGTCCTGGACCGTCACCTCGCACCTGCTGGTCGGGAACGCGACCGCGGCCACCTTCGCCTGGATCGCGCTCGAGCTGCGCGACCGCCGTCGCGGCGCGTCGCCTCCACCCGCCCCGGATCGCGGCACGCGCCGTCTGCTCGCCGGCGTCCTCGTCCTGCTGGGACTGCAGCTGGCGCTGGGGGGTCTGGTCTCCTCGGGTTATGCGGGGCTCGCCTGCCCGGAGTGGCCGACCTGCAACGGCGGGGCCTGGTGGCCCTCCTGGCGCGGCGCGGTGGGGCTCCACCTGCTGCACCGCGCGAACGGCTACCTGCTGCTGCTGGCCCTCCTCGCCTTCGCACTCCGGTGCCGAGAGGGCGATCGTCTGCCGGCGCTCGCGCGACTCGCCTGTGTCCTGGGCTTCGCCCAGGTGGCCGTCGGCGTCGCGAACGTGCTCGCGGGCATCCCGGTCGAGATCACCGGCCTCCACTCGGCCCTCGCCGCTGCGCTCGTCCTGACCGGGACGGCGGCGGCCCGAGAAGCATGGGGCCGACCCGGGCGCGGCTCCACCGCGGAGTGCTAAACCCCCGGCCGGAGGGTCCGGATGCGCTCGTTCCAGGTCTTCGCGAAGATGACGCCCGAGGAGGCGGAGCGGATGCTGGGTGTGCTCTCGAAGGAGGCGCCCGCGATGTTCCGTCAGGCGGTGGACGCCGCCGCGGTGTCGATCCGGGCGCGTCCCGTCTATCTGCGGCGACAGCCCTTTGCGAAGCGCGCCCAGGCGGTGCGCCGCTCCCTGGCGCGCGTGGCCGCGAATCCGGTCGCCGACGAGCTGCTCGCGATCTACTTCCTGGAGTGTCGCAAGCCGCTGCTCGTCGAGTGGCTCGATGCGATCGGGCTCGCTCACGAGGACGGAACCCTCGAGGAGGACGCCCCCGCGCAGCCCGCGGAGGCAGAGCTCTCGGCCGCCGTCGAGAAGTACCGCTCGGCCAGCGACGATCCCGATCGGGAGCTGCTGCTGCAGGCGTTCTCCGCCCAGAGCGCGATCGAGTGGCCGGCCCTCGACGCGATTCTGGGCTTCCAGGAGTGAGCGCCGGGGGCGCCCTCCCGTCCGAACGACCCCCGATCAGCGCCTGCATCGTCACGCGCGACGAAGAGGACCGGCTGGGCGCCTGCCTCGAGTCCCTCGCGTGGTGCGACGAGATCCTGGTCGTGGACTCCCACTCGAAGGACGGGACCCGCGAGATCGCCGCCGCGCGCGGGGCGCGGGTGATCGAGCGCGACTGGCCCGGCCACGTCGCGCAGAAGGAGTTCGCCGTCCGCGCGGCCCGTTACGAGTGGGTGCTGTGCATCGATGCCGACGAGCGCGTCGCGCCCGACCTGCGCGAGGCGATCGAGGCGGCGCGTCGCGGGGGCTTCGCCGGCGCGGCCGGCTACGAGGTGTCGCGCGTGTCGCGCTATCTGGGCCGCTGGATCCGCCACGGCACCTGGTATCCGGACTGGAAGCTGCGTCTGTTCGACCGACGGCGCGGCGCGTGGGGCGGGCGCGACCCCCACGACCGGGTGACGGTCGAGGGAGTGGTGCGGCGACTGGGGGGCGAGCTCCGCCACGAGCCCTACCGCAGCTTCGAAGACCACCTGCGCACGATCGGCCGCTACACCACCATCACGGCCGAGCAGATGCAGCGGGAGGGGCGCCGCGCCCGCTGGCTCGACGTCGTCGTCCGCCCCCCGGCGCGCTTCCTGGTGTTCTACCTGGTCCGTCGCGGCTTCCTCGACGGCTGGCGCGGGCTGCTGCTCGCCTACCTCGCGGCCCACTACGTGCGCCTCAAGTACGCGAAGCTCTGGGTGGCGACGCGCACGTGATCGAGCTGCGCTCGCTGTCGCGACGCTTCGGGGATCGGGTCGCCGTCGACGACCTGACCCTGGAGGTGGCGAGCGGCGAGCTGCTGATGCTGGTCGGCGGCTCGGGCTCGGGGAAGACGACCACCCTCCGTCTGGTGAACCGTCTGATCGAGCCGACGAGTGGCGGGGTGTGGATCGACGGGGAGGACACGCGCCGCCTTCCCGCCCCGCTGCTGCGCCGGCGGATCGGCTACTGCTTCCAGCAGGTCGGCCTGTTCCCGCACCTCAGCGTGGCCCAGAACGTCGGCATCACGCCGAGCCTGCTCGGCTGGAGCGCCGCCGATACCGCGGCCCGCGTCGACGAATTGCTCGCGCTGGTCGAGCTCGACCCCGCCGAGTTCCGCGAACGGCGTCCCGACGAGCTCTCGGGCGGTCAGCGCCAGCGCGTGGGCCTGGCGCGCGCGCTCGCCGCGCGCCCGCGACTGATGTTGCTCGACGAGCCCTTCGCCGCCCTCGACCCGCTGACCCGCGAGAACCTCCAGCTCGCCTTCCAGACGCTGCGCCGCGAGCTCGCGCTCACCGGGATCTTCGTCACCCACGACATGACGGAGGCGCTGCGGCTCGCCGACCGGATCGCGGTGCTGCACGAGGGGCGGCTCGTCCAGGTGGGCACGCCGGCGGAGCTGGTGCGCGCGCCCGCCGACGAGCGCGTGGCCGAGCTGGTGCGGACGCCGCGCCGCCAGGTCGAGGCGCTCGAAGCCCTGCTCGGAGACCGCTCGCCGTGAGGGAGCAGCTGCTGCTCCTGCCCGGCTACCTCACCGCCCACCTCCAGCTGGTCCTCTTGGCACTCGCCGTCGGCGCGTCGGTGTCGGTGCCCCTGGGTATCGCGGTGCACCGACGACCACGCCTCGAGCCGGCACTGCTCGGAACGGCCAGCGCCATCCAGACCGTTCCCGGCCTGGCGCTGCTGGCGGTGATGGTGCCGATCTTCGCTGGGCTCGGCGGTCTGCTCGCCGGAACCGGGATCGAGGTGCGCGGAATCGGCGTCCTGCCCGCGCTCGTGGCGCTCACCCTCTACAGCCTGCTTCCGATCCTGCGCAACACCGTCACCGGGCTCGCCGGCGTCGATCCGGCGGTGCGCGAGGCGGCGCGGGGCGTCGGCATGACGCCGCGCCAGGCGCTGTGGAGGGTGGAGCTCCCGCTCGCGCTGCCGGTGATCGTCGCCGGTGTGCGCACCGCCGCCGTCTGGGTCGTGGGGACGGCGACGCTGTCGACGCCGATCGGCGCCACCAGCCTCGGCAACTACATCTTCAGCGGCCTCGCCACGCGCAACGACGCCGCCGTGATCGTCGGCTGCGTCGCCGCCGCGGCCACCGCCCTCGGCCTCGACCAGCTGATCCGGCTGCTCGAGGCGGGCGTACGCACCGGCCGGCGGGCGTGGTGGGGAGGCGCCGTGCTCGTCCTCGGGGCACTCGTCCTCTACGCGGCGCTCTCCTTCGCGCTCGCGCGTCGGGACACGGCCCGCGAGGGCCCCGTCGTGATCGGCGCCAAGGCCTTCACCGAGCAGTACCTGCTCGCGGAGCTCCTCGCTGGTCGCATCGGCGACCAGACCGGGGCCGCCACTCTCATCCTGCCGTCCCTGGGCTCGACCGTCGCCTTCGACTCCCTGGTCGCGGGCGATCTCGACGTCTACGTGGACTACTCGGGCACGATCTGGGCCACGGTGATGAAGCGGGACGCTCCGGCGCGGCGCGAGGACGTGCTCGCGGAGGTGGAGCGCTACCTGGCCCGGGCCCACGGCGTCGTGGTCGCGAGCGCCCTCGGCTTCGAGAACACCTACGCCCTCGCGATGCGCGCCG
>CAZZFT010000029.1:17522-41371 GCA_964653555.1 uncultured Spirochaetales bacterium | reverse complement strand
AAACCCGTACCGCCGCACCCCCTGCGCTTCGTAGCGGCGCGGGATCGGCAACAACTGTGCGATGCGCGGCAGATCGTGGTGAAAAGCCGTATCGAAGCACGCCACTTGGGGCAGGTCGGGAAAGCGGCGATGAAATGCCTCGGTCAGCAGGATCTCCTCCGGCAGATGCTCGGGATCGAAGGCGCTGAGCCGGTGCAGCTCCTCGATCATTTTCGCGGTGATTCGCTGCGGCTTGCTGTACTTCGGCCCGCCATGCACGACGCGATGCCCTACCGCGGTCAATGCATCACGGCCGCTGTGGTCCTCGATCCAATCCATCAGAACACCCACCGCCACCGTGTGATCCGGTGCCGTCACTGGGCGCGAAAAGTTGTCCGCCTGGTTCACGCCTTTCACCCGCAAGGTGGCCGCCGGCAGTCCGATCCGCTCAATCCCGCCCTCGAGAATCCGTCGGAGCGAGTCACCAGCCTCGAAGAGCGCGAACTTGATGCTCGACGAGCCGCCATTGATCGTCAGGATGCGTGAGTTAGCTGGTTTCACGGGTGACTCCTTGCTCATTCTGCAATCCGAATGCAGACAGTTTCGCGCACGTGGACCTGTAGGCCGTGTGAAGAATGCTTCGAATCCCCAAACCTTCCGCGATCCGGACGAACATCGGAGTGTTTTCGATGTAGACGACCTGCCGGGCTGGAGTCTGTGCGATGTCGAGCGCGAGCCGAAAGATTTCAGCATCGGGCTTACGAAGGTGGACGAAGCAGGAGGAAATAAAGAAATCCATAAGCCCATTCAGTTTGAACTGTCGAATCCGATACGCGTTCAGCTCGCGCCCTTCGTTGCTGACCACGCCGATCGTCAGCCCGTGCCGGACCTTGAGCTGCGCGACCAACTTGATCATCTTGGGGTACGGCTTCGACTGCGCGAACATGAAGCGCCGAAACTGAGCCCGGGTGAACGATCGCCTTTTGTAGAAGATCACTCGGTTTAGATATTCTTCCAACGTGAGCTTGCCCTCCTCATAGGTGGCGAAGTTCAGCTGATGCCGATCCTCCATCTCGGCCCACTCCAGCTTGAAGTGTGTCGCCGCCCGTTTGCGGGCATGATGATCCCATCCGTTGGTGAGTAGGACACCGCCGATATCCAGAAACAACGTCGTGATCGGGACCGCTCTGTTCATTTGGCCTCTGTCAACGCCGTCTGCCACCTTTGACCGTTCGTGCATCGAGCCAGAAGTATGGAGCTATCTCGCTCGGCCAGCTCCGCTAGCAAAGCCGGCACTGCCCGCCAGGCTCGCGCACGGAGTGGAGGTCGAGCAACTCCCGGATGGGGTCGGATGCCTCCCGCGCCTGCTCGCGGGCTTCGATCACCGACGGAGGGACCGCAAGTCCGTGCTCCCGATAGTCGGAGAGCCCGATCCAAGCGACGGCGAGCCAGGCGGCAGCCCCAGCACCGTGTTGGAGTAGCGCTGCTGGGCTTCCTCGCTGCTGAGGTCCAGGGGCTCCTCGAGCACCCAGTACGGATGCAGGCCACCCCCGCGTGCCGTCTCCACGATCAGGGAGGGCGCCAGCGCGAAGGCGTCCAGCCGGGCGAGTAGGTCGGCCTGCGTCTCGCCCTCGCGGGCGTCGAGGTCGACGTAGTACACGCGCGTGGCCTGGAGATAGCGAAGCCCGCCGGCTCCGCGCTCGCGCCGCGCGAAGGCCTTGGCGCCGGCATCGCTCCGGGTGGCCACGCCGCCATTGCAAAGAATTCGAACCGCCTTCCGAGCCGTCCTGCCCCGAGGGCGGTGCGAGCAGCGACAGGGCATCGAGCGAGGTTCGAGCAACGTTAGTAGGGCCGCCCGATCTCGCCCTGCGCCGGCTCCAGCCGGATCTGCCCCAGAAGCGACCGCAGCAGCAGAGCTGATCGATCGGTCCGCCGCTCCAAGACCTCCTGCATCCTGGCCAGCCGCTCCTCGATCCACTCCGTCGGCGGCGCCTGGAACAGCTTCTCTCTCCTATGCCCTGACCCGGCCGTAGCAGCGGTCGAGGTCGTTGAAGTTGAGCGCGCCCGCCGACGCCGCGATGCGCACCTGGCCCGGGCCGGGCTCGGGCACGTCCAGGTCGACGATCTCGAGCGCCTCCGTCGGCCGTCCGTTCCTCGAGACCTGCAGTGCTCTCACGGGGCTCTCCTCGACTTCGTCCTCTCCGTCACCGGGGATGCACGCGCACCGGCAGCGCGGCGAAGCCCTTCACGAAGGGCGACTTCACGCGCACGGGCTCGCCCACGACCTCGACGAAGCGGAAGCGCTGCATGATCTGCTCCCAGAGGACGCGCAGCTGCATCTCGGCGAGTCGGCTGCCCATGCAGAAGTGGACGCCCCAGCCGAAGGAGAGGTGCTGCTTCGAGTTCGGACGATCGATCAGGAACTCGTTCGCCCGGGGGATGGCCGTCTCGTCGCGGTTCGCCGACACGTACCACAGGACGACCTTCTCTCCCTTCTTGATCTTCTTGCCGCCGAGCTCGGTGTCGCGGGTCGCCGTACGGCGCATGTGCGCCAGCGGCGTCTGCCAGCGGATGATCTCGTTCACCATGTTGGGAATCAGGCTCGGGTCGCTCCGCAGCTTCTCGTACTCGGCCGGGTTCTCGTTGAGCGCCAGCACGCCACCGGAGATCGAGTTGCGCGTCGTGTCGTTGCCACCGACGATCAGCAGGATGAGCGTGCCCAGGTACTGGAGCGGGGAGACCTCGGGCGCGATGTCCCGGGTCGCCTCGGAGTTGGCCAGCGCGGAGACGAAGTCGAGCTCGCCGGCCCGGGGCTTCTTCTCGCGCTGCTTCCAGAGATTGGTGAAGTAGTCGAGGCACTCGAGGAGAACCGTCTGCCGGTCTTCGGGCGTCTTGCCCATCTCGGCGAGCTGCAGCTCGCTCGACGTGGCCATGTCGGACCAGGTGGTGAGCTTCCGCCGCTCCTCCCACGGGAAGTCGAACATCGTGGCGAGCATGCCGGTGGTCAGCTCGATCGAGACGCGGTCGACCCAGTCGAAGGTCTCGCCAATGGGAAGCGATTCGAGGATCTCGGCCACCCGCTCGCGGATCACGGGCTCGAGCCGTGCCAGGTTCCGCGGCGAGGCGACGGGCTGCACGGTCTTGCGGTGGGCCTGGTGCCGCGGCCCGTCCATCGTGATGAAGCCGGCCGCGAGGGGGAACTCCGGGTCCGGATCGGCGATCACGATGCTCGGAACGGACGAGAAGCTCTCGGGGTGCTTCTCGACGTACACGATGTCCTCGAACTTCGTGACCGACCAGTACGGGCCGAACTCGCGGTTGTCGGCGCAGTAGTGCACCGGGTCCTCGTTGCGCAGGCGCTCGAAGTACCCCCAGAGCGTGTCGGTCTCGAAGAGCTCGGCATCGGCGACGTCGATCCGCTCGAGGGGAATCGAGTAGGGATCGGCGCCGGCCTGGCCCTCGGAGGGGAACGGGTTCGCGGGGGCTTCGCTCATGGGGATCTCCTGGTCACGGGGTTCGGCCCCCATCGGGGCCCCTAGGCTACCTCGGCTCGTGTCCGGACGGCGCGCCGTGACGCCGCGCCCGCGACGTGGCACTCCGCCCCACGGAGCCCATCCCGCGATGCGGAGCGGCGCCCAGGGGCCGCCTGGTGGAGGCACGCATCTTGCTCTCAGTACAGGGGCCGCAGAGGAGGACCGGACGTGACCGCCGGCCGACCGCGTCCAGGATCCGACGCACCGCCGGGGCTCGGAGAGGTGCTCGACCAGCACGCCGAGCTGCGGGACGTGATCGCGCAGATCCGCGAGTCGCCCGACGTGTCCGGGGTGGCGGGCCTGCTACGGCGCCTGGAGAGCCTGCTCGAGGCGCACTTCGCCCACGAGGAGCGGAGCCGGGTGGCCGCCCGCATCGATCCGGCCGTGGCCGCCGATCTCGACCGGGAGCACGCCGAGCTGCGCACCCGCGTGAAGACGCTCTCGGCGGCGCTGGCCGCGGCGGACCGCACCTCCCCGGAATCCCGCTGCAGCGATCTCGACGACCTGCTCCAGCGCATCGAGCGTCACGACGTGCGCGAGACGGCGCTCTTCGGCGCGGGCTACGGGCTCCAGACCGCGGGCGCCGGCACCGGGCCCCGGGTGTCCTCTCGGGCGCTGGAGGTGAACCTCCGCCGCACTGCCGTGGACGTGGTGATCCCCGCGGAGCAGCAGGTCCTGCTCGAGATCACGGCCGACCGCTACGGGATCCACGAGGGGACGCGGAAGCTCTTGCGCGAGATCAACCACCCGTACGTCGGCTGGAACGAGGCCCTCGACGAGCTCCGCCGCCGGGCGATGAACGACCTCCCCTACCACCTCGCCAGCGAGCGCGCGGCCGAGGCGATCGCCGTCTTCTGCGCGCTCTTCGCGAAGGCGACGCGGGAGGCCGCACCGGCGAACCTCCGGGAGGCGGCGGTCCGCTATCAGGCCTTCTACTGGGAGAAGCTGGTGGAACAGGTGGGCGACCGGGTCGCCGCCTTCCTCCCGGCGCTGTGCGACGCCATGGCGCAGCTCGAACGGCTGCTGCGTAACGACGCACGGCTCGGGGCCGTCTCCTCGCCGTGGCTCGCGCGCGTGGTCCGGACGCTGCTGGAGGCGGGAGGCGACGCCCGACCGGCGCTCGAACGGGGCGTCTCGCTGCTCGCCCTCTCGCTCGGCCAGAGCTACGCGCGCTGGCTGGCGCTGGAGGACGCGACGACCTGGTGGCGCGAGACGACCGGGGCCGAGGGCGGCGGCGCGGTCCCGCCGCCGGTGGCCGCGATCTCCCACGACCGGCTGCGGGCGTGCCGGCAGGCCTGCGAGCGGCGGCCCGACGAGCGCACACCGCCCGAGGCGCGGGCCCGCGCGCTGCTCGAGCTGCCCGACGACGCCCGGATCGCGCGCGGCTTCCTCGAGGCCGCGCGCGCGATTGCCGCCGGCGGCACCCGCCGCCCCGAGCTGGCGCGGGTGCGCTGGCTGGTCCGGATGCTCGGCGTCGAGGCGCTCGACAGCGTGCACGAGCAGGTGCTCGCCGAGCTCGGGCGCCTGCACGGCGAGGTCGTGTCGGCTCCCGCGGACTTCGAGCACTTCGTGCGCGAGGCGTTCGGCGCGCTGCGCAGCAGCGGGCTGATGGCCTCGGCGAGCGCGCTGCGCATGGTCTCCGCGCTCGGCACGGCCACGCTGGCCAGCGGCGACCGGGAGCGTGCGCGATGCCTGATCGACGAGATGCTGCGCTGCGACTTCCCGCGACCGCGCTTCACGGGCTTCGGCGACGAGTGGCAGGTGCGTTCCGACCCGGCCCATCTCGCCGCGATCCGCACCTACCTGGAGGTCATCGGGGCGAACCCGTCGCTGGCCGTTCCGCTCGCGACCTCCCTCGTCGTGGAGCTGTCGCTCGGAGGCGTGCTGATCACGGACATGGACCTCTTCCAGAAGGACGTGTCCCGGCTGCTCAACAGCGGCGTGGGGCCCGTCTACGCGACGCTGCTGCACCTGCTCCGGCGCCTCCCCGTCTACTACTCGGAGATCGGTGCGGAGGGCGAGCTGCGCGACGTCTCGTCGCGGATCGACGAGATCGACGCGCGCCGCGATCCCCTCTGCCACTTCCTGCGCAAGCAGTGTCACGTGGAGAGCAGCCCTCTGCTGGTGGACTTCGTCGAGGCGATCGCGCGCTTCTGGGAGAGCGGCGACCCCGGCTCCCTCGAGGGCTACGTCCCCGCATCCCTGTACGCGCGGATCGCCGCCGAAGGCGCGGCCCGTGAAGGGCTCCACGCCATCGTGCGCGAGGTGCTCGGCGCCGCGGGAGACGCGGTCTCGCTCTTCGACCTCGAAGCCGACGAGCTCGGCCGGCGTCTGGCCGCCTGCCGTGCGGGCCAGGCGGTGGAGCGCGAGAAGGTGGCGCTGCTGGCGACGCTGCGGCGGCTGCTGGCGCGGAAGTACGAGCTCGGGCACGAGGACCTGCTCGAGCGGCTCGAGGGCTGGCACGGCAGCCGCCCGGACTCCGTGCGGACCCTGCGCCGGGCGCTCGAGCGGGGCGACGACGAGACGGCGCTCGACGCGCTGCTGTCGATCCTCGAGTCGCTCAAGGAGACCATCGTCGACGAGCGGCCCACCCAGGGCCACGAGGACATCTACCGCAAGCGCCACATCGCGGTGGGCATCCCCAGCCTCTACGGCCACTATCGCGAGGAGAAGCTCGAAGCCGTGGGGCTCACCTTCCGCGGCGAGTCGCTCGCGAACGTCCTGTTCGAGCGGCTCGCCTCGGCGCCCGACCTGGCCAGCCCGACGCGCAGCACGCTGCGCCGGGTGGCGCGCTGGCTGCGCCTGTTCCTGCGCGCCGCCCGCGTCGATGGATGCACGGGCCGGGGCCTGGCCGCCGGCATCGACACGCTCGAGCGCGCGATCGAGGAAGGCCACACGAGCGTGGACCAGTTCGTGAACGTCTTCCAGCAGCTCTCGCGCGGCGTCGAGCAGCTGGTGCGCATCCGCCTCCGCGACCCCTACGAGGACGCCCTCCAGCGGGTGATCCGCAGGATGATCGCGCGGGGCGAGATCCGGCTCGAGCCGCACCTCACCGAAGAGGAGGAGATCCTCAAGATATCCGAGCGCTTCCTGCGCGAGCGGATCGCCGAGAACCTCGGCCTCCAGCAGCTCGACCGCCTGGTGGGCCGCATGCTGCGGAAGCTCGTGGAGGCGCGCGAGACGCTCGACCGCGAGACGGCGGACCAGCTCGTCTCCTTCGACCTCGAGCGCGCGACCCTGGCGATCGACCGGCGCCCCAGTCCACTGGACGGGCCCGTGCAGCTGGGCAACAAGGGCTTCCTGATCCGCCGCCTGGCGCGGGAGCGCCTGCCCGTGCCGCCGGGCTTCATCCTGACGAAGGAGATCTTCCGCTGCCGGAAGGCACTGCGCGACTGGTCGGGACCGGGCCGCATGGTGGCGGACACGCTGCGCCAGCGCCTGCGCCACCTGGAACGCGCGACGGGCGCGCGCTTCGGCGACGCCCGGCGCCCGCTCCTGCTCTCGGTGCGCTCGAGCTCGGCCCTCAGCATGCCCGGAGTCCTCGACACGTTCCTGAACGTGGGCATGAACCCCGCGCTCGCCGGCCGCCTCGCCAGCCGCAGCCGAAGCGCCTGGAGCGCCTGGGACTCCTATCGCCGCTTCGTCCAGTCCTGGGGCATGGCGCACGGTCTCGAGCGGGGGGCGTTCGACGGCCTCATGCGAGAGGCCAAGCAGCAGACCGGCGTGCGCAAGAAGGCCGAGCTGCCCGCGGAACGGATGAAGCAGCTCGCGCTGCGCTACCGCCGCTTCGTCGAGGACCACGGCATCGCCCTCGCGGACGATGCCTTCACCCAGCTCCTGAACTGCGTGGACCTGGTGCTGCGCTCGTGGGACTCGGAGCGCGCCCGCATCTACCGCGAGGAGGTGGGCGTGGCCGAGGACTGGGGCACGGCCGTCGTCGTGCAGAGCATGGTCTACGGCAACCTCGACCAGCGCTCGGGAACCGGCGTGGTCCTCACCTGCGAGCCGCAGCGCAGCAGCCAGGACGTGAACCTGTATGGCGACTTCGTCGTCCAGGCCCAGGGAGACGACATCGTCGGCGGGCTCGTGGAGACCCGTCCCATCCGGCGCGGGCAACGGGGCGCCTGGCAGGACGAGAGCTCCCTCGAAGCGGCATTCCCGCGCATCTACGATGCGCTCCATCGGCACGCGGAGCACCTGGTCCGCGACATGGGTACGTTCCATCAGGAGATCGAGTTCACCTTCGAGAGCGAGGACCCGGCCGACCTCTACATCCTGCAGACGCGCGACACCGTGATGTCGCACATCGCCGAGGTGACGGCCTTCCAGCCGAGCCCGGAGCTCGACGCGGCGAAGCTCGCCACCGGCGTCGGAGTCGGGGGCGGGGCGCTCTGTGGCCGGATCGCCCACGGGCAGTCCGACATCGCCGGGCTGCGCGAGCGCTTTCCGGACGACCCGATCGTCCTGCTGCGCCCCGACACCGTGCCGGACGACATCCCCCTGATCGTGCAGGTGGCCGGCATGGTGACCGCGCGCGGCGGATCGACCAGCCACGCCGCCCTGGTGGCCCAGCGGCTCGGTCGGACCTGCGTCGTCGGCTGCACCGGGCTCGAGGTGGACGAGCGCACGGGTCGCTCGAAGCTCGGCGGTCGCGAGCTCGACACCGGCGACCCCATCTCGATCAGCGGACTGGACGGCTCGGTCTACTGGGGCAGGCACCCCGTCGAGACGGTCCGGCGACATCAGCTCGCCTGAAGTGGAGGAGTCCATGGGAACCGACGAACTTCCGGATCGCGCCCTGGGCATCAACGGGCTGGGCCGCATCGGCAAGCTCAGCCTCTGGCATCACGCGGCCCGGGGATACTTCACGCGGGTCGTGGCGAACCTCGGCCGCCCCGTGGGCAGGGATCTCGAGGCGGTTTGCAGCCTGATCGAGAAGGACTCGACCTACGGCGCCATGCACCGCTTCCTGTTCGGCGTGAACGCCGAGCCCTGCGTGCACATCGCCGACCGCGAGGCGAAGCTGCTGCGCGTCGCGGGCGTGCCGGTCAAGATCCTCCAGTCGCACCGCAATCCCAGGGACCTGGCGTGGAGCGACGACGGGGTCCGCGTGGTGGTCGATGCCACCGGCGCCTTCGACGACCCGTCGTCCCCGGCCGACGCCGAGCGCGGGTCGCTGCGCGGCCACCTCGAGGCCGGTGCCTCCGTCGTCGTGAACAGCTCGGCCTTCAAGACGCGGAGCGAGCTGCGCACGCCGGACGACGCCGTGACGCTCATCTACGGCTGCAACCACGAGCAGTTCGACCCGCGCCGTCACCGGCTGGTCTCTGCAGCGTCGTGCACCACCACGGCGCTGGCCCACATGGTGAAGCCTCTGATCGAGCACCTCTCGGGCTCGGCCCTGATGACCGCCTCGATGAGCACCGTCCACGCGGTGACCAACTCGCAGACGCTGCTCGACACGGTCCCCAAGGAGGGGGCGCGGGATCTGCGCCGCAGCCGCAGCGCGCTCAACTCCATCATCCTGACCACCAGCAACGCGGCGCAGGCGCTCGAGACGGTGATCCCCGAGATCCGCGAGATCGGCTTCATGGCCGATTCGGTGCGCGTGCCGCTCCCGACCGAGTCGCTGATCATCCTGAACGTCACCTTCCAGAGCCAGCTCGACGCCGAGGGCCGCAGCAGCGTCGACCGGCGGCTGCTCAACCGCATCTACGCCGATGCGGCCGAGGGCAGCCAGAAGGGCGTGCTCGTCTACAGTGAGGAGCAGAACGTGCCGGCCGACGTGGTGGGCATGAAGGCGGCCGTGGTCATCGAAGGGGCCGAGACCCACACGCGCACCGGCTTCGTCGAGCTCGACCTGGCCAGCGTCCCGGGCCTGACGCTGCCCGCCCCGGAACCGGAGGGAACCCGCATCCGGGTGCCCGTGACCCACGCCAAGATCTTCGGCTGGTACGACAACGAGTACGGCAGCTACACGAACCTGCTGGGGGACCTCACTGTCCACGCCCACCGCACGCTCGAGTGACGGCAGCGCCTGCTGCGCGCTCGTCCGCGCCTCGCTGGCGCACGACGGCACCGCCTCGCGCGCCGAGGGGGAGTCCGCGATCGCGCAGGCCCTCGCCTGGCTCGACGAGACCGACGCCGAGGCGCTGCGCCCCCGCGTGCTCGAGGCGCGCGCCGCGCTCGCGGGGGCGCTCGGCGACGAGGCCGCTCGCTCGCGTGATCTCGCCGAGGCCCTGCGCCTCGACCATGTCATGGGCGCCGACGGGCACGCCGCGCGACTCGCGGCGCTCGGACCGCCCCGCCCGGCGTGAAGGCCCACGGCAAGTCGGTACGGATGACCTCCGACGCCGACCACGCACTCGCTGCCGAGCCAAACCCTGGACCGACTTCGCGCGCCATGCGAGAGCGAGCCGACCGCGTTCCCTGCGGCCGGGCTCGAGAATCAGCTCCTTCGAAGGAGGCGGGCGGCTAGCCGGTGACGAACTCGTCGAGGTCCGCCGAGCGCGTCATGTGGAAGACGTCCACGTTCCGGTACGGCGTGTTGATGACGACGCGCCCCCTGTCGTTGCGGTAGTAGGTCTCCATCCCGGGATGGGTCCAGACCATGTTCTCGTGACGCCGGTCGATCTCGGCGTTGAAGCGCTCGTGGACCTCGGGGCGAACCTCTACCGAGCGGTGGCCGCCCTCGATCGTCTGGCGGAGCAGGTCCATCAGGTAGTGCATCTGCATCTCGACCATGAAGATCAGGCTGCCGCCGTGGCCGGGCTGGGTGTTCGGGCCGTAGAGCATGAAGAAATTGGGGTAGTCCGGGACCAGGGCGCCCATGTAGGCGCGTCCGTCGTTGCCCCAGGTCTCGCGGAGCGTGCGCCCGCTGCGCCCGCGCAGCTCGAAAGCCGTGCCGAAGTTCTGCACGTCGAAGCCGGTCGCGATGATCAGCACGTCGGCCTCGTACCGCTGGCCGCTCTCCGTCTCGACGCCGTTTCCGCGCACGCGCACGATCGGCGTGTCCACGAGCTCGACGCGCGGGTTGCGCAGCATCCGGTACCAGCCGTTGTCCATCAGCATGCGTTTTCCGTAGGGGGGGTAGTCGGGCAGGACCTTCGGGAGCAGGTCCTGCCGGTCGCCGAGCTCCTCCTCGATGTAGCGGGTGAAATAGCGGCGGTGCGCGTCGTTGATCTCGTTCAGGGAGCGATCCGGATCGTGCCAGCTCGGGTCCTTCTGCAGCGACTCGTGGACGCGGTCGTTGAAGTTCCAGCCGAGGCGAACGCGGTACCAGGCCCGGTAGAGCGGCACTTCGTTGATCAGGAAGCGGATCGGCTCGGGCACGGGCTTCTGGAAGTGCTCGAAGGGCGCCGCCCAGTGGTTCGAGCGCTGGAAGATCGTGAGCGAGCCGACCTCGTGCTGGATTGCCGGACAGATCTGCATGGCGCTCGCGCCGTTGCCGATGACGGCGACGCGCTTCCCGGCGAGGTCGAGACCCTCGGGCCAGCGGGCGGTGTGGAAGGAGACACCGTCGAAATCGTGGACGCCCTCGATCTCGGGCCAGATCGGCGGATTGAACTGGCCGGTCGCGCTGATGAGCACGTTCGCGTGCTCGACGCGCTCACGGCCGTCGGGCTCCCGGATCCTTGCATTCCAGGTCGCCGTCGCGGGCTCCCAGTCGGCCGAGACCAGCTCCGTCTCGAGCTCGAGGTTTGCCTCGAGCCCGAGCTCGCGGACCACGTGCTCCATGTACGAGAAGAGTTCATCGCGCAGCGAGAAGTAGGCCGGCCAGTCGTAGGGGATGAACGAGAACGAGTAGAGATGGTTCGGCGTGTCGACGCCGGCGCCGGGGTAGCGGTTCTCGTACCAGACGCCGCCCACCCGGTGGTTCTTCTCGACGATCGTGAACGGGATCCCAGCCTGTTGAAGGTTCGCCGCGGCGATGATTCCGGAGGCGCCCGCTCCGACGATCAGCACCCGGAAGCCGTCGGGAACGGGAATCTTCGGCACGTCGAGCGGCCGGAAACCGAGCTGCGCCGCCGTGAACGACCCGTACTCCGCCGGCACCGACTCGCCGATCGAGCAGCTCAACAGGGTGGCCAGCAGCTCGGCGTCGGGCTCCTGGATGGCCGGGGGTTCGCCGGCCCGCCACGCGAGGATCGCCTCGAGAGCGGCGGCGCGGACCTCGGCCTGGCGCTCCTCGGGGAGGCCGCCGGTGTCGTGGTCGCTGAGCCCGCGCGCGCGACTCGGGCGATAGGGCTCCGCGAGCCACGCCAGGTCACCGGTCAGCTGCACGAGCACCATCAGCAGCGTCGGGATGTTGGCGATGGCGACGGCTTCCGCAAAGCGTTCGCGCTCGTCCGAGACCGGGAGGCCCGCGCTCGTGGTCGTTTCCTCGCTCGGTCGCGCCGGAAGCGCCCGTTCGGCCATTTCTCGTCCCTCCCCGGGCACGATCTCCCTGGAGATGTGCTCGAATGTCGATCTTCGCGAACGGTAGCCTGGTCGGCTGTCGATGAGAGCAGACCAGCCGGCCGCGGTCATACGCCCGGTGGCTTCACCGCGCGGTCCCGCCGGGTGCTCTCGGGTCCGGAGTCCGGGGGTCGGACCCGACGCCCGGTTCCGCCGGGTGCGCGGTCCAGGCTGCCAGCGGCGGGCCGGTGGGGGCGGGGCTGCCGGTCTCGGGCTCGAGCGTGATCTGGAGCGCCTCGGGGCCAGCCGCCACCTCGGCGCTCTGCACGATCATCCGCGCGTGTCCGCTTGCGTCGGGCAGGACGGTGCCGAGCGAGATCCAGGTCCCTCCGCGCCGGATCCACGCCTGGTAGGTCCGACCGGCCGGCGCCGCCGGGAAGTGCGAGAGCGTCAGCACCGCGAGCCCGCCGCCCGGACGCGCGCGGTAGGTGGCGTGGGCGCCGATGGGTGCGGCGGGCGTTCCCTCGAGCCGCACCGGCGTCACCTCGCTCGAGGTCACCAGGTCGAGAGCGCGCTCGTCGACGGCGAAGCGGGCGGCCTCCTCGTGCTGGCGATGGACGAGGGTCGCGACGACGCCGGCGAGCGCGAGCGCGGCGACGACGAGGCCGGGGACGAGCTCCCGGCGCAGTCTCTGCAGGCCGGCGCGGATGCGCGTCTTCGCGGTGCCGAGGGGCAGCTCGAGCACCTCGGCGACCTGCTCGTGGGTCAGCTCCTCGAAGAAGGCCAGCCCGAGCGCCTGGCGCTGGGCGGGCGGCAGCAGCTCGAGGGCGGCGCGGACGGCGTCGCGTCGGTGCTGCCGCCACGCGGCGGAGAACGGTCCCGGGTCGGGATCCGAGAGCTCGGCGAGAAGCTCCTGCTCGCGGTCCGTCTGCTCGGCCGGCCGGCGGCGGCGTCGGCGCAGCTCGTTCAGGATGCGGCGGCGGGCGATCTGCAGCAGCCACGGGCGGAGAGGACCTCGCTCGGGATCGAAGTCCCTCGCATGCTGCCAGAGGGCGAGGAAGACCCCCTGGACGATCTCCTCCGCTGTCGGCGCGCCGAGCGAGCGCGCCGCGATCCCGAATACCAGCGGCGCATGCCGTGTGTAGAGGGCGGCGAGCGCACCGTCGTCTCCCGCCGCGAGCCCGCGCATCAGCGCCTCGTCGCTCGGCTCCTGGGCCGCTCCGGCCATTCCGGTTCCGTTTCCGCGGTGTCACTGCATGCCGCCGACTCCGCTCCGCGCTAGCCGAGTCGGGAGTCGACGACGGCGAGCGGACCGCGCCCGCCACGCCAGGTTACCTCGCGGAGGCCGAGCAGGCCGCGGAGCTGATCCGCCGGCACCCGGAGCGGCCCGGGTCCGGGCGCGGTGCCGGGAGCGGGCTGCGGGTAGGCGGTCGAGAACGCGCTGTGGAAGACGACGTTCCCCTCGATCTTCTGGAGCACCTGGTGGATGTGACCGTTCAGAACGGTGACCGAGCCGAAGCGCCGCAGCAGCGCCAGCGCCTGCTGGCCGTCGTCGGTGACCCAGCCCCACGCGGGGTACAGCGCCCAGAGCGGGATGTGTGCGAAGACGACGATCGGCGTGCTCGCCGAGCGGCCGTCGAGATCCTTGCGGAGCCAATCGAGCTGCTCGGCGCCGAGCTGGCCGACCCCACCGCTCTTGAACGAGAGCACGTTGACCAGCCCGACGAAGTGGACACCGCCTGCGTCGAAGCTCCGCCAGCCCCCACCGAGCGTGGCCCGGCCGAAGCGCGCCAGATACTCCTTGCCGCCGTCATCGAAGACGTCGTGCTCGCCCGGCACGGTGAAGACCGAGTCCACCTTCACCTCCTGCAGCAGCCCCGCAGCGACGTCGAACTCTTCGGCCTTCTGGGTATGGGTGAGGTCACCGGTATGGAGCAGGAACGCCGGACGGTTCGCGAGGCCGTTCACCCTGCGGATTGCCTCGCGCGCCGTCGCCACGGGATCTGGGTTCGCCGCCTTGTCGAAACCGATGTGGGTATCGCTGATCTGCACGAAGTGCAGGTCGCCCTCCACCGGTGTGTCGCTCGCGACTTCCGCGAAGGCGCGAGAGCTGAAGACCCCGCTGGAGAGCGACCAGACGAGCCCCGTGCCCGCCCACGCCATGCACTGCAAGAAGCCCCGCCGGCTGGTCTCGAGGCTCCATCCCTCGTTCGTCTCGTCCTTCATCTCGGAACCCTCCTGCGCACCCGCCTCAGCGGACGACGATCGTGCCCTTCATCTGGGGGTGGAGCGCGCATCGGTAGGTGTAGGTGCCGGGCGCGTCGAACTCGTGCGCGTAACGCCCGTCGGTGTCGAGCCCCGGCGACGAGAAGGAGCCGTCGACCGCGAGGATGGTGTGGATCTCCTCGTCGCGGTTCACCCAGCCGACGGTGCTCCCCCTCTCCACCACGATCTCGCTCGGCTCGAAGCGGAAGTTCTCGATCCGGATGGACGGTGCGGACTGCAACGGGTCGACGCTGGGCGCGGCTGCGGCCCCGAGGGCGGTCGCCAAGGTCAGGGCTGCGCCGAGGCGGGCCCCGGTCTTCCGCAGCCAGCTTCTCTCGATCAGGCTCATGGGGTCTCTCCTTCAGCGGTGGATACACCGCGGAGGGCCCCGTGGATTGGGCGGCTGGCGGCACGTCGGTCGGGACACGCGCGAGTGATCGCGCGCCCCGGCGCCCGGTCCTCACTCCCGCCCGGATCGGACCTTCAGCAGATAGAGCCGACCCTCGCTGCGGACCGCGAAGCGGTCGTGGCCCGCCTCGCGCCAGGCCTTCAGGCGTAGGCCCGTGTCGTCGGCGTAGTACTTGAGATAGGTGCCGGTGCCCGTCTTCACCTCCGCGCCCGGGGCGGCGATGGCGGCGGCCACGTCCTGGAAGAGGCCCACGCGGAAGTACTCGTCGGGGATCTCGAACACCGGGACGCCGGGCGGCAGTGCCGGGACGGCCTCCGCTACGAGCCGGGGCGACCGCGGGAGGTAGCCCCGCTCCTCCAGGGTGTCGTAGGCGCGCAGGATGGCCTCGCCCTCGTTCGATCCCTGCGCTCGGTACTGCTGCGTCAGCTCGTCGGTCGCCCGCTGCAGCTCACGCGCCCGCTCGATGCGCGGGCGCTGGGATCGCTCGGCGATCCACTGGGCCGACAGGCCATCGGGATGCAGCGCGTCGAAGGCGCCGTTGCTCAGCAGGACGCGGTAGCGGCCGTCGGCTTCGACGGCGACGACCGCGCACGGAAAGGACTCGCTGCCCGGCACCACCCTCAGCTCGACGCCGTTGGCGAGCACGGCGTCGGGCGTCGCCGCGGCTCCGCCCCACGCGGAGGTCCATTGCGCGCCGGAGAAGAGGTCGGGCGACCAGGTTCCCCGCAGCGTCCAGTGCTCGGAGGTGGGGATGCGCGGAACGTCCATTTCCGCGACGAATTCCACGCCTTCGTCTCCGGGTACGACGCGCGCGGACAGGACGTTGAAGACCCTGCCGCGATAGTGCTTCGTCACGCGCCCGCGAACCGGGCTTCCGTCGAAGACCTCGAGCACCTCCAGGCGGCCGCTGGCGGGGTCGAAGCGCCGCAGCGAGAGCCGGTCGCCGAACACGTAGCTCGAGGCCGGAGGCGAGAAGAACTCCCATCCCGGCCCCCAGACCGCGCCCCACGTCTCGCGCTGGAAGAAGTAGACCTGGCGGCCCTCGGCGTCCCACGCCGGTGCGAAGAATCCGACGTGGCGCTCGACGGAGACCAGGCCGATCGCCCAGGCGGCCGCGAGCAGGCCGGCGACGGCGGCGATCCCGACGGTTGCTGCGGCGCGTCCTCTGTTCATGATCCCAGCGTCCCCGCTTCGATCGGGCCGCGCTTCAGTCCAGCTCGATCACGACGGGCCTCCCCGCCCAGCGCGGCGCGGCGGGGTGCAGTCGGGCGAACACGGCCGGTCGCGGCGCACGTAGTCCACCGGGGTCGCCCGAGGTGAGCACTCCGCGGCCCGTCACACCACGCTCCGGTGGTGGTGAGGCCTGAAGTCCGCCGCGTTGGCCCGGTCGTAGTAGTGCACCGCCACGCTGCGGGGCGGCACGAGGGCGTCGATGCGCTCGAAGTCCGCGGGCTCGAGGCGGACGTTCACCGCGCCCAGGTTGTCGGCGACCTGCGCGAAGGTTCTCGGGCCGATGATCGGCGCCGTGACTCCCGGCTGCGCGCCGCACCAGGCGAGCGCCAGCTGGGAGACCGAGCAGCCCTTCTCGCTGGCCATGGCTCGCAGCAGGTCGATGACGTCCCAGGCCAACGGCGTGGCTTCCCGGCTGAAGTTGTCCTTGCCGGCCTGCCAGCGTCCGTCCGGGTCGCCCTGGTCGCGCTGGTACTTGCCGGTGAGCAGGCCGCCGCACAAGGGTCCCCATGGCAGGATGGCCAGCCCGAAGGATCGGGCCGCGGGAATCACCTCGCGTTCCACGGTGCGGTCGAGCATGTGGTAGGCCGGCTGCTCGCTCACGAGCCGGTTCAGGCCCAGCTCCTTGGCAACCCACAGCGACTCGACGATCTGCCAGCTCGGGAACATGCTGCCGCCGATGTAGCGGACCTTGCCGGCGCGAATCAGGTCGTCCAGGGCCCGCAGGGTCTCGTCGATCGGTACTTCGGCGTGGCAGCGGTGCATCTGATACAGATCGATCCAGTCGGTGCGCAGCCGCTTCAGCGACGCGTCGCAGGCAGCGATCAGGTGCCGGCGGCTCACTCCGCGCGCGTTCACGTCCTGGCCTTGCGGGAAGTTGAACTTGGTGGCGAGGACGATGTCCTTCCGCCTGCCGTCCCTCGCCAGCGCCTCCCCGACGATGCGCTCGCTCTCGTTGCCGGCGTAGACGTCGGCCGTATCCACGAAGTTGATGCCCCGGTCCAGCGCGTGGTCGATGATGCGGATGGATTCCGCCTCGTCCGCCCTGCCGCCGAACATCATGGTGCCGAGAGCGAGCTGGCTGACCTGCACGCCGGTTCTGCCCAGGGGTCGGTATTCCATGTCGATCCTTCTCCTCGTCGATCACCGGGGCCGGAGGTCGCGTGCTCCTCCGAGCTGCTCCAGGTCCATGGGTGGCGCGATCTGCAGGTAGGCGCACGCCGAGCGAAGCGCCTCGCGTACGAACACCTCGTCCGGGCGGCTTGCGAGCTGCGTTGGTAGCAGGCTCTCGTCCAGCCGGGTCTGGATCATCGAGCCGAGCTGATCCAGCACGAACCCCGTGGCCAGCACCGGATCCGGATGACCGACCTCGTCGCGACGGGCGAGCAGCAGCTCGGTCAGCGCCTCGTACAGCTCCGATCTCAGCTCGGCGTAGCGCTCGCGAAGCGCCGGGTCGTTGCGCGAGGCCTCGAGCGCGGCACGCTTCGAGGCTGGACGCGCGCGCCCCGTCTCGAGCGAGAAGTCGAGATAGCCGCGCAGGATGTCTGCGAGGCACGCCCCCTCCCAGCGGCGCGGGTCCAGCGCATCCCGAGTGGTCGCTCGCAGCTCCCTGCTCATGCGATCGAAGAGCGCGTAGCCGAGGGCCTTCTTGTCGCGGAAGTGGTGATAGACGGCGCCTACGGAGCAGCCGGCTCTCGCGGCGACGTCGGCTACCGACGTGGCGTCGGACCCCTTCTCGGCGAAGAGCGCCTCGGCGGCCTCCAGCAGCGATTCCTGGGTCTTCTGGCTGCGGGACTGCTGACCCGTGCGCACCCAGTGGAGATCGGAGATCCAGCGACTGCGGGCCATGCGTTCACAGCGGGAAGCGCTGACCCACCATCTCCTCCGAGATCGCCCAGAGCCGCTGAGCCAGGTCCGGGTCGAGGGCATACGACCGGACGCCCTCGGAGGCGTCCTCGGCGTCGTTCACCTCGGCGATGTGGCAGTCCTCCAGGTAGAGACCGCCGCGCCCCTCCAGCTCGGGAGCGGTGGCGGCGTACACCGAGGTGGCGGCTCCCGACTCGACCGTCTTCATCTTCATGGGTGCGCCGCCGCGGGTGGCGCGCTGGCGAATGTGCTCGTAGTCCTCCGGCTGCATGTGGCGGGAGAGGTCGGTGAGGATCACGCCGGGGTGGAGGGCGTTCGCATGCACGCCGCGCGCGCCGAGGCGCCGCTCGAGCTCGACGGCGAACAGGACGTTGGCCGTCTTCGACTGGCCGTAGGCGAGCCACTTGTCGTAGGGGCGCTTCTCGAACGGGATGTCGTCGAACACGACGGGGGACTGCTGGTGCCCGCGCGAGCTGACGGACACGACGCGGGCGGATGCACCGCGCACCAGCGCCGGCGCGATCAGACCCGTCATCAGGAAATGACCGAGGTGATTGCTCCCGAACTGGAGCTCGAAGCCATCGGACGTCTTCGCCTGGGGACAGGCCATCACGCCGGCGTTGTTCACCAGGATCTGGAGGGCGTCGTGACGCGCCAGGAAGCGCTCGGCGAAGTCCCGGATACGGGCGAGCGATGCGAGCTCCAGCTCTTCCACCTCGACGCCGTCGTTGCCCGTCGACTCGCGGATCCCCTTGGCGACCGCCTCGCCCTTGGCGAGATCCCGGGCGGTGATCACGACGCGGGCGCCTTTCGAGGCCAGCGCCCGGGCCGTCTCGGCTCCCAATCCGCCCGAGCCGCCGGTCACGAGCGCCAGCTTGCCTTCGAGGTCGATCCCCTCGAGCACCTCGTCCGTGGTGGTGTCGTGGCCGAACCGTCCGCGTGCGGATTGAGTCATGGTGTCGATTCCCCTCATGATGATTTACGAAAAATCATAACAACAATTCGGATTCGGATTCTGCGCCGGTGGGCGGCGCTCATCAAGGCGGACCGGGCAGCGGCAGCCCGGAGCGGCGAGGTGCATCGACCCGGGAGGCCGTTCCGCAGCCGGGCGGCGCTCAGCGGGAGGGCGCGGGTCCGGATCGCCGGCGCCGGGAGACGAGTGCCACGAACGCGGCGCCCGCGGCGAGCATCCACGGCTGGCCCGGCTCGGGCAGGTTCAGCGCGCTGCGCAGCACGAAGTCGCCCGAAGCGGACGACTCCTGCCAGCCCGAGCCGTTCCGGTTCACGAAGTTTCGCGCCGCCCTCCGGCCGTCCTCGTCGACGGCCAGCGAGGGCGTGGACGCGTGCTGGAACTCGACTCCGACGCGGTAGGGGCCGGTGATGCTCAGGGCCTCGTCGCCGAGGTCGATCACCTGGAGCGTCTGGTCGTCCGGAGTGAGAGCGTACTCGGCGGCGAACAGCTCGGTACCGGGGGCGTCGGTCTGTGCGGCGTCGTCCCAGACGTGCAGCGTCACGACCTTCGGGTTGGGGTCTCCCCCGAAGAGGAACCGCACGTCCTCGAGCGGGCACGGACACGGGCCCGGCGGTACGAACCGGACGGCGGCAGTCTCGGAGGCGTCGAAGCTCGAGTCGAAGAGGGCGGGCGCCGCGGAGACGAAGCTGTCGCTCGCGAGCAGCGTGCCCGGCACCGAGTTCACGACGGCGCGTACGATCCAGTCGCCCGTCACGCCCAGCAGCGACGACTCGACCCAGCCCATGCCCGAGGCGTCGACGAAGTTGCGACCCGCGGTGATCCCGTCGCCGTCCCGCGCCAACGACGGCAGCCCCGAGTGCTGGAACTCGAAGCCGACCCGGAACGGTCCGCTTACCGTGATGCCCGCGACGCTGAGGTCGAGCTCCTGGAGGAAGTCGTCGCTGGCGGTGAGAGCGAGGGTGTTCGTGTACAGCTCGGCGCCCGGAGCGTCGCTGAGCGCCGCGTCGTCCCACACGTGGAGGATCACGTTCTCGGTTCCGGCGGCACCACCGAAGAGCAGGCGGAGCTGGTCGAGCTGGCAGGGACACGGCCCGCTCGGGACGAAGCGAACGCCCGCGGTCTCCCCGGCCACGAATCCCGCCTGGAAGCCGACGGCCTGACCGTCGACCCAGCCGTCGTTGGCGAGCAGCTCGCCGGGACCGCCGTCCCCGCCCAGGACCGCGCGCAGGATCCAGTCGCCGGTCACGCCCAAGAGCGACGATTCGATCCAGCCGGTGCCCGAGGCGTCGATGAAGTTGCGACCGGAGGTGATGCCGTCGTCGTCTCGCGCCACCGAGGGAAGGCCCGAATGAGTGAATTCGAGCCCGACTCGGAACGGGCCGTTCACTACCACTCCGGCGACGCCGATGTCCACCTCCTGCAGGATCTCGTCGCTGCCCGTGAGCTGCAGCGTCGTCGAATAGAGCTCGCTGCCCGGCGCGTCGGCGAGCGCGGAGTCGTCCCAGATGTGCAGCGTCACGTCGTGGGTGCCCGAGGCGCCTCCGAACAGGAATCGCACCTTCTCCACCGGGCACGGACAGGGGCCGGAGGGAACCAGCCGGACTGCGGCCGTCTCTCCCGCGACGAAGCCCGCCTGGAAGCCAGCGACGTCTCCGCTCACCCAGCCGTCGTTGGCGAGGAGCGTCCCACCGGAGACGGGCGTCGCATCGATGACGGCGCGGAGGATCCAATCGCCCGTGACACCCAGCGTCGACGCCCCGACCCAGCCGAGTCCGCTGGCGTCGACGAAGTTGCGATCCGGAACGATGCCGTCGTCGTCGCGCGCGACCGAGGGCAGCCCGGCGTGGGTGAACTCGAGCCCGACGCGCACCGGGCCGTCGATCGTCAATCCGATGCCACCGATCACCACCTCCTGGAGGAACTCGTCGCTGCCCGTGAGCGAGAGCGCGCGGTGGTAGAGCTCGGGACCGGGAACGTCGGTCAACGCGCTGTCGTTCCAGATCCGGAGCGTCACGTCCTCGGTGCCGGAGGCCCCGCCGAACAGGAAGCGCACGGCATCCAGGCTGCAGGGGCAGGGTCCGGGAGGCACGAGGCGAACCGCAGCCGTCTCGCCCGCGACGAAGCCCCCTTGGAAGGCCGCCGCTTGCCCGTCGACCCAGCCGTCGTTGGCGAGCTCGGTACCGGGACCGACCGGGCCGCCGTCCACGACCGCGCGGAGGATCCAGTCGCCCGTGAGTCCCAGGAGCCACGAGGGGACCCAGCCGATGCCCTGGGCGTCGATGAAGTTCGCCCCCATGTCGATGGAGCCGTCGTCGTCGCGGGCCACCGAGGGGTAGCCCGAATGCGTGAACTCGAGACCGACGCGGAAGGCGCCGTTCACCATCACGCCGGCCGATCTCAGATCGACGGTCTGCAGGAACTCGTCGGTGCCCGTGACCGGGATCGTCTGCGAGTAGAGCTCGGCTCCGGGGGCGTCCGTCAGTGCGGTGTCGTTCCAGATCCGGATCGTGACGTCGTGGGTTCCGGTACCGCCCCCGAACAGGAACCGGACCTCGTCTACCTGGCAGGGACACGGTCCGGTGGGGACTAGGCGAACCGCGGCGGTCTCGCCGGCCACGAAGCCGCCCTGGAAGACCGCCACATCGTTCGCGTCCCAGCCGTCGAGCTGGAGGAGCTCGGCTGCGGCGGGAGACGCCAGGGCGGCGAGGAGCGCGAGCGTCGCCGCGAAGACCAGGGATCGGCGCAAGGGGCGCTCGGTGTCTCGACCGCGCATACGCGGACTCCCGTTCGTGTCCGGAGTGGGCGCCACCCGCGACAGGGGATCTTCGGGGGCGTCGGCCTAGCGCCAGCCGCCAATCGTACGCAATCCGGTCCATCGACGAAGCCGCGATCCGAGCGAGAGACCGCCGTCACACAGTGAGCCGATATCTTTCCAGTGTGCGCACAACCGCCGTACCCTGTTGCCCCACGGCAGGAGGCTTCCATGACAGTTGCGAGGCGCTGCGCGCTGGCGTGGGTTCTGCTGGCCGCCGGAGCCTGGGTCGGCGCGCAACGGGAGGAAGGGTCCATGAGCGCACTCGAGATCACGTCGCAGAGCTTCGTCGATCAGGGCGAGATCCCACGGCGGCACACCTGCGAGGGACAGGACGTGTCCCCTGCGCTTCGCTGGTCCGGCGTGCCCGAGGGCACGCGGAGCCTGGTCCTGATCGTGGACGACCCGGACGCGCCCGATCCGGCCGCCCCGAAGCGGACATGGACGCACTGGGTCCTGTATGATATCTCGCCCGACGCGCCCGGCGTGCCCGAGGGCGTCACGCCGGCGCAGCTCCCAGCGGGCACGCGCCAGGGCCTCAACGACTGGAAGCGCACTGGCTATGGCGGTCCGTGTCCTCCGATCGGGCGACATCGCTACTTCCACAGGCTGTACGCCCTCGACGCCGTGCTCGGCGACCTGGGCCAGCCCACCCGCGCCGACCTCGCGCGCGCGATGGAGGGCAAGGTGATTGCCCGCGCGGAGCTGATCGGCACCTACGCGAAGAAGGGGCGTTGACACCTGCGGAGTCTCCGCTGCGTCGCCTCGAAAGTCGGGCGACGGAGACGGGGAGAAGCGCTCGTCGCTTCGTCGCTGCCCGGGTCAGCGAGTCGTGGCCGAGACCCCGCGGAAGAACTGCTCCGTGGCCGGATTTGCCGGGAAGAAGGCCTCGACGCGCAGCTCATCGGCGGTGACGTCCTGGGGCGTGCCGAGGGTGGTGATGATGGTGAAGAGGCTCAATTCCAGACCGTTGATCCGGAGCTCCAACGGCAGGACGGGCATCAGGCTCTCGTGGATCCAGCCAACCTCTCCGATGGGCCCCGCCAGCGCGATGTAGCGCTCGAATCGCTCCTGCATCAGCGCGTCCCCGGAGGCGAGTGCTTCGCTGCGCAGACGCCGGATGAACGACGGAACGACCTGTGCCCAGTTGACGATGTAGGGTCGCAGGCCCTCGGGGTGCAGCGACAGCAAGGCCAGGTTGGGTTCACCCGACTCGCCCATCCTGTCCCTCATCGCCTCGGGGTCGCCACCCAGGCCGAACAGCAGACCCGCTGCCGTGTTCTGCATCTTCACGTTCCAGAACCGGTCCACGGCGACCGCCGGGTAGGGTTCGTGGTGTTCCAGCAAGTGCCGGAGCGCTTCGAGCACGGACTCCATGCCGGGTTCGTCCAGTCGCTTCTCGGCGTACAGCGCGGAATAGCCCGCCGACTGCAAGAGGACGTTCCTCTCCCGCAGCGGGATCTCCATCGCCTCGGACAGGCGGATCACCATTTCGCGGCTCGGCTGGCTGCGCCCGGTTTCGAGCCAGCTGACGTGTCGCTGGGAAACGCCTGCCGCCAGGGCCAGCTCCAGCTGGGACAGCTTGCGATGCTGTCGCCAGCGCCGAAAGACCGTCTTGAACTGCTGGGGAGTCGAAACCGCCGATCTGGTCACGGGACCTCTTCCCCTTCGTCCCGGTGATTCAACCGAATCAGATCGTGAGTTCAATGACCTCCGATGTCATTGCGCGGGGGACGGGCCGGGTCGACCCTGCGCGTGGGCCCTTCACGAGGAGACACCCATGGCCGCGAGACGTTCCCTGGCGCTGATCATCGTCGTTCCCTTTGCCCTGTTGACGGCGTACGCCGTTGCGCAGGTGGGCTACATCGGCATCTTCGACTACCACCGCCACAGTCCTGCCGGCTGGCAGGTGTTCACCGACCTGGTGATCGCCCTGGTCCTGGTCCTCAGCTGGCTGATTCCGGAGGCAAGGAGGGCAGGGCACAATCCCTGGCCCTGGGTCGTCGTCACCCTGTTCCTCGGGTCCTTCGGACCGCTTCTGTATCTGGTCTTCGTGCGTGTCGACAACACCGCGGACAGGCGGTCGGGACAGGTCGCTCAGCACGCTGGATGAGATGACGCCGGCAGCCGGTGGATACCCGGCCAGCTCGGTCTAGCGCCTTGCGCTGGCAGCCTTGGGTCGGGCATGCTGCGCGCGAGAGACGGCAGCCGACCTTGCGCTCGACGATGGCCGAACGTATGGACGGCGCAGCACCAGTCCGCCGCTTGCGGTGGAGAAGGAAGGATCATTCATGGCCGCGAAGAAGACCACGCGCCGAAAGAAGACTGCTCGCCGAAAGAAGACTGCTCGCCGCAAGAAGGCCGCGCGCGGCAAGAAGGCGGGAG
>CAZZFT010000029.1:0-17422 GCA_964653555.1 uncultured Spirochaetales bacterium | reverse complement strand
CGCCGAAAGAAGACTGCTCGCCGCAAGAAGGCCGCGCGCGGCAAGAAGGCGGGAGATCTCGCCAAGCGCATCGACAAAGAGCTCTCGGACCTCTCCAAGCAGATCGACCGGCGGCTGAAGCCGCTGCGCAAGGAGATCGACAAGGCCGAGCGCAAGGCCGGGACGCAGGCCGCTCGCGTGCTGCGGGAGGCGCGCAAGCGCCTGAACGACATCGAGCTGAAGGGCGGGTCCGACGTCAAGAAGTTCCTGCGCCAAAGGCGTCGCGACCTCTCGAAGGCGCTCACCGACCTCTCGCAGACCGTGAGGCCCAGTCGGAAGAAGACGCGCCGCAAGAAGCGCTGATCGTCGTCTCCTGCGCGCTCGAGACTCCTAGGCCCGATCGGCCTCGGATCTCGCCTTCAGCTCGAGCGAGAACACGATCCGGTTTCCCACCCGATCGCTGGTCCAGCTCTTCGAAGACCCGCGGACCTGGTTCAGCTGGTCCATGAAGCCCTCCGTGCTGTAACGCAGAGCCTCGGGGAAGGGGTCCGTGTTGACGTAGATGATCTGCAACACGTTGGGGTGTCGAGGGTCGATCTGGACCTTGATCTCGATGAAGTTGAAGTAGCTCAGCGTGACACTGGTCGTGAGCCTCATCTGGCTGACGACCTCGTCACCCGACTTGGGGCGGCTGGCGCGCTTGAGATACTCGAACTGCTGGTAGCGCGCCCCCTTGGTCATCGAGAGGGCGTTCTGCCGGCCGGACCTCCGCATGTACTCGGGGTCTAGATTCCCACCGATCTCCCAGTCGATCTCCAGGAGCTCGGCGAAGTTCTCCATCGGATACCACTGGGCGAGCTGGATCCGCTCGTCCAGCAGCTCCTGGGTGCGAGCGCTCAGCTTCGCCAGCCGCGACTCAGGGATCTCGCCGCGGTCCCGGGCACGGCGGACCACGACCACCGAGCTGAGAAGCATGGCTCCCTTGACCGAAGGGACCGTCATGGGACACGAGCCTCCAGAGCTTGCCTATCGGCCGTTCCACCCCTCGACTTCAGCGGGTGCGGGTAGGCTCCGATCCGGCGGGGTGGTCTCCCGCATCCGGGCCCGGGTCCTCTCGATCGCGAGGGCTTCCAGCCAGTCCGGCATCGCAGTGCACTCAGTGGGCCGAAACGCTCGCGCTCGTTCGTGCCCGGCGCAGCAACAGGAAGGCCGGCACGAACAGGATCGCCAGGACGGCGAGCATCCGGTAGAGATCGTTGTAGGCCATCAGCGTCGCCTCCCGTTGGATCGCCCGGTAGACGACGGCGAAGCCCTGGAGCTGGTCGGTGGCCAGGCCGTGAAAGAGGTCCCAGTGGGGCGCGCCGGGCAGCTGGCGGGCGGGATGATCCATCTTCCAGGCCTCGTAGGCGGTGAAGTGCTGCCCCAGGACGGCCTGGTGGAGCTGCTCGCGGCTGGCGAGCAGGTTGCTCACGATCGAGATGCCGAGTGCCGCACCGGTGTTCCGGACGGTGTTGTAGAGGCTCGCGGCATAGCCCATCCGCTCGCGCTCGACGCAGGCGAGGGTGGTGGCCGAGAGGGTGGGGAAGATGAGGCCGCCACCGAATCCCGAGACGAAGATCGGTACGAGCAGCTCGTTCGGGCTGACACCGAGCGTCCAGTGGGACATCGACCATAGTGAGAGGGCGAAGAGGGAGAAGCCGATTCCGACCAGATAACGGGTGTCGAAGCCCCGCTTGGAGAGCTGTCCGACGGCGAGCATGGCGAGCAGGACGCCGAATCCCCGTGGCACGACCGCGAGCCCCGCGTTCCAGGCCGAGTAGCCCATCAGCTGCTGCAGGAAGAGCGGGTTCAGGAGATTGGTGCCGAATACGATCAGCACCATCACCATGATGATGGTGACGGCCACGTTGAAGGTGGGGATGCGCAGGATGCTCAGGTCGAGGATCGGCTCGGGAAAGCGCAGCTCGCGGAACACGAGCAGCACGAGCGAGACGACGGAGATGGCCGTGAAGGCGCACACCCACGGCGCCTCGAACCAGTCGGCCCGCTGTCCGCGGTCGAGCACGACCTGCAGCAGGCCGAGCCCGACCGCGAGATACACGATGCCCAATACGTCGATGCGTTGCGCCGTCTTGCGGGCCGCGCGCAGGTAGTCCGGATCCTCGACGAACAGGATCACCATCACCGCGGCGAGGATGCCCATCGGGACGTTGATGTAGAAGTTCCAGCGCCAGTCCAAGTTCTCGGTGATCCAGCCGCCGAGCGTCGGCCCGAGCATCGGCGCCGTCATCAGCCCGACGCCCCAGGTGGCCATGGCGAGGCCCTGCTCTTCTGGGGGAAACGTCTCCATCAGGATCGCCTGGGAGGAGGGGATCATGGCCGCGCCCGCCGCGCCCTGGAGCAGCCGGAAGCAGACGATCTGGCGCAGCGACTCGGCGGCGCCACACAGCGCCGAGGCGGCGACGAACAGGGTGACCGACGTGAGGAAGTAGCGCTTGCGGCCGAAGCGGGCGGAGATCCAGCCGGTCAGCGGGATCATGATGCCGTTGGCGACGAGGTAGCTGGTGAGCACCCAGGTGATCTCGTCGGTACTCGCCGAGAAGCTGCCCTGGAGGTGGGGCAGCGACACGTTGATGATCGCGGTGTCGAGCACCTCGAGGGTGGCGCCGAGCATCACGGCGACGGCGACGAGCCACTTGCGGGAGACCCCGGCGGAGGGCTGGGCGCCGGCGGCTGTGTCGGTAGAGGTCACTTGCGTCGTCCCCCGAGGGGCAGACGGAGGGGCCATCCGAGGCCGTGTGGGGCCGCCCGGCCGCCGCTCCGCCCGTTCGGGCCTCTTGTTGATAACTAACTAGTCAGTTATAAACAAGGTCATGCCCAGGGTCGCAGCCGACAAGCGCGAGGAGTACGCCGAGGCCCGGCGGGAGCAGATCTTCGAGGCCGCGCTGAGCACCTTCTCGGGAGGGGGCTTTGCCGAGACCACGATGGACGCCGTGGCGGCGGCCGCGGGGGTCTCGAAGGCGTGCATCTACAACTACTTCCCCACCAAGGAAGCCCTGCTCCAGGAGCTGGTGGAGCGCTCGAGCCTGCTCCCGGAGCTGCCGCGCCTGATCGCCGGGGTCCGCGACCTGCCGCCGGAACAGGCGATCCCCCGCCTCGTGGCGGAGGTCTGGCCACGGCTCCGCGAACGGCGCGAGCTGGCGCGAATCCTGGTCCGCGAGGTGCACAGCGTTCCCGAACGCGCTCGCGTCTACTCGGAGCGCGTGCGCCTTCCCGCGCACCGCTCGCTGGCGGAATACCTCGAGTCGCGCATGGCGCGCGGGGAGCTGGTACGGCGGGACCCGATCGCCACCGCACAGTGCCTGTTCGGGATGCTCTGGTCCTTCCTCCTCTCCCAGGAGCTCCTGGGAGAGCGCGAGCTCCATCCCCTCGCCGACGAGGAGGTGATCGGCGCGGTCTCTCAGCTCTTCCTGCACGGCGCGCTCGCCGACGGCGCATCGCCGACCTAGCACCGGTCTCCCCCGGACCCTCTGGAGTCATTCTCGTGTCGATCCGAAGCTTCCTGACCCCCTTCCGCCACCCTTCTCGCCGCCACGCGGCAGGTGCGGCGGGGGGGATCCTCCTGCTCGCGGCGGCGCTGATGGTCGGCTGGCCCTACGTCCGCTTCCTCCGGACGCACGAGTCGACGGACGACGCCTATGTCGACGGCAGCACGGCCACCGTGACCCCGCGCATCGACGGCACCGTGATCGACGTCGGCGTCTCCAACAACTGGACCGTCGAGGAAGGGCAGGTCCTGGTCCGGCTCGACCCGCGCGACCTCGAGGTCCAGCTCGACGGCGCGCGGGCGCGCCTCGCCAGCGCTCGGCAGGCGGTCGACGGTCTGCGCGCCGAGTATGCGTCGGCGAAGTCGGCGCTCGTGCTCGGCGAGGAGAAGCTGCACCAGGCGCAGCTCGACTTCGACCGCGTACACAAGCTGCACTCCACGGGGGTCGTCTCCCAGGAGGCCTACGACAGCACGTCGACGTCGTTGCGGGTCGCTCGGGCGAACCGGGATCTCGCGGAGCACCGGCTCCAGCAGGCGCTGGCGGCCCTCGGCGGCTCACCGAACGCCGCCGATCCCTACGACGTTCCGCTCGTGCACGAGGCGGAGGCCGCCGTCGAGGCCGCGCAGCTCGACCTGGCCTACACGGTGCTGAGGGCGCCGCGCAGCGGCAGCGTCATCAACAGCCACGTCGAGATCGGGGACCGGGTGCAGCCGGGTCAGCCCTTGATGAACGTGGTTCCGCCGCCCTCCGAGCTGTACGTGACGGCGAACTTCAAGGAGACCCAGCTCGGCGACGTCCGCGTCGGACAGGAGGCGGAGATCCGCGCGGACATCTATCCCGACCGCGTCTTCCGCGCCCACGTCGACTCGATCAGCATGGGCACCGGCGCAGCCTTCGCGCTGCTCCCGCCCGAGAACGCGACGGGCAACTGGGTGAAGGTCGTGCAGCGCGTGCCGGTGAAGCTGGTGCTCGACGAGCCGCCGCCGACCGAGAAGCCGCTGCGGGTCGGTCTCTCGGTGGAAGCCATCATCGACGTGACCGATACCAGCGGCCCGCTGCTCGCCGCCCTCTCGCAGGACGCGGCGGCGCGGGGACGTCTGGCTCCCAAGGAGTCGGTCGCGGTGGCGCCGCATCCCTAGCGTGCCCGTCTCGCCCGGGCGCTCGGATCCTCTCCCGCTGCCGGGTCCGATGAATCTAGCGGAAGCGCTCAGCCCGCGGGATACACCGTCGTGCGAACGGCCGGCGCGGCGTCGCCGAGCAGAGGCTGGATCAGGATGCGGTCCAGATCGAGGTCGCGCGGCGTGCGAAAGGCCTCGATCCCGACGGTCATCCCGGCGCAGCCGGCGGCGGGGGCCTCCCGGTAGGTCCCGAACAGGCGGTCCCAGACGCTCAGCAGCGTGGTGAAGTTGGAGTCGGTCTCCTCGCGGACCGCCGAGTGGTGCACCGCGTGCATCGCCGGCGTGACGATCCACGAGCGCAGGGCGCGATCGAGCCGACCGGGCAGGCGCAGGTTTCCATGGGAGAAGGCATCCACGACGCCGCGCCCCACGGCGTAGATCCACAGCCCGGTGCCGGACGCGCCGATCGCCGCCACGACGGCGAGGCGCACCGCGGCCCCGAAGATCAGCTCCAGCGGGTGGTGCCGGTGTGCGGTGCTGAAGTCGAGGTCCTGGTCCGCGTGGTGCACGCGGTGCAGCCGCCACAAGAGCGGCACGGCGTGCTCGACGCGATGCAGGCCGTAATCGACGAGGTCGAGCACGAGCACCGTCACCGCCGCCGCAGCGAGGGGCGGAATCGCTGCCGGCGCGACGTGGAGCAGCCCGATCCCGCGCTCCTCGACCGCCAGCGCCGCCGCGAACGAACCCAGGGGCAGCGCGCCGCGGACCACGGTGCGATTCAGCAGCTGGAGCGCCAGATTGCTCGTCCAGCGCCGCGCGATCGAATGCGCGGGCGCGCGCTCCTCGAGCATCAGCTCGAGGAGCGCGACGAGCAGCAGAGAGCCGTAGGTGCTGAGGAAGACCGCGGCAGCCGCGTATCGGAGCAAGCCCTCGGGCAAGGAAGCCCGCTCCCGCGCGGACGCCTAGTCGCGCCGGCGGAGGCGGCGCACCGCGGCGACGGTCACGAGGGCCGCGCCCATCACCAGCGCTGCGCTCGGCTCGGGCACGCCCGCCACGAAGTCGGTGTCGTCGCTCGGGTAGTCGTCGTCCTCGTAGCCGATGCCCGCGAACGCCACGTTCGAGAGCAGCGCGAGCAGGCCGGTGAGGACCAGGGTGTTGACGAGCTTCATGTTCATCTCCATTTGCTCAGGGGAGGGCGGCCCGCGACCGATCGGAGCGCGGACACCGCGAGTAGGTGCCCGTGGGGGGCCGGCGGGTCACACGCTCGTGGCGGTCATCTCCACTTTCCAGCGGCGGTGCGGGCGGACCCGGCGCCGCTCCGCCGGCCCTCGACCCCCCTACCCATTGCCCAGGCCGCTCCGGCGGGCCTTGAGGAAGGCCGAGATGCAGTGCTGGGTGAGGTCGATTCGTGTGAAGGCGCGATAGGTTCCGGCTCGGAAGGCGCCCGCCTGGCCCGCCAGGGTCGGGGCGTCGAGGACGGCGCCGCCCCCGAGCTCCAGGCGCTCGGTGCCGGGCTGGATCTGGAGCGCGCGGTTGCGCTCGAGCTCGAGCGCCACCCGCTCGCGAAGGCGATCGGCGAGGCCGTCGCGCCCGCCGGCCGCCGCCACCACGGCGTAGGCCGAGCTGAGACCCTCGACGAAGGAGCAGCTTCCAAAGTGTTCGGTGGCGGAGGGCGGCCGCTCCCCCAGGATCCACCCGGCCTGGGCGGCCGCGAAGTCCGCCAGTCGCGGGTCGGCGGTCTCCGCGAACCGGGCCGCGCTGGCGATCGCCCCCCAGTGGTAGAAATTGCGGTCCGGCGCGCCTCCGTAGGTCGCGATCGAGTGCTCCTCGAGCTCGCCCAGCGCGCGGGCGACCTCTTCGTTCGCGGGGTCGTGCTCGTGGTAGACGGCGAGGGCGAGCCAGCCCTCGCCGTCCTCGTAGGGCCCCTGCTTGAGAGTGACGGGGCTGCGGCGAATCCCCTCTCCGGGGACGTGCAGGGCGAGCAGGCCGCGCACCCAGGCCTCACGCTGGTCGCGGTAGCGGTCGTCGCCCGTGGCGCGGGCGTAGGAGAGCTCGGCGATCAGGGCGAGGGAGGTGGCGCCAGCGGGCGCTCCGCGGTAGCTCCCGTCCCCCGACACCAGCTGCCCGGAGCCCTGCGGCCGGTAGAGCAGGCCCCAGCGGTCGAGCGCGCGCGCCAGCCGGCGCGAGTCGACGGAGAACAGTCCCAGGCTCGCCAGGGCGGATTGCGTCGTACCGGCTCCGATCGGGAGTGAAAGCGACGCGAGCCGGTCGAGGCCGGCGCGCATCACCGGAACCAGGCGCCGATCGTCGGTCTCGAGCAGGGCCTCGCCGAGCGCAAACAGCGTTCCAGCCTGGCGAACGATGTTGTCGCTGCCCGTCGGCTCGCCGGCGAGGAAGTCGAAGTCGTAGCGGAAGGAGCCGTCCGGCTGCTGGGCCGCGATCGTGTAGTCCACCGCGCGGCGCAGCACCTCGGCATCGTCCGCGAGCGCATCGACGGCGCACAGCCCGGCGACCACCAGCGCTCCGAGCCCCGCGCGCACGGGCACCCACGCCATTGCCTCGCGGATCCGGCGCGCTCGTAGAGAGGGGATCGGGTGCTCGTGCTCCGTGATCGGGCCACGGTAGCTCGGGAGCTCCGGGAGGCACTCGCCGGGGGGCATGCTCCAGTCGGCCCCTTTGGGGTCCACGGAAAACGCTTTCCTCCGCCGTGGAATCCCCTTTCCCTCTCGGTGGAGACGGGCCCCTGCCCCACGAATCGGAATTCCTTTGAAGTCGCAAGGTTGGAGGAGAGCTGCAACTGGGCATCATTCGTGCACGGGATTCGGCCGCCGGCTCCTCAAGTATGGGAAGGGGAACTCGAATGCGGGCTCGTCCGAAATCTGTCTTGCTGCTCCGCTGTCTGGCGATGGGCTTGATCCTGCTCGGGGCCAGCGCCTCCCAGGCCATCCCGCTCTCGCTCCAGATCTTCGCGGACGGGGTGCTGATCGGGGATGTCGATCAGACCCGGCTCGGGTGCGTGGACAATCCCGACGGCGTGTCCGCCAGCTGCCAGGTTCAGGATCTCGTCTACGGCAGCGAGTACCCGCTGCTGAACATCGACAGCATCGACCTCCTGATCGACTCGGATCCGGTCGTGACCGGGACGACGGGCGTCACGAACCTGTTCTCGACGGCCCAGCAGATCACGCTGCTCTTCACGCTGCCGATCACGCCGATCCCCGGTGCAACCCTGAGCGGCGGCTCGTTCCGCGGCACGGTCACCGACAACAACGGCGACGGAGCGACGCTCTCGACGGGTACCGGGTCCGCTCTCTACACCGCTCTGATCGACGGCGTCGACACCAACTCCCTCTACCCGGACCCCCCGGGCGCGTCGTTCGTCGCGGGCAACTTCCTCTCGGAGAACATCCCGACCGCGACGTTCGGTAGCCCGATCCCGAGCGAGCTCGGGGGCCCGGCGCTCGCGAGCATCGGGATCCGCCTCGACTTCAACCTCTCGGCCTTCGACAGCGCGTCGTTCACGAGCAATCACGTGGTGGAGCCGGTCCCCGAGCCCCAGACCGGAGCGCTGGTCGCGCTCGGGCTGCTGGTGCTCGCTGCGAAGCGCCGCCGGTAGCAGCGAACCCGAATCGGAGCTCCCCCGAGGGAATCCGGCCTGGGTTCGCGTAGGACTCGAAATTTCCTAGGAATCGGACGGGATTTCAGTAAGAGTGGTGCGCGGGAGAATCACCCGGTGCCCACGGCCGGGACCCGACGAGAGGATCGTCCCATGCGGATCGGCTCTGGCAGTGCTACGCGCCTCGTTCTGTTAGTCGGATTGGTCGTGCTCGCGGCCGCGCCCTCCCGGGCCGTCCAGTTCACCCTGGACGTCCTCGTGGGCGGTGAGTCGGTCGGCTCCCTGGATGCCGGGCAGCTGGGCTGCACGGACACGGACGTCACGGCGGGCACCGCCCACTGCTCGGCCCAGAATCTCACCCTGGGCGATCTCCAGATCACGAGCCTCAATCTGAGCCTCGACTCGGATCCGATCGTGAACGGTGTGGTGGCGGTCCAGAACCTCGCCGCCACCGCGCAGTCGTTCTCGATGACCTTCACACTGGGGATCACGCCTCTGGGCCCGTCGACGCTGACGGGCGGCTCGGTCGCCGGCGGCGTAACGGACAACAACGGCAACGGCGCGACGCTCTCCACGCTTCCCGGGAGCGCCCTGTACACCGCGCGGATCGACGGGGGCGACTACGAGTCGCTATTCCCCGACTCGACGGTTCTCACGGTGGTCGACCCCTTCGGCAGCGCGGACCTGACGCCCCCGGGCTCCTTCGGCACTCCGATTCCGAGTCAGCTGGGCCCGGCGATCGCGTCCAGCATCGGGATCCGATACGACTTCAGCCTGACGGGACAGGATGCCGCCTCCTTCACGGGCGTGTTCGTCGCACAGGCGGTTCCCGAGCCGAGCACGGGGCTCCTCCTCGGCCTCGGGCTGGTGGCGGTCGCGAGCGCCCGACGGCGCCGATAGCGTCCCCCGCTCGCTGAGGCCCTCGGCCGATGCGCGAATCGGGTCCCGGGTTCGGCCCGGATCCGGGTAGACTGGTCGAGCACGGCCATCGCGCGTCGTCGAAGAGGTGTGTTCGACGGGATGCGACCGCACGTGCTGAGTGGATCCCGATGACCTGGTGCCGGCGCGTCGCAACGATGTTGGGCTCTCTGCTCGCGGTCGCGGCGCCGGCATGGTCGCAGACCTCCTTTACCGCCTTCGAGAGCGGTCCGGTCCGCCCGATCGCGTTGACGCCCAGCGGAGCCAGGCTCCTGGTCTGCAACATCCCGGACAACCGGCTCGAGATCTTCGGCGTGTCGGCGGGCGGTCTCACGCACTTCGGCTCGGTGCCCGTGGGCCTGGAGCCCGTCGCGGTGGCGCCGCGCAACGACAACGAGGTGTGGGTCGTGAACCACCTCTCGGACAGCGTGAGCGTCGTCGACATCGCCTCGACCCCTCCGCGCGTGAAGCGCACCCTGCTCGTCGGCGACGAGCCGCGGGACATCGTGTTCGCCGGCACCGGCGGCAACCGCGCCTTCATCACGACCGCCCATCGGGGGCAGCAGCGGAACGATCCCTCTCTGCTCGGCGTGACCCCGGGCGCGGGCAGTCCCCTGCTCACCTCGCCCAGCGTGCCGCGGGCCGACGTCTGGGTGTGGGACGCGACCGATCTCGGAAGTGCGTTCGGTGGCACTCCCCTGCGCATCCTCAGCTTCTTCTCGGACACGCCCCGCGCGCTCGCGACCGACGGAACGACCGTCTACGTCGCGGCCTTCCACTCGGGCAACCAGACCACGGCGATCAACGAGAGCGCGGTCTGCAACGGCTTCACGGCCGCGGGTCCCTGCACGACGCCGGGCGGCGCCACCGCCCCGGGAGGTCTGCCGGGTCCGAGCACGAACGCGACGGGGGATCCGGCTCCCGAGACGGGCCTGATCGTGAAGTTCGATCCGCCCACCGGGCGCTGGCTCGACGTGCTGGGGCGCGACTGGGACGCCGTCGTGCCCTTCGATCTCCCCGATCACGACGTCTTCGCCGTGGATGCGAACACCTTCGCGACGGTCTCGCCGGCGCCCTTCGACCACGTCGGCACGATCCTGTTCAACATGGTGGTGAACCCGATCAGCGGGAAGCTCTACGTCTCGAACACCGAGTCGCCGAACCTGACCCGCTTCGAGGGTCCCGGCGTGTTCGGCGGGAGCACCGTGCAGGGGCACGTCTCCGAGGCGCGCATCAGCGTGATCGACCCGAGCACGGGGAGCATCGATGCGCAGCACCTGAACCCGCACATCGACTACGACCAGCTCTTCACGGGCGCGAACCCTCCGCCCGTCGACCAGAAGGACTACAGCCTGGCGACGCCGCTCCAGATGGTCGTCTCCGCCACGGGAATCGTGTACCTGGCCGCCTACGGCTCCGCGAAGATCGGCGTCTTCAGCACGGCGACGCTCGAGAACCCGGCCTTCGAAACGAGCCTGGACCCGTCGGTGTACAGCGCGGTCTACATCCCGACCGGGGGCGGTCCCGCCGGCCTCGCGCTCGACGAGATGCGCGGGCGCCTGTACGTGCTCACGCGCTTCGACGACTCGGTCTCGATGATCGACGTGGCAAGCCACGCGACGATCCAGACGTACCCGCTCTACAACCCGGAGCCGGCGTCGATCACCGCCGGGCGCCCCTTCCTCTACGACGCGGTCCTCACCTCGGGCAACGGCGAGGTCTCGTGCTCGAGCTGCCACATCTTCGGAGACGTCGATGGCCTCGGCTGGGACCTGGGCAATCCGGACGAGGTCGTCACGGTCAACCCGCAGCCGCATCAGGGCAACGGCGCCCTGACCACGTTCCATCCGATGAAGGGCCCGATGGTGACGATGACGCTGCGCGGGCTGTCGACCCACGGGGCCATGCACGCGCGCGGAGATCGCTCGAACGGCTTCTTCGGAATCGACACCTGCGCGCCGAACCCCCTCGGATCCCCCTGCGACGAGGATCTCTCCTTCCGGAACTTCATCGTCGCCTTCCCGGGTCTGCTCGGGCGCGACGGGCAGATCTCCCCGGCGGAGATGCAGGCGTTCGCGGATTTCGCCCTCCAGATCCAGACGCCGCCCAATGCGGTCCGGAATCTCGACAACAGCCTCACGAGCGGACAGCAGTTCGGCTTCAACCTCTGGGACGATCAGAACGTCCTCGCCGACGCGACCAACAACAACCAGGCGCGCCAGTGCAACGACTGTCACGCGATCGATCCGGCGAGGGGCTTCTACGGGACCAACTCGGCGAAGTCCAAGATCGTAGAGCCGGCCCAGAACTTCAAGATCCCGCACCTGCGCAACATGTACGCGAAGGTCGGGATGTTCGGCCCGACCACCGGGGTCGCCACGAACTTCGGCGACCAGATTCGCGGCTGGGGCTTCCAGCACGACGGCTCGATCGACACGATGAAGATCTTCCTCGACGCCCCGGCGGCTCCGGGCTTCTTCGCGCTTACGAATCAGCAGAAGCTCGACCTCGAGGCCTTCATGCTCGTCTTTCCGAGCGATCTGGCGCCGATCGTCGGTCAGCAGATCACGCTCACCGCCACGAACGCGGCCGCCGTCGGACCTCGTATCGATCTCTTGATCCAGCGCTCCGGCACCCCCTTCGTCTCGCTGACCCTGGGCGGCACGGTCACCGAGTGCGATCTGATCGTGAAGGGCAGCGTCGGAGGCGCGGCACGCGGCTGGGTGCGGCTGCCCTCGGGCCTGTTCCAGGACGATCACGGCGCCACGATCGACGACGCCTCGCTGCGCGCGCTGGCGGCGACCGAAGGACCGCTGACCTATACCTGTGCGCCTCCGGGCTCGGGGACTCGCATGGGCGTCGACCGCGACGAAGACGCGGTGCTCGACGGCCTCGACAACTGCCCGACCGCGGCCAATCTCGACCAGCTCGACACCGACTCCGATCTCGCCGGCAATGCCTGCGACGCAGACGACGACGACGACGGCCTGCTCGACACGGTGGAGACGAACACGCACGTCTTCGTGGGTCCGCAGGACACGGGGACCGACCCCCTGCTCGTCGACAGCGACGGCGACGGCTATGCCGACAGCGACGAGGTCCTGGCGGGGAGCGATCCGACGGATGCCGGCTCGATCCCGGCCGGCGCCCCCGTGCCCGGGCCGGGTCTCCCTGGGCTCGCGCTGCTCGCCGCTGCTCTGTGCGGGGCGGCCCGCAGGGAGCTCGCGAGCCGGCGGCGCTCGGAGGCAGGCGGCACGCATCTGCGGCGTGATGTCCGCGAAAGGGAAGGCCTTGGCGATCGCGACGCGCTGGGGGAGCGATCTTCGGACTGAGCGACATCCATCCATCTCAGAGTTGCGCTTGGAGTAGAATCGTTGCTGAAGGAAGGAAGTGATGCGCGGATGGATCTTATGCTGCGGCTTGGCCGCGGCTCTCGCGGCTGCGCCGGCCGCCGGGATCACGCTGGGTCAAGTCGACGACTTCCAGGACGGGAGCCTCCAGGGCTGGGCCGGCGGCGCGATGCCGACGAACATCGCCTCCGGGGGGCCGAGTGGCGTCGGTGACCGCTATCTCCAGATCAGCTCCTCCGGCGGCAACCTCGGAACGAACAACATCGCGCAGTGGATCGGCGACTATGACGCCGCCGGCGTGGTGGCGATCAACTTCCTCCTGAACAACCTGGGGCCGAATCCGCTCGCCCTGCGCGTCACCGTGTTCGGCAACGGGGGGACCTTCACCACGACCAACGAGACCGTGCTGCCCGCCGCCAGCGGCTGGGTCTCGGTCGGGTTCGGCCTCGATGACGCCTCGCTCACCCAGACTGCGGGCAACGGAACGCTGGCCGATACGCTCGCCACCGTGAACACGCTGCTGATCCGCCACGACCCCGATCCCATCTCGGGCTCGGGCCAGCCGAACCCGGTGACCGGCACGCTGGGGATCGACGAGGTGACGGCGCTGCCGGAGCCCGGGTCGGCCTTGCTCCTCCCTGCCGGCCTCGTCGCGCTCTGGGTGGCATCGCGGACGCGCCGCCCGCGGCCTCACCGCTCGTAGCAGCCCGACGGCGGTCCCTTCGGGCCGATCGCCCTCGCCGTGCCGCACCGTCCGTCCCGAGAGTGCGACGCGTAGTCTCCTGGAAGAGACGGTCCGACTAACGAGTGCCCTGCGTGGAGGACGACGAGCGGGCGAGACGAGTTCCACCGGCCCGCTTCAGCCGACGCGCAGGACGAGGATCCCGGCCAGTCGCGCGGGCGGACGGGGAGGGCGCCTAGCCGCGCTCTCCCACCACCGTCCAGCTGTAGCCCCGGTTGGGGTGAATCTGGACCCGGGCGAGATCGAGGCCCGAGAACAGATTCTCGACCTCCTCACGGCGGTAGTAGCGCGTGATCTCGGGCACGAGCTGGTCGAGGACGATCGTGTGCAGATGCGGGAGCGGAAACCGCGAGATCTGCTGCAGGTAGGCGGTCTTCCGCCAGGGCAGTCGCAGCAGGAGCCACAGCGGCAGCGACAGGCCGTGGGCGAGCGCGTGCAGGAGGCGCGGGGGCAGCCGGCGCAGCACCGGGTGCAGGAGGCGGAAGATCCGGGCGATCCACTCGTTGCCCTCGAAGGCGTAGAGCCAGACGAGGAGGGTGCCGCCCGGCCGCAGCGCCCGGACCAGGCGCTCGAGGGCGCGCCTCGGGTGCTCGAGGTGGTGGATCACCCCGATCGAGAACACCACGTCGAAGTCGGCGTCGTAGGCGAGGTCGTAGAGGCTGGCCAGCTCGGCGCGCGCGCCCGGAGCGCGGGCGAGCGTCCTGCGCGCCGAGGCCACGGTCGTCTCGGCGGCGTCGACGGCCACCACGCGCGCCGCACCGTAGCGGGAGGCCCACCATGCGTTGCGCCCCATCCCGCAGCCGGCATCGAGGACCTCGCGCCCTGCGAAGGCCTCCGGCCCCAGGGGCGCGATCCAGCCCCGGAACTGCTCCTCGTAGCCCGGGAAGAAATCGTCGTAGCGCTCCCACTGGAAGCCGAAGCGCCTCGCCGTATCGCGCCCGGGGATGTCGCTCACCGCTCCCTGGGATCGGTCGCCGCCGCGCCTGCCTTGAACGCAGGAGCAGACGGAGTGCGCGGGCAGCCCGGCGGAGACCGGGCCGCCCCGGAGCCTCACCCCTCCTGGGTCGGGAACGAGCCGATGAAGTCCATCTTGCCGAGGGCGACGCCGTTGTGACGCAGGATGGCGTAGGCCATGGTGGCGTGGAAGAAGAAGTTGGGGATGGCCATGTGGACGAGGTAGTCCTCGCCGCGCAGCCACCGTCCGCCGAGCCAGGGCGGAGCGACCTTGCGCTCGTCGGCGCCCGCGAAGTCCTTCTCCGACACCGTCGTGAGAAAGCTCACGCACTTCCGGATCCGCTCGCGCAGCTCCGGGAAGGTCTGCTCCGTGTCCGGATGGGAGGGGGCGGGCTTCCCCGACAGGTAGGCGGCGGCGTACTTCGCCTGGTCACAGGTCGCTTGTACCTGCCGGACGAAGGCGTACTGGTCGGGTGCCAGTCGCGCCTGGACGAGGACGTCCACGTCGAAGGACCGGTCCTTCGCGTGGGCCTCGGCCTTGTCCATCCACTTCTCCAGGTTGTCGAGGGTCTTGGCGAACAGCTGGACGGCGTCGTGGGCGTTCACGGGTCTCTCCTCGGGCGCGCGCGGACGGGCACCGGGAGTCTGGAGCACCGCCCGCCGCGCGGCCAGCGGCGGACTCGCCGCCGACCGCAGACGACGGAGGATTTCACACCGGAATCGCGCAAGGGTACCCACCCGGAGCGCCGATGAAGGGGCATGCGGCGCCACGACCCGCGGACGGGAATCGGAGAGCTGCCGGACGCCACCGCCGAGCTGAGCTCGGCGGGGCGCGGCGCTCTCCTCCTCTCCCTCTTCGGCGGGGTCTTCGTCCTCGCCGGCGTCTGGGCGCTGCTCCACCTGCTTCCGCGGGCGGCGACCCCGGGCGACGTCGAAGGGCGGCTCGCGGCGGGCGTCTTGGGGCTCGTGTTCAGCGTCGCGGGCGCGGGCATGATCGCCCTGGCGGCCTTCCTGCGCCGACGAGCGGGCGAGCGCTTCGAGCAGCGTCGAAGCCATCCCGAGGCGCCCTGGATGTGGGACCGGGAGTGGGCTTCCCGTGAGATCGCGGGATCGGGCAGGGTGGCGTTAGGCGTCGCCTGGATCTTCGCCTTGTTCTGGAACGCCATCTCCTGGCCCCTGGTGCCGAAGATGGTCGAGGCGCTGGGGCGCGATCGCGCCGTCGCAGCCGTGGGTCTGCTGTTCCCGGCCGTGGGCATCGGTCTCCTGGCCTGGGCGCTGCGCGAGACCGCACGCCAGCGCCGCTTCGGCGGCACGGTCTTCGAGCTGAGCACGCTCCCTGGAGTGATCGGCGGGCATCTCGAGGGCGTCGTCCATCTCTCGCGGGCGTTCGCGCCCGAGGGCGGCTTCCAGGTCCGGCTCGACTGTGTGCGCGAGACGCGCGGTGCGGGCAGCGACGACGCGAGCCAGGAGTCGATCCTCTGGCAGGAGAAGGAGACGATCGCGCTCCACGCGACGCGCCCCGGGCGCCTCGGAACCGACGTCCCGGTGTGCTTCCGGATTCCGTGGGGCGAGTCGGCCACGGGAGCGGACGGTCCGCGCGCGCGCGTCCTCTGGCGACTCACCGTCTCGGCCCGGTCGGCCGGCGTGGACTTCCGCAGTCATTTCGTCGTTCCGGTCTTCGTGACCGCCGACAGCGACGAGTGTCTCACGGACTCCGGCATCGAGGCTCCGGAGATCCGCGACGCGGTTGCCGCGGGACGGCCCCCGCCCGGCTCGAAGATCGGCGTCACCCGGCGGCCCGGGGGCGGAATCGAGCTCTCCTTCGGGGCGGCGCGCAATCCGGGAGTGGCGGTGGGTCTCACGGCCTTCACCGGGGTGTGGACGGCCGGCACCGCATTGCTGACGCGGGTCGGGGCGCCACTCTTCTTCGCGCTCGTCTTCGGCTGCTTCGCCACTCTGCTCTGGGTGTGCGTGCTCGACCTGTGGGCGGGCACCACGCGTGTGGCGGTCTCGCCACGCGGTCTCACCGTCACCCGCCGCGTCCTGGGCATCGGCCGCACCCGCGAGTGGCCCGAGGGGCAGGTGGAGAAGATCGAGGTAGGCGTGGGCATGCAGTCCGGCACGAAGGTCTTCTATCGCCTGCGCGCGCTCGCGCGCGAGGGGCGTCCGATCGCTTGCGGTGACGGGATCCCGGAGAAGCGCGAGGCAGAGGTCCTGGCGGAGCTGGTCGAAACGGCACTGCGCGGAGGGGCTCGGCAGGGTCAGGGGGGCACCGCCAGTGTGTCGTGATCTTCTGGTAGGCTGCCGGGGTGGGCCAAAAGGGGTCTACCCCGACGGGTGAGCTGCTGAGGCATTGGCGCCTCCTGCGCGGCATGAGCCAGCTCGATCTCGCGCTCCGGTCGGGGACGTCGGCGCGCAATCTCAGCTTCATCGAGAACGGCCGCTCGATGCCGGGCGAGCCGCTCCTCGAGCGGCTGTGCGAGGCGCTCGCGATTCCGTCGAGCGAGCGCTACGTGATCCTCCGTTCGGCGGGGTTCGGCCGCGCCTACGCCCCGATCGACCTCGACGAACCCGGGCTCAGCTGGCTGAACCAGTCGCTCGACATGATCATGCGTCGCTTCGACCCCTTTCCGCTGGTGGTCATGAACCGCCAGTTCGAGCATCTGAAGTCGAACGCGGCCCTGCAGCGCATCGTCGCCTTCCTCGTGAAGGATCCCGCGATCTTCCGCGAGGGTGCTCCCAACATGGTGGAGCTGGTCTTCCGCGAGGACGGTCTTCGGCCCTGCCTGGTCAACTGGCACGACGTGGCCTATCGCGCGCTGCATCGCCTGTACCGCGACGCGTTGATGGAGGATCCCGACGGCCGGCTGTCGGAGGTCTACGAGCGGCTGATTGCGATCGAAGGAGTTCCGGAGGAGTGGCGGAGGCCCGCGATCGGCGACTCGAATCCGCACGTGCGCTTCCGGGTCCAGAAGGAGGGACGGAAGCTCGAGCTGGACTCCCTGATCCTGACCGTCGGTACGCCGACGGATGTCACCTTCCAGGAGATCCGCATGCGCTGCTTCCTGCCCGCCGACTCGGCAACCCGCGACTTCCTGTTCGAGCTGGCCGGAGATGCGGACTCGAGCTAGGTGGCTGGGCCAGGAGGCCGACTCGAGAGTCGGCCGACGCGCAGCGAGCCGCAGGCGAGCGAAGGC
>CAZZFT010000028.1:0-41890 GCA_964653555.1 uncultured Spirochaetales bacterium | reverse complement strand
TCGGCCGGGGGCTGCGCCGCCTGCGCGACGCCCCCTTCGAGCTCGACATCCGGGGCGAGGACCATCTCCAGCTCTCGTGCGAGAGCGTGGCCTTCGAGGGCGCCGGCACCTCCTTCCAGGTGCACCTGCGCGTGCCGCCGAGGCGTTTCGCCGACACCTACAACGCGGTGCAGCTCGCGACGCCTCCGGTGCTGGCGGCGGCCGGCAACTCGCCGATCTTCCTGGGACGCCGGCTGTGGGAGGAGACGCGCGTCGCGCTGTTCAAGCAGTCGGTGGATCCGCGGCGCGAGCGCGGTCGCGGGGGCGAGGTCGCGCGCGTCTCCTTCGGAGACGGCTGGATCGACGGTCCGCTCGAGCTGTTCGAGCGCAGCGTGCGCAGCCATCCGCCCCTGCTGCCGGTGATGGACGAGCGGGAGCCCTCCCCCGACGCGAAGGCCCTGCCGCCGCTGCGGGAGCTGCGTCTGCACCAGGGGACCGTGTGGAGCTGGAACCGGCCGATCTACGACCCGGCCGAGGGAGGGCATCTGCGCATCGAGATGCGCTCGCTGCCGGCGGGACCGACCGTGACCGACATGCTCGCCAACGCGGCCTTCCACATCGGCCTCGCCCTCGCGATCGCGCAGGACCCGCCCGAGTGGGGGGAGGACGTGGACTTCGGGGCGGTGCAGCACGACTTCTACCGCGCCGCCCAGCGCGGTCTCGACGCGGCCCTGCACTGGCCGCGCGCGTGCGGGGGATCCGGCGAGCCCGCCGCGGCGCACGCGCTCGCGCTGGAGCTGCTGCCGCGCGCCCAGGCGGGGCTCGACGCCGCCGGCGTCGAGCGGTCCGACTCGGCGCCGCTGCTGGAGAGCCTGGATCGCCGCCTGCGCGCCGGGGCGACGGGCGCGCGCTGGCAGCGCGCAGCCCTCGCCCGCGCCGAGGCGACGCGGTCGCGCCCCGAGGCCCTGCGCTGGATGCTCGAGGGCTATCTCGACGCGTCGCAGTCGGGAGTCGGCGTCGCTGAGTGGCCTGGCGGTGGCGCGTGACGGGATTGCTTCGACACGTATCCGTGTCGGACCTGGGCGCGCTGCCCGAAACGGACGCCGCGTTCCTGCGACGGCTCGGCGGGCCGACGGCGATCCGCGTAGCGGGCCGCGATCGCTCCCGCACGCGCGTGGCGACGACGCTCCTGCACGGCAACGAGCCCTCGGGTACGCGCGCGGCGCACGCCTGGCTGCGCAGCGGCGCCGTGCCCGCCGTCGACGCCCTGCTCATCGTCGCCAACGTGGCGGCCGCGCTCGAGCCCCCCGGCTTCGCCTGGCGCACGCTGCCCGAGCACCGCGACCTGAACCGCTGCTTCCTCGGCCCCTTCGACGGCGGCGACGGCGCGCTGGCACGGGAGATCCTCGACGCGATCGAGGAGGCCGCCCCCGAGGCGGTGATCGATCTGCACAACAACAGCGGTCACAACCCCCCCTACGGCGTCGGCCCCGACCCCGACCCCCGCTCCCTCGAGCTGGTGTCGCTGTTCGCCGACCGCTTCGTGTGGAGCCGTCTGCGCCTGGGCGCCCTGGTGGAGGCGGTGCGCAGCATGCCCTGCGTGACGGTGGAGGCGGGTCGCAGCGGCGACCCCGCCGCCGACGCGGTGGCGCTCGGGGGACTCGCGCGCTTCCTCGAGCGCGACACTCTGTTCGCGTCGGAAAGCCCCCTGGTGCAGGTGCTCGAGATGCCGATGCGGGCGCGGCTGCGCCCCGGGGTGCGCCTGGCGGTGGGCGAAGCCCCGGCGCCCGACGCCGACCTCACCCTCTCCTCCGATCTCGACCGGCACAATTTCGAGCGCGTCGAGGCGGGCACGGCGATCGGCTGGTGCTCCGCCACCGCAGCCGAGCTGGTCGTCTTCGACGACGAGCTCGGCCGCGACCGCACCGACGACTACCTCGAAGCCAGCGGCGGCCGCCTGCGCACGCGCCGCCCGATCGTCCCGATCATGATCACCACCGATCCGGCGATCGCGGCCGCCGACTGCCTGTTCTACGCCGTGCGGGAGCGCGCGCCCGCCGACTGAGCGCTCTCACTTCGCCACCGCGTCCGGCGTGTCGAAGCCGCTCGGGCGGTGGATGCCGAAGCAGAGGTTCTCGTGCATGCCGTAGCCGACCTCGCCGGTGTCGAGCTCGAAGCGGCAGAGCGTCTCGTTGAGGAAGGCCCAGGGCGTGCGCTTGTCCTGGGCACTCATGTCGTGGACGAGGCCCTGCACGACGTTCTGCCCGCGCCAGGTGCCGTGGCCCCAGTCGGCGTCGGGGCGGTAGCCCGATCCCGCCGCCAGATAGACGGTGCGCAGCGGCGTGTTGGTGCTGCGCAGGAGGCGGCCGCCGGGCGGGTCCAGCGTCACCACCGACTTCGCCATCTCGCGCGTTCCGGGGATGTAGGTGATGGCGATCTCGGGCCGTCCCATCGGCTCGCTGGGCTTGTCGATCCCCAGATTCCAGACCTTCACCGACTCCTCCTGCATACGGTTGCCGTCGCAGTCCTCGTCCACCTGGACCTTGATCATGAAGTCGTCGAACTGCATCGGCAGCCAGTCGTGGCGCAGCCCGACGGTCTGGTTCTGCTTGTCGAGGAGGCGGATGCCGGGCGCCTCGGGCTCGCCCACCGGGCGCACGCCCCAGGAGTGGTCGCGCGCGCCCTTCCAGCGGGCGGGGTCGACCTCGTAGCGCTGCCCCGCCACCTCGAGGGTCCCGCTCCAGGTTCCGATCTGCGCGTAGCGGCTCACGTCCTGGGTGATGCGCGCGCGCGAGCGGTTGAAGGACTTCGGCTCCTCCTGCGCCGGCACGCTGCCCTCGAAGAGCAGGTCGAAGGCGACGCCCCACTCGTTCGGGGCGCAACGCACGCGCAGCTTGCGCAGGCCCTCCACCACCTCCACCGAGAGCGGGCCCACGCTCGTGTCGAGGCGGTCGGCGCCGAGCTCGCGCGAGGCGCGCACGGTGTACTGATTCGTCCCGTGGGAGATGCACACGAAGGCGTCGGTGACGCCGAGGTTCGGGTACTGACCCAAGCCCGTCACCAGGAAGAGCTCGTCGCTCGAGGGGTGGCAGTTGAAGTAGTAGCGGTCGTAGAAGTTGCGATCGCTGGTGAAGACGCGGTCGAAGGTGTCCGTGGTCTGATGGGCGAGGTACTCGTCCATCGGGCTGAGCGGCATGGGGCTCCTCGTTCTCGGCTTGCGGGCGTGGGCGCAGGCTACTCGTAGACGATGAACTCCACCAGGTTCTCGTCCGGGTCGCGCACGTAGACCGACACGCCCGGTCCACGCGCGCCGGGCAGCTCGACCGGACCGGCCACGATCGCGGCGCCGGCGGCGGCGAGCGTGACGTGCAGACTCTCGGAGCCTCCCTCCCAGACGAAGCAGAGATCGCCACAGCCGGGGCGCGCGGCGGGTCCGCGCAGGGTGAAGTCATCGCGTCGCCACATCGCGGGCGCATGGAAGTTGATCTTCTGGCTGCCGAAGTGGATCGCGAAGAAGGGCACGCCCGCCGCGCGCCACGTCTCCACGTCGGGGACCTCGAAGCCGAGGGCTCCGTAGAAGCGCATCATCTCCTCGGGGCGATCCGTCGGAAGCGCGACGTGATCGAAGCTGGTCACCGACACGAAGGGATCCTCTTCTCCACGCCGTCTCCGCGAGCCGGCGAGAGCACGGCGAAGGCCCAGCCGGCCCGGGTGTAGGGGGCCAGGAAGCGCACCACGTGCTGCAGCGCGCGCGGAAGCGACTTCGGCACCCGCGTGCGCTTGCCCTCGTGAAGCACGAAGGCGCGCGCCTCGTGGGGCCGTCCGCCGGCCCAGTAGCGCGCGCGCGGCTTCGCCGCGAGGTTGCGCACCCATTGGGAGCGCCCGCCGCGGAAGGTGCCCACGATCACGTGGCGGCCGATCCGCGTGGCGGCGAGCGGGCTCCGACGCCGCTGGCCGCTCCGGCGTCCGACGGTCTCGAGCACGATCAGGCCGCCGGGTGCGAGCCGCGGCGACCCGAGACCCGCGCGCACCAGCGGCTCGACCACGCGGTTGAGCATCCGGAAGAACTCCACCTCGATCGCGCGGGCGTCAGGCACGTCGCGAGCCGAGATCGCGCGCCCACTGGACGCGCGCGCCGAGCAGGGCCGGTGCGATCAGCCAGGGCAGGTTGAAGACCAGGTAGTAGACCGTGTTGAGCGGGGGGTGGGGCCCGAGGAAGGTCTGCACGAAGTAGAAGAACATGTTGGTGACGGCGGCGCCGGCATACACGAGACCGAGGGGGCGCAGCCAGGACGCGAGCCGCACCAGGCCCGCGATCACGAACAGGAGGGCGGGCGCCTGGAAGAAGCCGTCGAACAGGCACGCCGCGATCAGGTTGGGCGGCGGGTCGAGATGCGCCGGCTCCTGGGCGACCGCCCACTCGTAGAGCGAGCGCAGCGGCGGCCAGGGGCTGTCCGGCGCCACCGGAACCCCGATGCCCTCGGGCAGGCTGAACAGGAATCCGTACAGCACCGACACCGAGAAGAAGAGCGCCAGAGCCAGGTCGAAGGGACGGCGGTGGATCGGTAGACGCGCGCTGGCTTCGCGACTCATCACTCCTCGAGGGGCTCCTCCATCGAGCGCACCTTGCGCGGATGCGCCGCATCGTAGTCCTCGTACTCGGCCCAGAACACCACGTCCCGCCAGTCGCGCTCGGCGGCGCGCGCGAAGCGTTCGAGGGCCTCGTAGTCGCCGGCGGCGAGGAACACCACCGCGCGCAGCACGCGCACAGACAGATCGAGCGACTCCACCAGGCGCGTCGCCTCGAAGCTGGTCTCGCCAGCAAAGGCGCGCACCAGGGAGGAGCGGACGTCTTCGGGCAGCTCAGCCATCGCGCAGCTCGTCGGTCGGGGGGGTGCCGAGCGGCGCCCCGCAATCGCGGCAGAAGCGCGCGCTCCAGGCGTGGCCCTCCGTCAGGCACTGGGGGCAGGTGCGCGTGGTGTCGGGGCGATCCTTCGCTGCGTCGACGATCTCGGCGGTGACGATGCCCGTCGGGACGGCGATGATCCCGTAGCCGATGATCATCGCGATCGAGGCGAGCACCTTTCCCGTCACCGTCTGCGGCGCGATGTCGCCGTAGCCGACTGTCGTCATCGTGACGATCGCCCAGTAGATCGAGGTCGGGATGCTGGTGAAGCCGTTCTCGGCTCCCTCGACCAGGTACATCGCGGCGCCGAGGATCGTGATCAGCACCGAGATCGCACCGAGGAAGACGGTGATCTTGTGACGGCTCGCCGAAAGCGCGCGTCCCAGAACGCCGGCCTCGCCGAGGAAGCGGCCGAGCTTGAACACCCGGAACACGCGCAGCAGGCGCAGCGCGCGGATCACCAGCAGCGACTCGGTGCCCGGGTGGAGCAGGCTGAGATAGGAGGGCAGGATCGCCAGCAGGTCCACCGCGCCGAAGAAGCTGCGCGCGTAGGCACTCGGACGCGGCACCGAGATCAGGCGCAGGACGTACTCGGCCGTGAACAGGGCGGTGAAGGTCCACTCGGCGACGTCGAGGGCGAGACCGTAGCGGGCGCGCACCGTCGCCACGCTCTCCAGCATCACGGCGAGCACCGACAGCAGGATTGCCACCAAGAGCGCCACGTCGAAGGCCTTGCCCGCCGGCGTGCCGGTCTCGAAGATCACGACGCGGATCCGCTCGCGCCAGGAAGCGTGGGAGACGGCCGACGGATCCCAGACCATGGAGCAGATCCTATCCGTCCCGGCCCCGTCACCGCGACCGCCGTCCGAGTTACACTGCGCCGCGGAAGCGTCCATGAGCCACTACTTCTCCTACGCCCAGCAGTCGGCGCACTACTTCGCGCGGGCTCACGAGCGACCGGCTCCCGGCCCCGTCGGCGGTCCCGCGGCGTGGCGGCACGCGGAGGTGGCAGATTCCGCCGCATGGCGTCACGAGCTCGACGCGCGCCAGCGCGACGAGCTGCGGCGCGCGGTGGATCGCGCCCGCGCGGTCGGTCGTCCGCTCGGCGCCCTCCGCCGCGAGGACTTCCCCTTGCCCACGCTCGGTCGCGAGGTCGACCGCTGGCGCGACGCGATCCAGAACGGTCTCGGCTTCCAGGTGGTGTCGGGCGTGCCGGTGGAGGCGTGGAGCGAGGACGAGGCGAGCACCTGCTTCTGGGGTCTGGGCCTCCACATGGGCCGACCCGGCGCCCAGAACCCCCAGGGCGACCTGCTCGGTCACGTGCGCGACACGGGCGCCGACGCGCGCGATCCCTTCGTGCGGCTCTACCTGACCGCCTCGCACATCGCCTATCACTGCGACGCCGCCGACGTGGTGGGTCTTTTATGTCTGCGGGCCGCGAAGAGCGGGGGCGCGAGCCGGATCGTCAGCTCGGTGTCGGTCCACGACGCGTTGGTCCGGGAGCGACCCGATCTCGCGCCGCGTCTCTACGAGCCCTTCCGGCTCGACGTGCGGAACGAGGACGCCTCGGGAGCGCTGCGCCATCTTCCCGTCGCGCCCTGTCGCTTTGCCGCCGGCCGCTTGCGCACCTTCTACCACAGCGACTACTTCCGCTCCGCCGTGCGCCACGAGGACGTCCCCGACTTCAGCGAATCGGAGCGCGAGCTGCTCGACCTGTACGAAGCGATCGCCAACCGGCCCGAGCTGTACCTCGACATGGACCTCGCCGCCGGCGACGTGCAGTGGCTGTCGAACCACACGATCCTGCACGCGCGGACGGCCTACGAGGACCACCCCGAGCCCGAGCGCCGGCGCCACCTGCTGCGGCTGTGGCTCTCGATCGAGCCCTGACCCCGCGCGAGCGGGGAGGCGCGCGATCAGGGGAAGACGGAGACGCCGCCCAGGGACGTGAAGGTGTTGCCCGTGCGCAGCACCACGCGGCCGAGCCGGTCGTAGACGATACCGGTCGGGAAGAAGCCGTCGTCGATCGAGACGTTGGCGAGCGGGGTCACGACCGGGGCACCGCTGAGCGGGCCGACGGCGACCACCTGATCGCCGCCCGCCTTGGCGGTCGCGAGGAAGAGCCGGTCGCCTCCCTCGTCGATCTCGATTCCGTCGGGACGTCCCAGCTGCCCGGACACTCCGAGGTCGTTCACGGCCCCGGCCGCCGTCACCGTCAACACGCGGGCAGGGCTGGGATCGTCGTTTCCGTTGTCGAGCACGTAGAGCGTCCCGTCGCTCGCGAAGACCAGGTCGGGCAGAATGGCGGGAGACCCGGGCAGCATCGTCCCGCAGAGCCCGTGGTCGCTGCTGGTAATCGTCACGATGCAGACCGGCGACGTCGGATTCGCCGGATCGATCGCCCACACCTCGCCCCCGTCGGTCGTCGCGACGAGCTGGCCGCCGAAGCCGCCGAAACCCAGGGGCGCGATCTCGAGCCCGAGCAGCGCGTCGCCGCTTCCCGTGACGTCGGCGACCAGGAGCTCGACGGTGCCGTCGGAGTCGCGGCGGTAGAGGTTCCCGTCCACGGAGCCCACGTAGATCGTCTCGCTGAAGGGATCGTAGGCCAGGCCGAGCAGGTCCTCGCCGTCTCCGACCGGGGAGGCCAGCGTCGTCAGGGAGCCGATGTCGCGTGAGACCGAGAACAGGAAGTTGGTGGGGCTCGAGCCGGGGGCGCTGGCCGAGAGCAGGAATGCCCCGAGGCGATCGAACTCGAGATCGCCGTAGCCGACGGTGGGACCGGTGGCGATCAGGCCGAAGTTCGGGTTGGAGGGGTCGACGCGCGGCACGCGCGCGCCGCGCAGTACCGGGCCCGCGGAGAGCCACGCCGAAGCTCCCAGCCCGTCGAAGGCGATCCCGCTGGGCGCCGTCGACGAGAGCTCGTAGGGGGCGCGCAAGGCGGGCGCGCCGCCCGCCACCGGCAGCGCGAGCAGCGCGTCGTCGCTGGCGTCGGCGACCCAGATCTCCTCGTCGACGGTGTCGACCGCCATGCCGACCGGATCCTGGAAGCCGCCCTGGAACGACACGACGTCGCCGCTGGCGCTCACCGTGTCGATCTCGTCGTCGGTGGCGTCGAGCGCCAGCAGCGTCGTGCCGGTGAAGGCCACGTCGACGTAGCGCTCGCCGGGCGCCGCCAGCACCGTGACCGAAGGCATGGCGCTCGTCGTCACGACGAGCACTCCGGCCGTGCCCGCAGCCGCCACGATGGCGTTCGCGAAGTCGCCGAACCCGACCGGCGCGATCGCCATGCCGGTGATCGCGGCGCCCGTGCCGGTGTCGATCAGCAGGCTGGAGACGCCCATCGAATCGATCGCGAAGATGCGCCCGCCCGCGCTGCCGACGAAGATGCGCCCATCGGGCCCCGCGAGGATCGAGCGCAGCGCGGTGCCGCCGCCCCCGACGCCGCTCGCGAAGGTGCCGACGGAGCCGTCGCTCTTCAGGATCCGCACCACGTCGGGCGTCCCGCGCACGCCGTAGAGATCGCCGTTCGCGTCGAAGGCCACGTCGCCCGTCGAAGACGTGCCCGTGCCGAGCACCAGGGGGAGGAAGCCCTGGGGGAAGGGGGGCGGGAAGAAGATCACGGTGCTGCCGCTGCCGCCGCCACCGCACGCCGTGTCCACGGCGCAGGCGAGTGCGCAGACCGCGGCGATCCACCTCGGGCTCCAGCGCATCGACTGCATCACCTCGCCGCACCGCATCCGGGCCGGACGTTAGGACGGCGCGACGTCGGCGCAAGCGGCCGCAGGCCGCGCGCAAGCGAGCGGCAGGCGAGCGAAGTACGGACGGGCGGCCACAGGCCGCGCGCAGCGAGCCGCAGCCGAGCGAAGTGCAACGAGCTAGAAGGACCCCGCCACCCAGTTGCCGTGGAAGCCGAAGGGCACCCGCACCGGGAGGTGGACGGTGCCCACGGGGCCGGCGGAGAAGTCCCGCGCGTTCAGGATCACGACGTCGCTCTTGTCGGTGGACCGGTCGTAGGTGTACGCGAGCACCCAGCCGTCGTCCTCGTCGGCGTCCGGCGCGCGCGGCACGAACACGGGCTCCATGAACAGGCGGTTCGGACCCTCGCGGTGCACCTCGGTCCTGCCCTGGTGCAGGTCGTGCTTGAGCAGCGCCTCGAAGGCGAAGCCCGCCCCGATCTGGACCGAGTAGCCGTAGCGATAGGGCTTGCCGACCCGCCGCTCGTCGTGGCGCGGGAACTCCTGGGGGACGTCGTCGAGGCGCTCCTGCTTCACGGGTCCGCCCCGGGGATCGATCACCCAGCGGTCGAGGGACGGGGGCCCCTCGCTGGCGGCGAAGCGCGCATCCGCGAACATCTGCGGGTAGCGGACGACGTCGAGCACGACGCGCCCGTCGCCGTCCTCGTAGGCGTTCATCGGGTGGAATACGTAGCTCGGCTCGACCTCGTGCCATGCAACGTCGGCGGCTCCTCCCTCTCGCGGCAGCAGTCCCACGCGCGCTCCGTACTCGGGGCGCCAGCGATAGGGCAGCCCGGCGCCGCCTTCGACGGCCTCGACGTCGAACAGCACCGGCAGATCCAGCAGCACGAAGTAGCGCGCGGTGATCGCGCAGTCGTGCACCATCGGAGAGCCGGCGACCGGCACGTCCACCGTCTTGCGCACCCGGCCGTCGACCCCGAGCACGACGTACTGGATCTCGTTCTGGGCGATCTCGTACACCGCCGCGTGCAATTCGCCGGTGTCCGGATCGCGCTTGGGGTGTGCGCTGAAGCCCTTCGGCAGGGTTCCCCCGAAGTCCGTGCGCCGCACCGTCTCGAGGCGTGCGTCGAGCTCGACCGGCAGGTTGCCGCCCTCCACGATCGCGAGGGTCTTGCCCGCGTGCTCGATCACGTTGGTGTTGGCGAGCCCGCCGCCGAGGGCGTTGCCGCGCTGCGGACCGGCCACCGGCGGCCAGCCCTTCGCCGCGACCACCTCGTCGTCGCGCACGAAGCGATTGCGGTACCACACCGCGCGCCCGCCGCGCAGCGCGACCCCGTGCGCCATGCCGTTGCCGAGGAACCAGTGATAGCTCGCAGCATCGGCGGCGATCGGGTTCGGCCCGATCCGCAGCAGGCGTCCCTCGAGCTCCTCGGGGATGCGGCCGGTGACGGGCAGGTCGCTCGCGGTGAGCTCGTCCGAGACCGGAGCGAAGTTCCCGGACAGGTAGAGATTCTCGGTCATGGTGTGCCTCCGGGCTGGCTGCTCAGTACGACGTCCAGCGTGGTGGTGAGCGCGCTCTCGAGCGAGGCGCCGGGAACCGGTCCGGTGAAGGCGTTCTGCGACCACAGCGTCGCCAGGCCGTGGAGCGCCGCCCACACGGAGCCCGCCAGCACGCGGGTCTCGCGCTGGGCGTGCCAGCCGTCGTCCTGGGCGGCGCGCACCTGGGCCACCACCTGTTCGAAGGCGCCCAGCCCGTGCTCGCGATAGCGGCCGTTCTCCGCGTCGAGCAGCTCGGGTCGGAACATCAGCGCGAAGAGCGCGGGCTGGGCCACGGCGCACTCGACGTAGGCGCGCGCGCCGGCCCGCAGGCGCGCCAGGGGGCCCACCCCGGGCGCCAGCTGGGCAGCCGACTTCGCGACGGCCTCGGAGAGGAGCTGGAAGCCGTGTCCGGCGACCTCGGCCAGCAGGTCGGAGAGGCTGCGGAAGTGGCGCCGGGGCGCGCCGTGGGAGACCCCCGCCCGGCGGGCGATCCGGCGCAGCGTGAGCCCCTCGAGCCCCTGCTCCTCGAGCAGGTCCAGCGTCACCTCGATCAGGCGGTCGCGGAGGGCGGGCTCGCGGGCGGTGGGCAGGCCGGGTTGCCTGGTCATGTAGACATTGTCTACTCATTTGTAGACACTGTCAACGTCACCTGCACGGGCTGGCCGGCTACTCAGGAGACGCGAGGGTGAAGCCCTACATCCGGCGATGGTTCATCGCCCGGGGTTCGGTCACCGCCTCCGCGTGGAGACTTGACCATGTCGCGTACGTTGCGTGCGCTTCTCGGCCTCTCGTTCGTTCTGTTTCTGTGCAGTGCTGCGAATGCTCTGATCCTGGACCTCGACGATTGCAATTCCTTCGGGTGCCAGGGCTCCGACGTCTCCCTCCAGGTCACCGCCGCCGGCGGTGGAGACTGGAACGTCATTCTCAAGCTCGATTCCACGGGCTACACCGGCACGAAGAGCGGTGTGGTCCAGGCCGGCTTCAAGGCGATCGCCGGCGCCTCGGTGGTCTCGCTCGTGTCCTACTCGGATGGAAGCTGGTCGACTGCAAAGAAGGCCGGCGTGAGCTCGAGCGGGGCGTGTGCGGGTCCCAGCAGCTCGGACTTCGTCTGCACGAGCGGCTACGCCAACATCCAGACCGACAAGGAGTACTCGTGGAACTTCCTCGTCAAGGGCGGCAGCGTCCTCGACGAGTGGACGATCAAGTTCCAGTACGGCAATGCCACGGGTACCAACAACGGGAATCTGATCTCGGCCCCCGGTGTCCCGACGGAACCGGGCAGCCCCGCTCCCGAACCCTCCGCGGCCCTCTTGTTCGCGGCGGGTCTTCTGATCGCGGGCGCGCGTCGGCGCGCTCTCCGTTAGACCGAGCCTGGCCTCGCTCCGCTCGCCGGAGCGAGGCCGGTGCCTCGCCCGCGGAGGCCGTGCACCGCGTGGAGCGCTAGCGTGCGCGCCCCAGGAGGTCCCGATGCCCGTCGAGCACACCGAGCGGATGCGCGTGAACTGGGTCGATACCGACGCGAGCGGTCTCATCCACTACACCGCCGCGCTACGCTATTTCGAGGTTCCCGAGCACGTGCTGATGCGCGAGCTGCTCGCCGACCGCGACTTCCTGCTGCCCCGGGTCCACGTCGAGGCCGACTACGAGGCGCCTCTCCGCTACCCCGACGAATTCGACTGCACCGCTCGGGTGACGGGGATCGGCCGCAGCTCGATCCACTGGGAGTACGAGATCGTGCGGCACGACGGCGTGCGCGCGATCCGCGGCCGGATCGTCGCGGCCGCCGTCGGCCCGGATGGCCAGAAGAGGGTGCTGCCCCCGGACCTGCGCGCGAAGCTGGGCTTTGCAGGAGAGAGCGCCTAGCCTCTGCGGCGATGCCGGAACGCCGCCTGCGCGTGCACCTGGCCTCCCAGACGCTCGAGCTGATCGAGGACGGAGAGGTCGTGCGGCGCTTCCCGGTGTCGACGGCATCCAAGGGGGCCGGCGAGCGCGCGGGCAGCGAGCAGACGCCGCGGGGCCGGCACGTGGTGCGCGAGAAGATCGGCGCCGGCGCGCAGGCGGGTGCCGTGTTCGTGGGCCGGCGTCCGACGGGAGAGGTCTGCACGCCCGAACGCTTCGCGGCCGAGCCGGATCGCGACTGGATCACCACGCGGATCCTGTGGCTCGACGGCGACGAACCCGGCCGCAACCGGGGCGGCGACCGCGACAGCGGCGCTCGCTTCGTCTACATCCACGGCACGCCCGACGAGGAGCGCATCGGCCGGCCGGCCTCCCACGGCTGCATCCGGATGCGCGACGCGGACGTCGCCCTGCTCTTCGATCGGATCGAGGTGGGTACCCCGGTCGAGATCGTGGAGGGAAGCGAGGAGGATTCGCGATGAGGTTCGTTCGCTGGGTCGCCATCGTACTCGGCGCCCTCGTGGTCGGCGTCGCCCTGCTGGTGTTCGGCGCGCGCTTCGCCGACGGGCCGATCAGCATGATTCCGGGCGGGCCGTTCCGCAGCGGGGAGTGGGTGGAGGCGGAGCCGGTCGACTGGACCTTCGCCACGGACGTCCAGCAGATCGAGCTCCAGAGCGGCGATCCGCTGCGCTCGCGCACCACCTGGATCCTGGTCTTGGACGGCGAGGCCTACATCCCGTGCAGCCTCTCCTTCCCGCCGGGCAAGCGCTGGCACCGCGAGGCGCTGACGCACCCGGACGCCGTCGTGCGGGTCGAGGGCAAGCGCTATCGGCGGCGGCTCGAGAAGGTGGAGGACCCCGAGCTCCAGGCGCGTCTGGGCGAGCTGGCCCTCGCCAAGTACGCGCCGCCTCCGGGGGGCTCGGAGGGCGGCGTCTGGTTCTTCCACCTCGCGCCGCCGGGACCCGGCGGCCCCTAGGCTCCGTCGCGCAGCACGCTGCGGGCGATCGTGTTGAGCTGCATGAAGGTGGTGCCCTCGTAGATCTGGGCGACCTTCGCGTCGCGCAGGTACTTCTCCGCCGGACACTCCTCGGTGACGCCGATCCCGCCGTAGACGTCCACGCAGCGGCTGGCCACCGACTCGGCCAGGCGACTCGCCACCAGCTTCGTCATCGCCCCGGCACGCACGATGTCGAGACCCGCCTCGCGCATGCGGGCGGCGTTGTAGACGTGCAGGCGCATCGTCGCGACGTCCGTGGTGCACTCCGCGAGCAGGTGCTGGAGCGCCTGGAACTCGGCGATCTTCCTGCCGAAGGCCTCCCGCTCCCCGGCGTAGGCGACGGCGCCCTCGAGCGCGCCCTGGGCGAGGCCGAGCATCTGGGCGCCGATGCCGATGCGTCCCTCGTTGAGCGTCTCGATCGCGAGCTTGTAGCCCTGGCCCACCTCGCCGAGCACGTTCTCCTCGGGCACCTCGACGTCGTCGAGCACCAGCTCGCAGGTGCTCGACGCGCGCACCCCGAGCTTCTCCTCCTTGCGTCCGACGCGGAACCCCTTCGTCTCCCGCTCGACCACGAAGGCGGTGATCCCCTTGTAGCCGGCGGCCGGATCGGCGTTGGCGAAGACGACGAACAGACCCGACTCGGCGGCGCTCGAGATCCACATCTTCCGTCCCGAGAGCCGCCAGCCATCGCCGGTGCGCTCGGCGCGCGTCTCCAGGGCGAAGGCGTCGCTGCCCGATCCGGCCTCGGAGAGCGCGTAGGAGCCGAGGGTGTCGGTCGCGAGACGGGTCAGGAAGCGCCGCTTCTGGTCGTCGTCGCCCCAGCGCAGGATCTGGTTCACGACCAGCGTGTTCTGGACGTCCACCGGGATCGCGAGGGCGGGATCGACGCGCGCCAGCTCCTCGATCGCGAGGATCGCCATGAAGAAGCTGGCGCCGGCGCCCCCGTACTCCTCGGGGATCTCGATGCCGAGCAGACCCATCTCGAAGAGCTCGGCGAGCAGGTCGGCGGGCTGACTCCGCGCGCGCTCCATCTCCACGACGCGCGGCCGGATCCGCTGCTCGGCGAACTCGCGCACCGTGTCGCGGAAGATCCGTTCGTCCTCGCTCAGCGCTGTGATCGGTCCGGTCATCTTCGAAGACTTCTCCCGTCCAGGGCGACTCGAGTGCTCGTATACTAGTGCAGCAGTGAACGTCGACCTCACCGACCTCGACGCCTTCGAGAAGGGCTTCCCCCACGAGGTCTTCACCCGGCTGCGGCGCGAGGCGCCCGTGTACTGGCACGAGCCCACCCGCCACACGCCCGACGGCGAGGGCTTCTGGGTGGTGAGCCGTCATGCGGACGCCCTGCTCGCGCTGCTGGAGACCGGACAGTGGGAGCTGCTGCGCGCGCGGCGCGAGCTGCTCCCGATCGCAGTCGAGGAGATCGTGCGCTGGACGACGCCCTCGGTGTACAAACGGCGCACCGTGACGCGCGACGTCTCGTTCGGCGGACACACGCTGCGGGCGGGTGACAAGCTCACCTTCTGGGAGATGTCGGCGAACCGCGACGAGGCGGTGTTCGCGGAGCCCTTCCGCTTCGACGTCGCGCGCGATCCCAACCCGCACCTCGGCTTCGGACACGGCGTTCACTTCTGTCTGGGCGCCAACCTCGCCCGCCTCGAGATCCGGGTGATGCTCGAAGAGCTGCTCGAGAGCGGACGCGCGATCGCGCTGGCCGGCGATCCGGTGTGGACCCGGGACAACCGGCTGTTCGGGCTCAAGCACCTGCCCGTACGGATCGACCCGGAACGCCGCGCGGGCTCCCGACGCACTACCGTGACAGCGGAGCGGTCGCAGGCGAGGCGGACGAGGCCGCGCGGGCGTCCGCGTTCGTCCCGGGCTCAGGCGTCGCGGACGGGCGGTCGATGACGACCTTCGACCCCGGGAAACCCGGGGGTGGGAGTGCCGTTTGCATCGCGTCCGTCGAAATCTCCGCTCGTTCGCCTGGTGGCGCGCCGGCTGTGCGCTCTGGATCACGCTCGCGCTCGGCTGCGCGGCGGTCCATCACGCGATGGAGGTGGGCGAGTACGCGGGCCAGCCTCTGTCGCCGTCGAGCGGGCGCGGGGCGCAGCGCTTCGCCTCCGAGCTCCAGATCGACAAGACGCTCGCCGCCTACGTCGCGAAGCACGGACGCCCCGACTACTACTACATCGTCGACCGGCAGAAGCTCTACTTCTTCTACGTGGATACCGACGCGGCGGCGATGTTCGAGCGCATCCTCATCGAGGGCAGCCAGGTCACCGAGCTGGGCCGGATTCCGGGCAGCCTGCTGAAGCTGCTGCCGCCCGAGACGGTCCGCCAGGTCGAGGCGCGCCGGGCCGAGGAGCAGCGGCGCGCCCAGGCCAAGGTGCGATCCGGGCATCGCCGCGCCGCGCGCAGCGACAAGAAGTCGCGCGCCGCCGGTCCGGCGGCGGTGGCTCCGGGCGGCTCCTACATCGGCGGCTTCGAGACGCCGTCGATCGTCGCGCGCATGCGCGACCCGCTGACCGCCGCCGATCCAGGTGTCCGCTCCTGGAAGGAGCAGCGTTCGACCGGGGGAGCCGTGTTCTCCGCCCAGGTCGGCCGCACCCGCTACGAGGTGGCCGACGACCACGTCGCCTTCACCGTGTCGGTCTCGGCCTCTCGCGGGCACCTGCCCGACTCGGCCCGCCTCGCGATCCAGCGCGTCAACGCGGCAATCTTCGCGGCCAAGGCGGACGCGGTCACCCGGAAGATGATCCAGCTCGCCGAGCGTTCGGTCGCCGACCGCACCGGGCGCACCTCCTTTGCGCTGCGCATGGAAGGACGGACGATCCGGATGGGACGCCGGCTGGACGCCGGCGTCTTCGCCTACTCCGTCCATCCCTGAGGCGGACCCGAGCCGGACGGTTTCCTGGCCCGCTCGGGAGTCCCCGAGGCCGGTTAGCGGGAGCGGCGCGACACGGCGCCCGCGACCAGCAGGCCGAGGCCGAACACCAGGACCGCGCTGGGCTCCGGCACGGGCGCGCCGGGGAGCTCGACCTCGATCGCGCCGGGGGCCACCGTCTCGAAGGCCGTCCGGGTCGCCGCGTTGGAGCTTCCGGCGTGAGAGCTGCCCCCGCCGCCGCTGCACTCCGCTCCGAGCGAGAGGGGGAGGGCGAACAACAAGGTGAGGACGAGACGACGCTTCATCGGTGACGACTCCAGGGGCGCCGTCGAGATGCGACGGGGCCGATTGTAGGTAGTCGCCTCAATGTGTTAGGTAACAACTCGAGCCGGCGCGACCCGTCGCTGCCGGTCGGCGAAACCCGCGCGACGTGCAGGAAGGGTTCGCCGACCGGCAACGGACCCGTTCATCACCGCGCCACGGCGAGACGTGAGGCACCCGCGCCGGCGCGTCAGCTTCGGTGCCGGCCGATCCAGTACCGCAGCAGCATCCCGATGCTGACGGCCGCGGCGGCCCAGGCGAATACGCGCACCAGACGGTGCAACTCCACTCCACCGATGCGCAGCTCGGGCGCGAAGACGCGCAGCGAGTAGGTCACCACGAGCAGGGCGAAGGTGAGCGACGTGGCCGCGTAGCGCAGCTCTCGTGTGCGCCACCAGCGCCATGCGAAGAAGGGCAGGTGCGTCGTGAAGACGCAGAGCAGGACGACGGGCCAGGTCAAGCGCTAGACGCGTCCGGCGGCGCAGCGGCCGGCGCGGCGCCCGAAGAAGGTGCCGTCACCCAGGGAGAGACCGCTGCTGTAGCCGCCGACCGAGATCCCCGAGCTGGCCCGCCCCGCGGCGAACAGACCGGGGATCGGCTCACCGTCCGGGTCGAGTACGCGTCCCTCGGTGTCGGTGTGGAGGCCGCCGAGGGTGAAGGCGGCGTAGATCGAGCTCTCGGTGGTGCAGTCGAAGGCGCCGAAGGGGGCCTGCACGAGGGGCGTCACGTACTCCGGGTCCTTGTGGAAGACGGGATCCCGGCCCGACGCCGCGTGGCGGTTGTAGAGCGCGAGCGTGCTCTCGAGGCTGCCCGGAGGCAGGCCCAGCTCCTGCTCCAGCTCCGCCGGCGTCTCGCCCACCGCCGCCACCTCGCGCGGATAGGTCGGTTTCTCGAACACGGCCTCGTCCACCACCAGCCATGCGCGGCCGCCGTGGTGAAGGAGGGCGATCTCCCCGATCCGTCCGTAGTAGGCGTCCTCGTTCACGAAGCGCTGCCCCCGGGCGTCCACCAGGACGCCGCGCTTGAGTCCCCAGGGCTGGGTGGCGGGCAGCGAGATCGACACGGCGTCCATGTGCAGCGTCGCTGCGCCTGCCGCCATGCCCAGACGGATTCCCGAGCCGTCGTCCCCTTCGGCCCCGACCCGCACGAGACAGCGCCGGGCGAGCGGCGCGTGCGCCTCGAGCATCCGGTCGTCGTGGATGAAGCCGCCCGTCGTGAGGACCACTCCGCGACGCGCCCGCAGCGTCCGCTGCTCCCCGAAGTGCTCCGCCGCGACGCCGACCACCTCTCCCGCGTCGTCCATCACGAGCGCCGTGACCCGGTGGTCGGTGGCGATGCGCGCCGCGCTCGCCTCGACGGCGGTGACCAGCACCCGCATCAGGAGCGGCCCCGTCTGATGCTCCATCTGAGGCACGTGACCGCGCGGCGCGGGACGGGCCAGGTCGCGGTAGGGATGGCACTGCTCGGACCCCGACCAGACCAGGCCGTCGTCCGTGGGCGGCTCGCCGCTGCAGCCGTGGTAGAACACGGGCTTGAAGGGAACGCCCTGGGCCACGATCCAGGCGTAGTGCTCCGGGGAGCCGTCGCAGTAGAGGCGGATCTTCGCCTCGTCGGGCGAGAGACCGACCGAGGCCATCAGGTACTTGAACATCTCGTCGGGAGAGTCCTCGAAGCCGCACGCCTTCTGGAGCTCCGTGCCTCCGCCCAGGTAGAGCACGCCGCCGCTCATCGCCGACGTGCCGCCCCCGCCGCCCGCCCGCTCGAGCACGCGGGTATCGGCGCCCGCGGCGGCCGATTCCAGCGCCGCGGCCGCGCCGGCCGCCCCCAGGCCGACGACCAGCACGTCGGCCTCCTCATCCCAGCGCCCGATCTCCGCGGCGCGCACCAGCCGCTTCGCCATCCGCTTCCTCGCCTCCTGCGCGCGAAGCAGCCTACGCGACCCGAAGGGGAGAGCCAACGGCCGGTATCCTCCCGCGGTCATGGATCTCGACACGGCCCACCCCGGCGCACCGGACCGCTGCGTGCGCGTGCTGGGACTCGAGCTCGCCGTCGACGAGCCCGACTCGGTGCTGCGCGCGCGCGCCGCGCGCGCGCTCGGACTCGCTCCCGAGGCGATCCGCCGGCTCCGCATCGCGCGCAAGGCGCTCGACGCCCGCCATCGCGGAGCGCCGCGCTTCACGGTCCACGTCGACGTGGCGCTCGACGCCTCGGCGCGCGAGCGCGGCCTGGGTCGCGCACTCGCCTCGGGCCGGGCGCGCGAGCTCCCGCCGCCGGCGCGTCTCGAGCTCGACACGGCGGACCCGGGCTGGCGCGGGCGCGAGGTGGTGGTGGTGGGAGCGGGCCCGGCGGGGCTGTTCGCGGCCTACGTGCTCGCGCTCCACGGCGTGCGCGTCGCGCTGATCGACCGCGGTCCGGGGCTCCGCGACCGGGGGCGCGCGGTCGCCCGCTTCGTGCGCCAGCGCGAGCTCGACCCCGAGCGCAACCTGCTCTTCGGCGAGGGCGGAGCCGGCACCTACTCGGACGGAAAGCTCTACACGCGCAGCCACCATGTCCTCGAGGAGCCGATCCTGCGCACCCTGGTCGCCTGCGGCGCGCCCGAGGCGATCACCTACGACGCGCGTGCGCACATCGGAACCGACCGCCTGCACCGTGTGCTGCCGCGGCTGCGCGAACGGCTGGAGTCGCTCGGCGTGTCCTTCCACTTCGACACGCGGCTCGAGGCGATCGTCGCCCCGGAGGCGCAGGCCCGCCGCGTACGCGCCGTGCTGACCTCGCGCGGCGAGCTGCCCGCCGACGCGGTGATGCTCGCGCCGGGTCACAGCGCGCGGGACACCCTGCGCGCACTGGCCGCCCAGGGTGTGAAGGTGGCGGCGAAGCCCTTCCAGCTCGGAGTCCGCGTCGAGCACCCGCAGCCGCTGATCGACCGCGGTCGCTACGGCGCCGATCCGGCGCTTGCCGCGCGGCTCGGCCCCTCGTACTACGCGCTCACGTGCCGATCCGGAGACGGCACGGCGGGCGTGCACAGCTTCTGCATGTGTCCGGGCGGCCAGATCGTGGCCGCCGTCTCCGCGCCGGGCCTGCTGTGTACCAACGGCATGAGCAACTCCCGTCACTCCTCGCCCTACGCGAACGCGGGACTCGTGGTGACGGTGGAGCCGGATCGCCTCGGGGGCGATGCCTTCGCAGGCTCCACGCTCCAGGAGCAGCTCGAGGCGCGCTTCTTCGCCGCGGGCGGCAGCGACTACCGCGCACCGGCCCAGCTCGTCTCCGACTTCTGTGCGGCGCGCGAGAGCCGCTCCCTGCGCGCGACCAGCTACAAGCTCGGCATCGCGCCCGCGCGCATCGACACGCTGCTCCCGGACTGGATCGCCGAGGCCCTGCGCCGGGCGGTCGTGCGCTTCGAGCGCGAGATTCCCGGCTTCGCCGGCGAGGGACAGCTGGTCGGCATCGAATCGCGCAGCTCGGGCGCGATCCGCCTGCCGCGCGATCCGCTGCGCCGCACCGCCGAGGGGTTCGCGAACCTGTTCCCGATCGGCGAGGGAGCCGGCTACGCGGGCGGCATCATGAGCGCCGCGATCGACGGGGCGCGCAGCGCGCAGGCGCTGCTCTCGTCGAGCCCCGTCTCGGCAGCCCCACGAGTCCCCCTCAGCTCGACCAGCGGCTGAAGTACTCCTCGGGCGTCGGGATCTCGGCGGCGAAGCGCGCCACGCTGCGCAGCAGGTGCCGACGCTCCCGCTCGAGGAGCCAGAACCCCTGGGCCGCCAGGAAGCGCTGCAGCGGCCCGCGGCAGTAATCGAGCGCCGCTTCGCGGGAAAGCGCCTCCGGGTCCAGGCCCTGCTCGCGCAGATGGAGCCAGAGGCGATAGCGGGGGATGCGCGCATCGACCGCGAGAGAGATCTCCACGAACAGGTGCTCGAAGCGGCGACGCGACATCGGGGGGTCCTCGTCCGGCCCCCCTCCCCTCCATCAGTGGCCCTCGGAGCCCGTCGGGTGACGCGCGGCGGGCCGCCGACCGACGGCTCAGCCGTCCCGGGTCGTCTCCACCAGCTCCACCCTCGTGCCGTCCGGGTCGAGGACGAAGATCGCGCGGGCGCCGATCGCGGGGTTGTCGATGCGGGTGTGGTCCAGGACGCGGCCTCCGGCCCCGGAGAGACGCGCCACCGCGTCCTCCAGCCGCTCCACCCGGAACGAGAGATGGGTGAGCCCGAGGGCGTTCATCGCGCGCGGCGCGCCGTCGCCCGCCGCGCCCGGCTCGGCGTAGTGGAGCAGCTCGAGGCAGAAACGGTCGCGCAGCAGGTAGACCGCCTCGAGACGCACGCCGCTCAGCTCGAGCAGCGTGTCGGTCTCGGCGCCCGAGACCTCCAGCCGGGAGGCTTCCCGGAACCCGAGCCCCTCGCAGTAGAAGCGCAGGGAGCGGGCCAGGTTCCCGACGCACAGACCGAGGTGCGAGAAGCGCTCCGCGTCCATCGCCTAGGGCGCCGACTCGAACTCGCCGGGCGGGATGTCGGCGCACGCGCCGTCGGCCACCTCCGCATAGCGCTCCTCGGAGAGGCTCTCGTCCCAGCCGACGAATCCCGCGTACACCTCGCAGCGCTCGCGCGTCGTGGCGAAGCGCGGATCCCGGGCGACCTCCCCGAACAGATCCTCCCGATCGGCGACGTCCTCCGCCATCCGGACGCCGCCGCCGGCCTCGGTGTCGAAGACCAGGAAGCGCGCGCCGGCGGGCGTCGGCAGCCAGGGTTGCCAGCGGGGCAGGTCGCCCGCGCGCCCGCGGTCGGGAGCGGCGCCGTGCGCGAATCGACCCCAGTAGGACATCATCGCCGCCGACAGGGCCTCGGCCGCCGGCCGACGCGCTTCGTCGAAGAGGAAGCGGTTGGCGCGGCCGACGTCGAGGTGCCCGAGCACGAAGAAGAGCTCCATCGCGTGGGCCGCGCCGAGCAGCCGACCATAGTCGGCGAAGAGCACGCGCGGCTCCTCGTCCCAGTCGAAGCGGTAGACGAACACGTCGCCGTACCGGCTCATCGCCTGGGCCGGCTCGTCCACCCCCGTCTCCTTCCACATCCGGCTCTGGTACTCGGCGAGCAGGTCGTAGCGGCGGGCGTCGGAGAGCCAGAGCGGGAAGCCGAAGAGCCGCGTCACCGAGTCGTCGGAGAAGAGCAGGAAGAGCTTGGTCTCGTCGCGGTTGCTGCCGAGGATCACGGGCACGCGCTGATGCGCACCCGCCTCGAACACGGCCAGGGGAGGCGCTTCGGGAAGCACGTGACCGTCGCGCACCAGGAAGGGTCCCCGATACATGCCCGCCCTCTCCTTCGCGTCGAAGGGCGAGAAGATCTCCTCCAGGCTGGCTCCGCGCAGCAGCGCCCCGATCCGATCGGGTGACAGGACGGCTGCCTCCCGTACCGCCGCGGCCCGGTCTTCCGCTCCGCGCCGCTGGAGCACCGAGAGCAGCACCTCGCTCGAGCTCTGGGGGTGGCCCGGGACGGGCGCGTCGGAGAGATTCACCGCCTCGTCGACGCTGCTCGACCACAGGGCGCCGCTCTGGACGATCGCCCCCTGGAACAGACCCCGCGCGCGCGGCGAGATCAGCAGGCTGTAGACGTTGATGCCGCCCGCGCTCTCGCCGAACACGATCACGCGATCGGGATCGCCGCCGAAGGCCGACGCGTTCTCGCGCACCCACTCCAGGCCGCGGATCAGATCGAGCGTCCCGTAGTTCCCCGAGCGGTCGTCGGCGGATTCGCCCTCTTCGTGGAGCGCGGGGTGTCGGAACCAGCCGAGCACGCCGAGCCGGTACTGGAGCGCCACCACCACCACCTGCTCGCTGCGCGCCAGCCGGCCCAGCTCGTAGATCTCGGCACTGCCGATCGAGTTGCCGCCGCCGTGGATCCACACCATCACGGGCAGGCGCGCGTCTCCGCGAGGAACGTCCCCGGGCGCGAAGGGCGGCGCGAACACGTTCGCCACCAGGCAGTCCTCGCTGCCGATCACGTCCGTGGGATCGCCCTCCCCGGAGAACCGCGCGATCAGACCGCCGAACTGGGGACACGCGTTCCCGAAGCGCGTGGCGTCGCGGGTGCCCTGCCAGGACTCCGGCGGACGCGGCGCGCGCCAGCGCAGCTCGCCGACCGGCGGCTTCGCAAAGGGCACACCGCGCCAGACGTGCGCCCCGTCGTCGTTGGCGAAGCCCACGATCCTGCCGCTCGCGAGCTCGCGCTCGGTCACCGGGTCGGGCTCGGGGGAAGGCGCCTCCGGCGCCCCGCACGCGCCGAGCGCGATCAGGGCGACGACGCAACGCAGCGCGATCCGCGGCGCGGCGCCCATCGAGCTAGCCCCCGGAGACCGCCTCCGCCGCCAGCTCCGCGGCAGGCGGCGTGGCGTCGGAGAGGTCGTCGAGATAGCCCTCGGGCAGCGCCACGCGCTGGCGGCCGCCGCGCTTGCCGCGCGGAAGCCGCATCGCGTGAGCGGGAAAGGGCGCGGCGGGATCCGCGCCGGCCAGGATCGAGCGCAGCTCGGCCAGGCTCTCGATCTGGATCAACGCGTCGCGCAGGCGCGCGCTGGCGGGGAAGCCCTTCGTGTACCAGGTGGCGTGCTTGCGGAAGTTCCGCAGGCCCAGACGCTCGCCCATCCAGCGCGCGAGGCGCTCGGCGTGATCCAGCATGACGCGCGCCACCTCGCCGAAGGCCGGCGGGTCCTGGGGGCGACGGCCGGCGAACACGTCGGCGAGATCGCGGAACAGCCACGGCCGTCCGAGACAGCCGCGGCCGACCACCACGCCGGCGCAGCCGGTCTCGCGCATCATGCGCAGCGCGTCCCAGGCCTCCCACACGTCGCCGTTGCCGAGCACCGGGATGCTTCGCACCTGCGCCACGAGCTCCGCGATCGCCTCCCAGCGCGCCTCGCCGGCGTAGAGCTGAGCGGCGGTGCGCGCGTGCATCGCCACCGCGGCGCAGCCCTCCTCCTCGGCGATCCGGCCCGCGTCGCGAAACGTCGCGAGGCCCTCGTCCACGCCGATCCGGAACTTGATCGTCACCGGCACTGCACCAGCGGCCGAGACCGCCGCGCGCACGATCGCGCGCAGCAGGTTCGGCTTCAGCGGGATCGCCGCGCCACCGCCGCGCCGGGTCACCTTGCGCACGGGACAGCCGAAGTTGAGGTCGACGTGGTCGACCTGTCCCTCGCCCACCAGGCGCCGCACCGCCTCGCCGGTGTAGCGCTCGTCGACCCCGTAGAGCTGGAGGCTGCGCGGCTTCTCGCTCGGGTCGAAACCCGCCAGGCGCAGCGTCTTGGCGTTGCCCTCGACCAGCGCGCGCGCGGTGATCATCTCGCTCACGTACAGACCGGCGCCGAAGCCGCGGCAGAGCGTGCGGAAGGGCGGGTTGGTGATGCCCGCCATCGGCGCCAGCACCACCGGGGCCTCGAGCGCGAGGGGACCGATGCGCAGCGGCGCGAACTCGCCCGGGCGCGCCGGGACCACATCGCGATTGCGCTCGCTGACGTAGCGGAGGTCCATGGGGTGGATGTAACGCGATCCCCGGGCGCGAGCCAAGGGTCCCGACGCCCGGCACCCGCCAGCCCGGCAGGAGCCGCCTCCGGCGCGCTGCGCGTCGGCCGAATCGCGAGTCGGCCTCCTAGCGGACCGCCGACGCCGCGCTCTCCCCGACCTGCCGCGCGTAGCCCCGCGCCGGAGGCGTCTCGCCCGCGGCGGCGGCCCCGATGTTCGAGGTGAAGCCGGTGACGAAGCGCAGATCGCTGCGGTCGTCGGTCAGCGTGATCGGCAGGATCGTCTCCGTGGTCGGGAAGGCGCCGCAGGCCTCGCCCTCGTCGCAGATGAAGCCGTCGTTGTCCATGTCGGTGCCCGCGACGACCAGGAACGGCTTGTCGTCGACACCGTCGAAGGAGAACGGGTAGGACCCGCCGGAGGCATTCACCTGCATGCCGTCGATCGTCAACAGACTGCCCGGCTCCACCAGCAGCACGTAGTGGTGGCCCGCGTCGGCCTGGGCGTTCACCGCGTCCCCCACCTGCATGATCACGGGGATGTCCACGTCGTTGCGGTCGGAGTCGAAGGAGAGGGTCCCCGTGTAGAGCCCGTCGGCGAGCCCGCTGCGGTCGACCGTCGCGCGGTAGGTGCCCAGACCCTGGGCGTCGACCGACGCGGGCGTCACGTCGAGCCAGGGGGCCCCGTCGTCGCTGGCGAAGGAGACGCCCGAGACCGTGAGCAGCTCCTGATCGTTGCCACCGTTGCTGGCGGTGACGAGGAACTCGCCGGCCAGCAGGCCGAAGTTGAGGCCGCCCGGATCGACGCGCAGCACCGGGTCGAGCACCGTGCTCCCCCCTCCGCCCAGAGCGGCCTCGTTCACCGCGGCAACGGCGTCGATCAGGCCGTTGCCGAAGAACGAGGCCGATCCGATCGGGGTGGTGAGCCGGCCCGTCGCCAGCGCGTTGTCGATGTCGAAGGGGGTGAGCGCCGGATTGATGCCGAGCATCAGGGCCAGCACGCCGGACACGTGGGGCGTCGCCATCGACGTGCCCTGGTAGAAGGCGTAGCCGTAGCTGGGAGTGCGGGAGGCGTCTTCGAAGTAGAAGGTGCTGAGCACGCCATCGGGGTAGCCATCGCCGTCGACGTCGCGGCTGAAGTCACCGCCCGGCGCGGCGACGTCGATCGAGGCGCCGAAGTTGGAGTAGGGCGCCAGGGCGTTCGTCGGCCCCGTCGCCGACACCGAGATCACCCCGTCGTAGGCGGCGGGGTAGGAAGGCGCCGAGGACGCATCGTTGCCCGCGGCGGCGACGAAGATCAGGCCCGCGTTGGTGCGCAGGTCGGTCACCAGGTTCTGGAAGCTCTGGTCGAAGCCAGGACCGCCGAAGCTCATGTTGACGATCTGCGCGGGGCGGGGGGGGCGGGCTCCGGGACAGGCGTTGTCGCGGTCGGCGGCGTAGCGGAGCGCCGCCATGATGTCGAAGTCGGTGCCGCCACCCACACCGAGAACGCGCAGCGGCATGATCTGCGCGTTCCACGCCACGCCCGCCACGCCGGCGCTGCCCCCGCCCCCGAGCGAGGTGCGCGCCGCGACGGTGCCTGCGACGTGGGTTCCGTGCCAGCTGCTGGCGCTCGCCGAGCCCGGCGCGTCGCCGGGATCCTCCGGGTCGTCGTCGCATCCGTCGCCGTCGTTGGCGCTGGTGACATCGCTGATGAAGTCGTAGCCGGAGTCGGCCAGGATCTGGTCCTTCAGCTCCGGGTGATCGGCCTTGATGCCCGTGTCCACCACCGCGACCACCACGCCGCTGGCCGGAGCGACGACGTCCCAGGCACTCGGCAGGTTGATCTGGTCGAAGTGCCACTGAAGGGGATAGAACTCGTCCGTCGGCACGGCGGTCGGGAGGCGGATGTAGTTGAGGTCGGCGCTGGCGATCTCGGGCCGCGCGCGCAATCCCTGCACCATCCGCCGGGTGTCCTCGCGCGCGCTCGCCTCTTCCATCGCCGCGGAGGCGACCGGGCGCGGGGCGGCGGCGACCGCCTCCTGCGCCTGCGACACCAGGCCCAGGGAGCGCATCGCCGCGGCGCGCTCCGCTGGCGTCTCGGCCCGGAACAGCATCTCGCTGTCGCGCTCGCCGGCGACGTGGCGCATGCCGAAGGCCGCCGCCCGCTGGTCGGGCCCGAGGCGCGCGGTGGCCAGCGGGAGATCGTCGCGGTAGCGCACGATCACCTCGCCGGGAACGAACTCGGGCTCGGCCGCGGCGCCGGCGGCGCTCGCCGTCTGGCCGATCACGAGCGTGTAGTTGGAGAAGCCCGTGTCCGCGACCACGACGACGTAGTAGTCGCTCGTGGTGGGGACGGTGATCTGCTCGCTGCGGCTCGCGGTGTTGCTCTCGGCGACGAGGGTCTGACCGAGGGTGCGCAGCTCGAGGTCGAGATCGTTCGTGGTCCCGTTCTCGGCGATCAGCAGCCGGATCGTCTGCCCGGCAGCGAGGGCGACGCGGAACCAGTCCTCACGATCCCCCGCGAACTGGGTGCGACCCGAGGAGCCCTTGCCGGCGCGGTTCACGTGTCCGCCCAGGGTGACGGGATTCGGGATCTCCTGGGCCAGGGCAGCGGAGTCGTTCGACGCGAAGGGCGCCGCGGGATCGTTGGTGTCGGAGTCGATCGCGCTGCTCGAGGCCGCCAGCATCGTCCCCGACACGGTGTAGGGCGGACCGTTCAGCGTCTCTTCGCCGCTGCCGCCGCCGCAGGCCGTCCCGATCCCGGCGGCGATCCCGGCGGCCCACAGCGCGATCCATCGCGACCCGGCCGGCCGAGAACGGCCGAACCCGGCGGCCCCGGTCTCGCGGCGGATTCGGCGGCTCATCCCGGTCTCGATCGGCACGACCCTCCCGGCCGAGGAGTGTCCGCCGTCACCTTCGCGGCTTCCAGCTCGCCGGAGAGACGCCGGCGATGCGCATCGCGACGCGCTAGCTGCTCGCCGGCTCGGCGAAGATCGCCACGCCGCGACCGCCCTCCAGGAGCCGGGCGATGCCGGCGCTCACGTCGCTGCCCGGCGCCAGTCGCAGGCGATAGGCGCCGACCTGCGTCGGCCCGGAGATCACCTTCGCGTCCAGCTCCGAGAGGGCGGACTGGATCTCCGACGCCGTCGTCTCGGGCCGGAAGATGACGTCGAGATGCGCGACTCCCGGCGCCGCAACGGCGACCATCGGCACGGGCTGCGCCTCGTAGGTCGGGGCCACCCTCGCGACCCAGATCGCACCGGTGGTGAGCATTCCGGACAGCGCGGCGACCATCAGACCCGCCGCGAGGCCGACCGGCTTCGCGGCGCGGCGCCCGATGCTGCGCGCACGCGCGAAGGTGGCCCACTCGGCGCTCGACTCGGCGTCGCCGCCGGGCCCGGCGATCCGCTCGAGCACGCGCTGGTAGACCTGCTCGGCATCGGGAAGCGAGATGGCCGGCTCCTCGTCGCCGCGCAGGAAGGCGAGCTCCGCGCAGCAGGCGCGGCAGTCGGCCGCGTGCGCCTCGACGGCGCCGCACTCATCCGGCGTGAGCCCCTCGGGATACCAGGGAATCGCAGCGAGGATGGCCTCGGGACAGCGGGGATCGTCGGGCATGGTGTCATGCCTCCGGTGCTTGTCGGGCGAGAATGCGCAGACGCGAGCGAGCCCGATTCACTCGCGTCTTGACGTTGGCCTCGGAGATCTGCAGCTCCATGGCGATCTCCGGATAGGAGCGGCCCTCGAGGAAGGCCAGGCGGAGTACGTCTCGCTGGCCCTCGGGAAGACGGTCGATCGCGCGCAGCAGTCGCATCAGCTCGGCGCGCGCCGTGATCGTCTCGGCGGCGTCGCTCGGGTCCGCCACCCTCGCAAGCGTCTCGTCGGAGGTGACGCGGACCGAGGCCCGACGCGGCTGCGCGTAGTAGCGCCGTGCCGAGAGCGATTTCAGGTTGGCGATGCCGAAGATCCAGGTCGAGACGGGCGACTCGCCGCGGTAGGCGGAGGCGTTGCGCCAAACCTCGAAGAAGACGTCCGTGGTGATCTCCTCGGCGAGGCCGTCGTCGTTGACGCGGCGGCGCACGAAGGACAGGACGCGCTTGTAGTAGCGCTCGAAGAGCGTGCGGTGGCAGCCGTGGTCCCGCTCCACGACGCGCGCGAGCAGAATCCGGTCGGAGTCGTCCTCGGGTCCGACCTTCCGCGCGCGCCCGCGACCGCCCCGGACGACGCGCAGCTGCGCCTGCGTCACCGGGATCCCTCCTGTGCGAGCGGATGGGGGACGGCCACGATCGGCCCATCGTACTCGAAGGCCCTCGGGGTCGGGGGGACCCGTCGGCAGCTTCGGCGGCTTTGGCGCGTTCGCAGCATGCGGATTTCCCCCGGCCGGCGCGCGGGACGCACGACCACCTCGAGAGAGAAGTTGCGCCCGCTGGCCCCCAGGTTGCGGAAAAGATCGACCTCTCCCCCCGAGGGGGCCGAAAGTGGCTGGCGCTCGCGTTCCGGGCCCGGGGGTACGGCCCCGGGGGCCTCCGGGGGAGGCGGGCCGGCCTTGGAGCTGGCCCAGCGTGCGCGGTAGCGTGCCCTCCCCGCACGCTGCCGGAGGAGGACCGCCCCATGCCCGCGCTGCTGACCGAGAAGGACGGACACGTCCTCGTCGTCACGTTGAACCGGCCGGAGAAGAAGAACGCCGTCAACGCCGAGGTCCTGTGCGGCCTCTCGGACGCCTGGCACCGCCTCGACGAGGACGACGACCTGCGGGTGGCGATCCTCACCGGCAACGGCCCGGTCTTCTGCGCCGGCATGGACCTGTCGGTGATCCCGAAGCTGCGCGCGGGAAGAGCGGACGACGAGTACGAAGAGCGGCTCCTCAAGGAGGGCTCGGTGATCTTCGACGGCTGGCTCAAGACCTACCGGCCGAGCAAGCCCGTGATCGCCGCCGTGGAGGGCTACGCGCTGGCCGGCGGCACCGAGATCCTCCAGGGCACTGACATCCGCGTGGCCGCCGAAGGCGCCGAGTTCGGCGTCACCGAGGTCCAGCGCGGCCTGTTCCCGATGGCCGGCTCGACGGTGCGGCTGCCGCGCCAGATCCCCTACACCGTCGCGGTCGAGATGCTGGTGGCGGGAACCTCGATCTCCGCCCGCCGCGCCTTCGAGCTCGGGCTCGTCGGACACCTCGTGCCCGATGGTCGGGCGCTGGAGAAGGCCCGGGAGATCGCCCAGCGCATCGCCGACAACGGGCCTCTGGCGGTGAAGGCGATCATGGCCACGATTCGCGAGACCGCGACCCTCCCCGAAGCCGATGCCTTCGCGATCGAGATGAGGCACGGGATGACGGCGATGGCCTCCGAGGACGCGGCCGAGGGTCCGCGCGCGTTCCTCGAGAAGCGCAAGCCGGTGTTCAAGGGCCGCTAGCGTCCCGGGTCAGTAGGGCGAGGCCTGCCGGTTGACCTTGATCGCCAGCTCGCGCAGGCCATCGTCGCTGAACTCGTACTCGTAGACTTCGGCGCCGAGCTGCACGTCCAGCATGCGCAGCGTGCTGCGGCGCCCGGTCTTCGTCTCGACGGCCTCGATTCGCTGCGGGAAGGAGAAGATCCCGTGCTTCTCCAGTCCGCCGTAGGTCACCGTCCGCACCAGATTCCCGTCGCGGTCGTAGTACTCCACCTTCTTCGGCAGCGCCGTCTTCGGATCGAGCCGGGTCTCGACGCGTCCATAGGGCCCGTAGGGTCCGCTGGTGAGCACGATGACGCGCCCGGTCGGAAGGTCCTCCTCCTCGAGTCGGGTGTCGGCGGCCTTGCGCTGCTCGACGAAGCCCAGGTCCTCGTAGGTGAAGGCGGTGGAGAGGAAGGGATCGGTGCGCGCGACCCGGATCCGCAGCGGCGCCTCGCCGGCGAGATAGAGACCACTCTCGAGCTCTCCGCCGGGCGTCGACGAGATCAGGAGGACGCGGCGCTCCCGATCGGGACGCTCGATGGCGACGATGCTGCGGATCTGTGTCGGCCCCTGTACCCGGGCGAGCTGGCCGCGCAGCTCCTGCTGCGGACGCGAAGCCGTGTCGAGCACGAAGCGCGCGCGCAGCGAGGCCTTGGGCAGCAGCGACGCCTCCATCCGGTCGATCCAGTAGGCGGCGTCGTGCTCCTCCGCGGCGCCCGCCGCGACCGCCAGCGTGGCGACCGCGACGAACGCCGCGAGTGTGCGCGCCAGGAGGCCCAGCGTGAACGATCGGGTCATCCGACGAGCCGCGTCCGCACCTGGACCGGTCCTTCCAGAGTGCGGTGGACGGGACAGCGATCCGCGATCTCGAGCAGCCGCTGGCGCTGCTCGTCGCTGAGAGGCCCCTCGAGCCGGAGCGTCCGGTCGAAGCGGTCGATCCGTCCGGTCTCCGTCTCGCACTCCTCGCAGTCGCGGGCGTGAATCTTCTCGTGCGAGACCGTCACGGAGACCTTCTCCAGCGGCCACTGCTTCCGGTTCGCGTACATCCGCACCGTCATCGACGTGCACGCGCCGAGCGCCGCCGAAAGATAGCCGTAGGGCGAGGGGCCGGTGTCGTCACCTCCCGCGTCGCGCGGCTCGTCGGCGAGCATCCGGTGGGAGCCCACGAGCACCTCGTTGGCGAAACGCCCGTAGCCCGTCTCCTCGACCCGCACCTCGCCGGGCTCGGCGCGCCGCACTGTTTCGGGCGCGGGGGGCAGGTAGCGCGACGCCCAGCCCGCGATCACCTCGGCCGCGTACTCGGCGTCGGCGCGCCGCGAGAGCAGGTGATCGGCGTCGTCGAGCGAGACGAAGCTCTTCGGGTGCTTCGCCGCCAGGAAGATCTCGCTGGCGTTCTCGATCCCGACGGTGGCATCGAAGGGCGCGTGGAGCACGAGCAGCGCCTTCCCGAGCTTCGCGATCCGCTCGCCGAGAGGTTGCGCCTCCAGATCCGCGACCATCTCGCGGCGGATCCGGAAGCGGCGGCCCTCCAGCTCTACCACGGCCGCACCGTCCCGATCGATCTCGGTCAGAGCGGGTGAGAACAGCCGCTTGATGTGATCGGGACTCGCGGGCGCCCCGATCGTGACGACGGCCCTCGCCTCGGGCACGCGGTCGGCGGCCGCCAGCACGGCGGTGCCACCGAGGCTGTGCCCGACCAGGAGCGTCGGCGCTCCCTCGCCCGCGCGCAGATGATCGGCAGCCCGCACGAGATCTTCGACGTTCGAAGAGAAGTCGGTGTTCCCGAACTCTCCCTCGCTGTGTCCCAGACCGGTGAAGTCGAAGCGCAGCACGCCGAGGCCGCGGTGGGCGAGGGCACGCGAGATGCGGGATGCGGCGGCGAGATCCTTAGAGCACGTGAAGCAGTGGGCAAAGAGCGCCGTGGCGCGCACGGGACCGACCGGGTGGTCGTAGCGCGCATCGAGGAGCGCGCCCTGGGAGCCGGGAAAACGCAGGCGGGCGGTGCGGATCACGGGGAGCCTCCGCCGCGGAATCTAGATCAGCCGCCGCGCGGATGCGTGCCCTGGGCCCGCTCCGATTCAGGAACGCCGGCGGCGGCGGACCTCGCGGAGAACGGCCGCTGTGGTCAGCCCGAGCACCAAGGCGGGAGCAGCCGCGCCCGGAACCGCCGGAACCGACCCCGGATCGTTGGGATCGCTCCCCGCGGCCACCTCGACGCCATCGTTCACACCGTCGTCGTCCGAGTCCGCGTCCAACGGGTCGGTCGCGTAGGTGCCGACCTCGTCGCCGTCGCTGAGTCCGTCGTCGTCGCTGTCCGCATCGAGGGGGTTGGTGCCGGCAGTGGCCTCGTCGACGTCCGAGAGGCCGTCGTCGTCGTCATCGAGATCGCAGGCGTCGCCTGCACCGTCGGCGTCGTAGTCCTCCTGGCCCGGATCCGCGATGGCCGGACACACGTCGACGTCGCCCGGTACACCGTCCCCGTCACCGAAGTACTTCGCAGCGAGATAGGCGTCGACGAAGGCCACCTCCTCGTCGACCAGGGCCCGGTCGTAGACGAGAGCACCCGCGGTGTCGAGCACGGAGAACCCGAGATGGTTGATCTCCTCGCCGATCACCGCCCTGGTGAGCGAAGTCGCATACACGTGAGGATCGCTGTCGATCTGCGCACCGTCTGCGAAGTGGCGAACCACGCCGTTTGCCAGCACTACCGCCTGACGCACCCAGCCCGCGCCGACGCCCGCGGTTCCCGATGGGAAGTCGTTGCCACTGCCCCAGCCCTGGACCGTCAGGAAGCCGTTCGTCCCGTTCACGACCAGCCCGAAAGCCTGGTTCGGGGCGCCGTTTCCGTAGCTGAATCCGACGAACACACCCTGATCGTCGACATAGCGCAGGACGGCGAAGACCGAGCGGTCCGCATTCGCCGCGGGAAAGCCGGTCAGCGTCCCGGTCCGCTCGATCCTGTCGTCGATCCCGTCCAGGGAGATCGCGTCGACGCCGTCCGGCGTGACGATCAGCGAGGGGTCGCCCGCCGCGGTGAAGTCGTTGGCGTTGCCCGACTGGTCCGCCCAGGTCGTCACCGCCCCCGCGTTCTCCGAAACCCCCGCATCTCCTTCGAGTCGCAGCACCAGACCGTCCAGCGGCAGCGGCCCGACGGAGATGCGCACCGTCGCCTGATTCGAGGCGTTGCCCTGGTCGTCCATCACCGTATAGGTGAACGTGTCGGTGAGAGCGCCGCTTCCGTCGTGCTGGTAGGTGACCTCGCCGGTCACCGGATCCGGATCGGCCGTCCCGTTCGTGGGGCCACTCGTCACGGCGACGGTGGTCGGATCCACGCTGCCGTCCGCGTCCACGTCGCCCTGGACGACGTCGATCAGCACGCTGTCTCCCGCGCTGGCGATCAGCGCGGCGTCGTCGTCCGCCTCGGGGGCGCTTCCGATCACGCAGGCCGCGCCGAAGTACTTCTCGGAGAGATAGTTCTCGACGGCGATCCGGTCGGCCTCCGAGAGGGCGACGTCGTAGAGCAGCACTGCCGCGACGTCCATGTCCAGGTAGGGGTTGCTGTCGATCTCGGCACCGGTCACGAAACGCGTCGAGACCGTCGCCAGGTTGTTCGCGTCCGTCTGGAGCAGACTACCGTCCTTGTAGTGACGAACCTCGGAGCCATCCACGATCGCGCTCTGGCGCAGCCAGCCCGCGCCGTTCCCGGGCGTGCTCGTCTGGAAGTCCGAGCACCACCGCTGGACGGTGAGATCCCCCCCGTTGTCCACGATGAGTCCGAAGGCCTGACCGCAGGCGTTGTCACCGTAGGCCGTCCCGCCGAAGCCGTTGCTGTCGTAGCGCACCACCTGGAACATCGAGCGGTCAGCTGCCCCGACCGGGAAGCCGGAGAGCGTCGTCGTCCGCTCCAGCTTGTCGCCGGCACCATCGAACTCGACGTAATCCTGGCCGTTCAGCGCCGCGGAAATCAGCTGAGGATCCCCCGCTGCCGTCAGGTCGTTGGCCAGGCCCGACTGGTCGGCCCAGCCGGTGATCGTGCCACCGCTGGCCGCGACGCCCGCATCGCTCTCGAGGTGCAGAACGAGCCCGCTGGTCGGAAGAGGGCAGACGGAAGCCGCCGGGTCTGCAAGCAGCATGGCAGCGATGAACGAGAGTGCTCGCAGCCGACGCATCGTCGTGGTCCATAACACGCGATTGCAGCCGACGTCAAGAAACAATGCGTCTCGATCCGTGACGCCGGCGGACGCGATTGGCAGTAGACGCTCGAAACACACGGAAGTGCTCGGCATCCGTCGCTGACTGTCGTTCCCGCTCCGGAATCCTTCCACCGACGGAGACGCGCGTGGTAGCGTGGCCCGGGTGAGCCGTCCCGCCGTCCCGTGCCGCGTTCTTCTCTTGGTCTGCGCGCCACTCCTGGTGTCATTTCTGCTGGGCTCGCGTGCCTATGCGGCTCCGCCGCCGGACTTCGTCAACGAGCTCGTCCTCGGCAGCATCAGCCAGCCGATTTCGATGTCGTTCCTCCCCGACGGACGCATCCTAATTCTGAAGAAGGGCGGCGAGATCCTGATCGGGGATCCCAGCGCTCCGCTGCCGCTGGCCACGTCCTCGTACATGACCCTCACGAACATCAACACCGGAAGCGAGCGAGGGCTGATCGACATCGCGCTCGATCCGGACTTCGGGAGCAATGGCTACTTCTACCTCTACTACATGCCAGCCTCACCTCAGCGCGGCCGCATCGCCCGATTCACGCACCAGGAGAACGCGGGCGGCCTGACCAGCACCGCGAGCCCTGCGAGCGAGGTCTTTCTGTGGGAGGACACGGAGGGGTACGGCTCCTGCTGCCACTACGGCGGCGGTCTCGACTTCGGCCCGGACGGCAATCTGTATCTGACGTTGGGCGATCACTTCGACGGCGCCCTGGCGCAGGACCTCACCAAGGCACCCGGCAGCATCATCCGGATCGAGCCGGATGGCGACATTCCGTCCGACAACTTCGGCCTGGTGCAGGACGGTCCCGGTGGGATCGTCGACGCCATCTATGCCTATGGCCTGCGCAATCCCTTTCGCTCGCGCTTCGACCTTCCGACGGGTCGGCACTTCATCGGGGAGGTCGGCGGGAACGACCAGAACGACTCCTGGGAGGACGTCCACATCGGGCGTGCGAACGCCAACTTCGGCTGGCCCGCCTGCGAGGGCCCCGAGCCTCACAGCGACTTCCCGAACTGCGATGACGAGCCCCATGACGATCCGATCTTTGCCTACCCGCACGCGGGCTCGAACGCATCGATCACCGGAGGCATCGTCTACCGAGGCAGCCAGTTCCCGACACCCTACGTGGGCGCCTACTTCTACGGCGACTTCGTCCGGGACTGGATCCGCTACCTCACCTTCGATCCGGGGGATCCGACCGGCCTGACGGTCTCGGGTGACTTCCCCTTCGAGCCCAATGCGGGTCCGGTGGTGGCGATCGAGCAAGGACCGGAGGGCTCGCTCTACTACCTCACGATATCGGGCAATGCGGGGTCCCAGGGTGCAGGCGATCTGCGCCGTTTCGTGTTCGACGACGGGAACCAGGCGCCATCGGTCGACAGCATCGGTGGGGTACCGCTGTCGGGAGCCGCTCCTCCCCTCGAGGTCGCCTTCGACGCGACGGTGAGCGACGCGGAATCGGAGCCGCTCACCTACGAGTGGGATTTCGGTGACGCCACGACGCCGGTGGCGGGGAACGTCCCCGTGAACGGCGTCGTTCCGACGACGATGCACACCTTCACCAGCAAGGGCCTCTTCGACGTTCTGCTCCGCGTCTTCGATCCGACTCATACGACCCTGTCGAACCCGATCCGCGTGACGGTGGGCACGCCCCCCACGGCGATCATCGACACCCCGAGCGACGGGGCGCTGTTCCGCGCCGGGGACATCATCGCATTCACCGGCTCGTCGATCGATCCGGACGAGACCGATCCCGGCGGCGTCGACTACTCCTGGACGGTGAAGTTCCACCACGACAACCACTTCCACCCCGTCTCGGGCCCAGAGTCGCTCGGTCCCGGCGGCGGCAGCTTCAACGTGGACGACGCGGACCACGACTTCAGCGACGACACCAGCTTCGCGATCGACCTGGTGGTGACCGACTCGGACGGCCTCCAGGGCGTGGACAGCGTCGAGATCGAGCCGGACAAGGTCGACCTCACCTTCGACACCGTCCCGGCGGGCCTTTCCATCGCCATCGACGGCATCCCGAAGACGGCGCCCTTCGTAAAGGACACGCTGATCGACTTCCAGCACACGATCACCGCACCCCTGATCCAGTGCCTCAGCGGCGTACAGTACGAATTCAGTGCATGGAGCGACGCCGGCGCCGCCAGCCACGACATCGTCGTGCCGGACTCGAATGCGACGCTCACCGCCAGCTACACGCCGGCCGGGCCCTGCACCGTGCCCGTGCTGTCCGGCCTGGTGATGCACCTGAAGGGAGACGCCGGAGTCTCGACGAGCGGCAACGCCGTCACGTCCTGGGCCGACCAGACCACCTCTGGCAACGATCTGGTCCCCGTCTCCGGGAGTCCGACGCTGCTGCCCGCCGCGCTCAATGGTCACAGTGTCGTCTCCTTCGACGGTGTGGACGACGGGCTCGGGCGCTCGGGTTTCGCGGCGTTGCCCACCGGCAGCGCGGATCGCTCCGTCTTCCTCGTGGTCCGATACCTCGGCGACGGATTCGGCGGGTTCACCTGGGGCAACTCCGCGTGCAACGAGACCTTCGGGGTCGGCGTGACCGCGACCGACGCGGATCTTCTCGTCCAGGGCTGGTGCGGTCCGAACGACTTCCCGTCCAGCGTCGTGGGCCAGGGCGCGGGCTGGATCACGCACTCCGTGAAGTACGAATCGGGCAACTTCTGGCACTACCGCGACGGAGCCCTGATCGGCTCCGGAATGCACGCCTTCGCCACCGCGAGTGATGCCATCCGACTCGGGATCGAACAGAACCTGAACCGCAAGATCGCCATGGATGTGGCCGAGGTGCTGGTCTACGACCGCGCCCTGACCGAAACGGAGCGACAGCAGATCGAGGACTATCTCTCCGTGGAGTACTTCGGTGGTTTGCCCGTGAACCAGCCACCCGTCGCCAACAACGACAACGCAGTAGTCCCCGCGCCGGGTGACACCGTGATCGTCGACGTCCTCGCAAACGACAGCGATCCGGACGGCTCCCTGGACCCCGCCACGGTGGCGATCACGACGGCGCCCGCGCACGGCGCCGTCGTCGGCGTCGATCCGGTGAGCGGAGAGGTCAGCTACCAGCACACCGATCTCGTCGAGACGAGCGACGCCTTCGGCTACACGGTGGACGACGACGACGGCGCCACCTCGAACGAGGCAACGGTCATCGTCGGCGTTCTCTCGGGGAGCTGCTCCCTGGTGACGGGCGGGCTCGTGCTGCAGCTGGAGGCCGATGCGGGAGTCGACGCGGGTGGCGGCACGGTCTCGAGCTGGATCGACCAGTCGGGTCTGGGAAACGACCTCCAGGCCGCCGGCGACCCCCAGCTGCTGGCGACGGGCGGACCGCACGGCGGGCCCGCAATCGCGCTCGATGGAGCCGGTGACAAGCTCGAGCGGATCGGCGGGCTGACGGGCCTGCCAGGCGGCTCTAGCGATCGCACGCTGATCGCCGTGCTCCGCTACATCGCCGCTCAGGGTGTCTTCGCCGGAGTGTCCTACGGCGCCGGCGCGAGCAATCAGGCCTTCGGCCTGGTCGTGAATGGAAACAGCGGACTGCTCACCGTGCAGGGCTGGGGCAGTGGGAACGACTTCCCCTCCGCGGAGCCGGGTGTGGGCGCCGGCTGGCTGACCCAGGGAGTGGTCCTGGAGAGCGACGTCACGCGGCACTTCAAGGACGGAGCCCAAATCGACTCCGACGGCCACTCGTTCTCTACCTCGCCGGGAGAGATCGTAATCGGTGAGGAGATCGCTGGACTGGGATTCTCCCAGCTGGACGTGGCGGCGGTGTTCGCCTGGGATCGGGCGCTCTCGGATCCAGAACGCCTGCAGGTGCAGAGCTACGTGGACGAGAAGTACTTCGGCGTCCCCTGCCCCAGCGTCAATCAGCCTCCGGTCGCGGTCGACGACGCGGCGAACGTCGACTTCGGCGGGAACGTCGTGATCGACGTGCTGACGAACGACTCCGACAGCGATGGCGTGCTCGACCCCACCACCGTCGCGATCGTGTCGCAGCCCATGCACGCGCTGTCGACGCCCCTGTCGGTGGATCCGGTGACCGGTGAGGTGACTTACGTCCACGACCCCGGATCGGGAGCGTTCGCGGATTCCTTCACCTACGAAGTCGACGACGAGGTGGGCGACACCTCGAACACGGCGACCGTCGTGATCACGGTTCCCGAAGCGTCCGGCACCTGGATGCTCCTCTCCGGAGCCGCACTCGTCCTCGCGCTCTCGCGTCGGCGGCTCGCCGCCTAGGGCGAGTCCTCCAGCCAGGTCGGCACCGGCAGGCCCTTGCTCCGCAGGAATTCGGGGTTGAACAGCTTGCTCTGGTAGCGCGTCCCGTAGTCGCACAGCACCGTGACCACGGTGTGGCCGGGCCCGAGTTCCCGACCCAGGCGGATCGCGCCGGCGACGTTGATGCCGCTCGAGCCGCCGAGGCACAGGCCCTCCTCGCGCAGCAGGTCGAAGACGATCGGGAGCATCTCCTGGTCGGAAATCTGGTAGGCGTCGTCGATCGGGGCGCCGTCGATGTTGCCGGTCACGCGCCCCTGCCCGATGCCCTCGGTGATCGAGCTGCCCTCGCTGCGCAGCTCGCCGTCCTTGATCCAGTGGTACATCGCCGCGCCCATCGGGTCGGCGGCGACGATCCGCACCTCGGGATTCTTCGACTTCAGGAACTCACCCACGCCGGCCAGCGTCCCCCCGGTTCCGATCGCGCAGGTGAAGCCGTCCACCTGGCCGCCGGTCTGCTCCCAGATCTCGGGCCCGGTCGAGCGCACGTGACCGTTGCGGTTGCTCGGGTTGTCCCACTGATTGGCGTAGAGCACACCGTTCGGCTCGCTCTTCGCCAGCTCCACCGCCAGGCGCTCGGCCTGCTTCACGTAGTGGTTCGGATCCTTGAAGGGCACCGCGGGGACGCAGCGCAGGTCGACGCCGCACAGCCGCAGCATGTCCTTCTTCTCCTGGCTCTGGGTCTCGGGCATCAGGATCACGGTGCGATAGCCGCGCGCGTTTCCGACCAGCGCCAGCCCGATCCCCGTGTTTCCGGCAGTACCCTCGACCACTACGCCGCCGGGCTGGAGGTCGCCGCGCTCCTCGGCGTCCAGGATGATGTACTTCGCGGCGCGGTCCTTGACCGAGCCCCCGGGGTTCGCGAACTCGGCCTTGCCGAGCACGTCGCAGCCGGTCAGCTCGGAGGCCTTGCGCAGCCTGATCAGCGGCGTGTTGCCGATCGCGTCGGTGAATCCATCTCGTACGTCCAAGCTCGGCTCCTCCGGTGAGTCTACGAAAGACCCGCGGCGCGGCGGATCGTCGCCCGGTCGCGCGGATCGAGGGTCAGCTCGAGCGCGAGCTCGATCGCGCGCGGGCTCATCTTGCGCAGCGTCTTCGCCGTCACGTCGAGCAGCTTCTCCTCGACGAGACGCTCGGCGATCTCGCGGTACTGCGTCTCGAGGAACACCAGACACAAGGCGTCCTCGAGCACCTGGGCCTCGGCGTCGCCGCGCGCCAGCCCGCGCTTGTGCAGCAGGTCGGCGACGCGGCGGATCGTCGGCTCGTCGTAGCCGTGCTCGGCGAGGATCGCGCTCGCCTCCTCGGCGTGGAGGTCCTGCAGCGCGCGGCGCCAGCGCAGGTAGCCCTCGCGTCCCTCCGGATATCCGGCGCGCGGGATCGCCCAGCGGCGCAGATGGTGGGCGCGGCCGGCGAGCTGGAGCGCCTCGCTCGCCTCGGGGGCCAGCCGGGCGATCCACTCCGAGACCAGCTCGGCGTGGGCCCGCTCTTTCGGTCGGCGCGCGCCGCGCACGACGATCGTCTGGGGATCGTCCGCGTTGGCGGCGTCGATGGCCTCGAGCGCGCTGCGCAGCCGCTCCTCGCCCATCGCGTGCCCGCCCCTAGTAGGAAGTGAGGCTGGGATCGACGCGCGCGATCCAGGCGAGGATACCGCCCTGCACGTTCCAGACGTTGCCGAAGCCCGCCTCGCGCATGGCCTGCACCGCCTTGGCGCTGCGACCGCCGCTGCGGCAGTGCACGACGATGTGGGCGTCCTTGTCGAGCTCTTCCAGGCTGCCGGCGAGCGTCCCGAGCGGGATCAGCCTGCCCTCGAGGTGGCAGATCTCGTACTCGTGGGGCTCGCGCACGTCGACCAGCACGAACTCGGCGCCCTCGTCGCGCAGCCTCTTCAGATCCTCGACGCTGATGTCCCAGGGGCTCTGCTGCGCCATCACGCTTGCTCCAGACGGGAAGCCAGGGTCGCCACGTCGGCGTCGCCGCCCGAGATCCGCAGGGTCAGCATGCGGCGCGGATCGGACGCCGACCCGGCATCGCGCTCGAGCCGCGCGCCGTCGCCGAACAGGACGGCGACCACCGGCTCGAGCACCTTGATCACCGACTCGGCCGCCTCGGCGGTGTTGGGCGTGACCAGCCGGTCGGGGAAGGCGATCTGGAGCTCCGCGCCGGTGAAGCCCAGCTTCGCCTGGGCCTCGGCCTCGAGCGCCTGAGCCGTGGCGAGCGTCATCCCCAGAGTGTCGCGGAACAGCGCCGCGAGGTCGCGGCCGCCCGCGCGCTTGCGGGTCGTCAGCAGACCGGTGCGACCTCCCGTGCGGTCGATTCCGTAGTCGACGTCGTGGCCGATCAGGATCACGCCCGGGCCGTCGGGCACGTGCGCGTAGTCGGCGACGTCGATCAACAGGCCCGGCACCGACCCCTGCTGGATGAAGCGGTGGAAGACCGCGATGAAGGGCTGCAGCTCGTGGAGCCCCAGCGTGCGGTTGGCGAAGAGCTTGATGGCGATGCGTCGGGGACTCATGGACCTCTCGCTGGGCTGGCGGTGGACCTCGTTCACGCCTCGGCGGGAGCCTCGGCGGCACTCACGGCGGTGCCCGCGCCGGGGATCGGGGGCACGCTGGCGGCCGCCGACTCGCGCGCCTCGCAGGCGTGCGCGGCTTCGATGAAGAGCTGGGCCTCCTCGACCCGCTGGGCCGCCGCCTCGGCGCTCGGGCTCTGCGCGCCGTTCGCGTGGCGGTCGAGCAGGTAGCGCCCGAAGGTCCCCTTCGCGAAGCGGTCGAAGAAGCGCTCGCTGTCGAAGAAGCGCTTCTTCCACTCGGCGACGATCTCGTCCGGATCCCAGGTGACGTCGATGTACTCGGTGCGCACCAGTGCCCGGGCCGCCGTCAGCATGGCCGAGTAGGCCAGCTCCTCGGCGCCCTCGGGATCGCCCTCGTCGAGGGCCACCTGGGCGTCGAAGGCCTGCGACTCGGCCTTCACCACCTCGATGCCGAACAGCGACACCACCTCGCCGGCGCACTCGCCGACGCCGAGGTCGCCGATCGTGAACTCGCGCACGTCGCTCCAATCGCTGTAGAACGTGGTGTCCTCGGCGTAGGGAGGCACCGCCATGAAGGGCTTGATCAGCTCCTTCACGTTGCGCTTGCCCATGCGCGCGATCCACGCCTGGAAGCTCTCGCTGCTCTCGCGGCCGTGGGCGTAGGCGTCGGTCAGCGCGTCCACCGTCTCGGGAATCGCCTTGCTGGGCACCGATCCGACCGCGAGGCCGTAGCTGCCGGCATTCTCGGTCCACTGGCCGCCCAGGATCACCTGGAAGTGGGGCACGGTGCGCCCGTCGATCTTGCGGCTGTTGCCGTAGAAGCCGATGTCGGCGACGTGGTGCTGGCCGCAGCTGTTGAAGCAGCCCGAGACCTTGATCTTGAGGCTCTTCACCGCCGACGGCAGCGACGCCGACTTCGCCGCCAGCCGCGTGCGCAGCTCCCCGCCGAGCCCGCGGCTCGCCGAGATGCCGAGCTTGCAGGTGTCGGTGCCCGGGCACGTGGTGACGTCGACGATCGTGGTCGCGCCGGGGGCGGCGAGGCCGATTTCCTGGAGGGCGACGTGGACGGCGGGGAGGTCCGCGTCCGAGACGAAGCGCAGCGCGATGTTCTGCTCGACCGTGGTGCGCAGGTTGTCGCCGACGTACTGGCGGGCGAGGTCCGAGAGACCGCGCGCCTGGTCGGCGGTGAGGTCGCCGAGGGGCAGGTTCAGCATCACCACCGAATAGCCGGGCTGGCGCTGCGGACTGACATTGGTGGCGAGCCATTCCTCGAAGCCCGCGCGGCGGCCCTCCTGGGGGATCCGGGATCCCGCCTCGCGAGGCGCGTCGCCGCCCGTGCGCGGCATCTCCTCGAGGAAGGCGGTCCAGCGGTCGTCGTGGGGCAGCGTCTTGCGCTCCTCCTCGACGAGGCGGCGGAACTCCTCGATGCCGAGCTTCGAGACCAGGAACTTGATCCGCGCGCGACCTCGGTTCTGCTTCTCGCCCAGGCGCGCGAACACGCGCGCGACCGCCTGGATCTGCGGAAGGAGCTCGCTCTCGGGTGTGAACTCCGAGAGCACCTTCGCCTGGTGGGGAACGGCGCCGAGACCGCCACCCACGACCACCTTGAAGCCGCGAACGCCGTCCACGACCCGCGACACGAAGCCGGCGTCGTGCATCTGCACCAGACCGCACGCCTCGTGCTCGCAGCCCGAGAAGGCGGGCTTGAACTTGCGGCCGAAGTCCTGCA